>CAJCIS010000151.1 GCA_903970435.1 Acidobacteriota bacterium | reverse complement strand
TGCTGGCGGGATTACCGCCGGTACGCAGCATGCGGTCGAGCAGCAATTCAAGGGTATGGTGGCGCGCCAGCGCGCGGCCCGCGTAGCTCGTCGTGCACCCGGTGCGGATGTCGCGCAATCGCGCCATCCACAAGGGACGGCCGATCGCCTGCAGCAAGGTTTCGAATTCAATCATTTCGGTTGACATCAAACATCCGGTTGCCCGTGGTGATCATGCAGAAGATGCAATGCTGCACATACTCACAATCTTGTGAGCAGCCGCCGCCGCGCGCAATGGCGGGGAACTTCGCTGTCCCCGGTTGCATGTCTACACCGGAACGCGCGCTTCGGTCGGGGCGGAGGGGTTCTGCGCGCGGTGGCGCAGCAGATGGTCCGCCAGAACACACGCCATCATGGCCTCACCGACCGGGACCGCGCGGATGCCGACGCACGGGTCGTGGCGGCCGCTGGTGACGATTTCGGTGTCCGTGCCGTCGCTGGCGACGGTGGAGACGGGCGTCAGGATGGAGCTGGTCGGTTTGACCGCGAAACGGGCGACGACGGGCTGGCCGGTGGAGATGCCGCCGAGGATGCCGCCGGCGTGGTTGGTTTCGAAGACGACGCGGTCGCCCTGCATGTGCATGCGGTCGGCATTTTCCGCGCCGTGCAGCGTGGCGGCGGCGAAACCATCGCCGATTTCGACGCCTTTGACGGCATTGATGCTCATCAGGGCGGCGGCGAGGTCGGCGTCCAGTTTGGCGTAGATGGGCGCGCCGAGCCCGACGGGGACGCCGTCGGCGACGATTTCGACAATGGCGCCGATGGAGGAACCGGCTTTGCGGATTCCGGCGAGGTAGATTTCCCATTCCGCGGCGGCCTGGGCGTCGGGGCAGAAGAACGGGTTGGTGGAGATCGTGTGCCAGTTCCAGTGGGCGCGGTTGATGGCATGGGGGCCGATCTGGACCAGCGCGCCACGGATAAGCACGCTGCCGCCGAGGACCTTGCGGGCAATGGCGCCGGCGGCGACGCGCATGGCTGTTTCGCGAGCGGAACTGCGTCCGCCGCCGCGGTAATCGCGAAAACCGTATTTCAGGTCGTAGGTGATGTCGGCGTGGCCCGGGCGGTAGGCGCGCGCGATGTTGGAATAGTCCTTGCTGCGCTGGTCGACATTGTCGATGAGCAGCGAAATGGGCGTGCCGGTGGTGCGGCCTTCGAAGGTGCCTGACAAAATCCTGATGGTGTCCGGTTCCTGCCGCTGGGTGGTGAATTTGGATTGGCCTGGGCGCCGGCGGTCGAGATAGGGCTGGATGTCGGATTCGGTGAGCGGAATGCCGGGCGGGCAGCCGTCGACGACGCAGCCGATGGACGGTCCGTGGCTCTCGCCCCAGGTGGTGACCCGGAACAGATGGCCAAAGCTGTTGAAGCTCATCCGCCGTCGGAGACGGTCGCGATGTCCGGCGCGTTGGGGTTTTTCATGCCGACGATGTGGTAGCCGCAATCGACGTGGTGGACTTCGCCGGTGACGGCGGTGGACATGTCGCAAAGCAGATAGAGGGCGGCGTTGCCGACTTCGTCGAGGCCGACATTGCGTTCCATCGGCGCATTGAGCTGGTTCCAGCGCATGATGTAACGAAAATCCCCGATGCCGTTGGCGGCCAGCGTCTTGACCGGGCCGGCGCTGATGGCGTTCACGCGAATGCCGCGGGGTCCGAAATCGGCGGCAAGGTAGCGCACCGACGCCTCCAGCGCCGCCTTGGCGACGCCCATGACATTGTAGTGCGGCACCACCTTTTCGGCACCGAAATAGCTCAGCGTCAGCAGCGCGCCGCCGTGCGGCATGAGGTCGGTGGCGCGGCGGCAGACGGCGGTGAAACTGAAACAGGAAATATCGAGCGCCTGGAGGAAGGCGGCGCGCGGGGTGTCGACATAGCGTCCGCGGAGGAATTGCTTGTCGGCAAAACCGATGGCGTGGACGAGGAAATCCAGCGTTCCCCACTCTTCCCGAATGGTGTGGAAGGCGGCGTCCATCGCTTCATCATCGCCGACGTCGCACGGCAGCACGTGCGTGCTGCCGACGCTTTCGGCGAGCGGCCGGACGCGCTTGCCGAGGGCGTCGCCCTGGTAGGTGAAGGCGAGTTCGGCGCCTTGCGCGGCGCAGGCGGCGGCGATGCCCCAGGCGAGCGAGCGTTCATTGGCAACGCCCATGATCAGGCCGCGACGGCCCTGCAGGAGCGTTCCTTTCAGCGGCAAGGTCAGTGTGCTGTCCAAACTGAAACTCCTGATGAGGCTTGTGCGGGTGCGAATTCGTGCCGTGGTGCCACGGGCCCGCGGCGGCAGGCAAGCGGTCTTGGCTTGAAGCCGGCACCGGCCCGCACCCAAGCCCGGCCACCCGTTGAGAGTATGCTTGCGCTGGGTGGCCGGGCTTGGGTGCGGGCCGGTGCCGGCTTCAAGCTGTACACTCCGTGGGGTTGCGCCTGCCGCCGGCGGGCGCAGATTGGCCGGATCGACATGGTAGCACGCGCATGGCCGAGTCCGACGATCCTTTCTCCCTGTTTGCCACCTGGTTCGCCGAAGCGGAGCGGGGTGAGCCGAATGACCCCAACGGGATGGTGCTTGCCACCGCGACGCCGGATGGGCGGCCGAGCGCGCGGATGGTGTTGCTGAAAGGGTGGGATCGCGACGGGTTCGTCTTCTACACCAATCTTGAGAGCCGCAAGGGGTTGGAACTGCGAGCTAATCGAGCCGTGGCGCTGTTGTTTCACTGGAAGTCGCTGCGCCGGCAGGTGCGAATTGAGGGCGAGGCGGCGCTGGTCAGCGATGCGGAAGCGGACGCGTATTTCGTGACAAGGCCAAGGCTGTCGCGGCTGGGTGCATGGGCGTCCGATCAGTCAAGGAAGCTGGAGTCCAGGGCGGCGCTGGTGGCAAGGGCTGCCGCGCTGGAGGTGCGGTATGCGGTGACGGACATCCCGCGCCCGCCGCATTGGTCCGGCTACCGGGTGCGCCCCGAAATGTTTGAATTCTGGCAGGACATGCCGTTCCGCCTCCACGACCGCACGATCTACAAACGCGTTGAAGATAGCTGGCAACTCGAAAAGCTTTACCCATAACCTCCTAACAGATAAAAGTTTTTTGGTTCTTTTTTTCAAAAAAGAACTGCTTCCTTCCTTCGGAGCCAACCGCTGTACCGCAAAATCCTGGTCCCCCTCACCGAATCCGCACCCGGCCAGGCAGCCCTGACCCTGGGCCTGGACCTGGCCAAGCGCTTCGAGGCGCACTTGGCCGCTGTGATTGTAAGGGTCGACGCCAGGAGCGTCGCCCCACTCGCGGGCGAGGGACTGTCGGGCGCCATGATCGAGGACATGATGGCGTCCACCGAGCGGGAGAGCGGCGACCGCGCCGTCAGGCTGGCGGCGATGTTCGAAAGCGCGGTGGCGGCCTCCGGCGTAACGGTGGACGATAGCCCGGGCGAAGCGGGCGCCAGCGCGTCGCTCCAGACCGCCATCGGGCGCGATGAGGATGTGCTGCCGGCGTTGGCGCAACTGGCGGACCTCACGATTCTGCCCAATCCGACCATGGATGGCGACGGCATGGGGGCCGACCGGCTGCACGCCGTGCTGTTCGACAGCGGGCGGCCGGTGCTGATGGCACCCCCCACGGTCGCCACGCACATTGGCCGCCGTTGCTGTGTCGCCTGGAACGGCAGCACGGAAGGGGCTGCGGCGCTGGCTGCCATGGTGCCATGGCTGCGCGCGGCGACCGCGGTGCGCGTGCTGCATGCGGCGGAGTATCAGCGCCATGGGGCGCCGGCCGAGGCGGTGCTGCCCTATTTGGCGCTGCATGGGGTGGCGGCGGACCTGGTTGCGTTTCAGCCGGTCAATCGGGATTTGGGGGCGGGGCTGCTGGCGGCGGCCGCTTCGTTCGATGCGGATCTTTTGGGGATGGGAGCCTATAGCCACTCGCGGCTGCGGCAGCTGATATTGGGGGGCGTTACGCGGCATGTGTTGGGGCATGCTGGGATTGCGGTTTTGATGAGCAGGTGAGGAGGAAACAAAAAAAGTAGTTCTTTTTTGAAAAAAAGAACCAAAAAACTTTTGCTATTTTGCTTTCGATGCCAAATGGACTTGCTGGGTTTTGGCGATTGTCCATGCGGTGCCGTTCCAGATTTGGCCCTCGATGATCGTTTCGCCGCTGCTTGATATCGTCAGGCGGTTATAAGCGTTGGGCTCGCCACGCAGGCGGGTGGACGTGGCCGATCCGCCTTGGAGGATCAAAGGCGATGCGGAGGGGCCGGTGCGCAGGCGGGCGTAGCTGCGGTGCAGATGGCCGGCGAGGACGAGTGCGACATGATGTTCTGCGAGCGCCACGAGCGCACGTTCCGCGCCGCCAGCCATTCGGGCGTCGGGCGATGTTTCGGGCGCCAGCAGCGGATGGTGCGCGGCGACGATGCGAATGAGAGCGGGCGGTGCGGCGTCGAGCCGGGCTATGACGTGATCGAGCCGTGACCGGGTAACGCGGCCGCGCGACCAGTCGAAATAGAAACCGCCGCGCCGGGCGGTATTGAGGCCCTGCACAAAAATCGTTTCGTCCTGCCATGCCGGTTCCGTTTCGGCGGAAATTTCCTCGTGCCAGCGCCGGTAGGGATCGAGGAAACGCTCGTCGAGCCGGTACGGCGAAATGTCGTGGTTGCCGGGCACGCACAGGACATGGGCGGCGCAGGCTTGCATGAACTTTTTGGCGTCGCGGAACTCGCTGCGGCGGGCGCCCTGGGTAAGATCGCCACTGACGATGACGAGGTCGGGCGGGTCGGCCTGCAATGCGCGCAGCAGGCCATCGACGACCGCCGGGTCGGTGGCGCCGAAATGCAGGTCGGTGAGGTGGGCAATGCGCGTCACGCGGCGGCGGCCATGACGCCCAGGGCTTTCTTGTTCAGGGTAACCGTTGCCGGGCTGGGCAGGAGATGCTCCTCGCCGTCGATCAGAACCCGCAACGATGCGGTGGGGCCGGCGATTGTTACGCGTTCGCCATGCAGGATGGTGACCGCGGGATCCTCGGCGATGTTGCCGCTGGCGGCGCGGAAGGCCAGGCGGAACAACGCGAACAGGGAACGAGGGCGCACCGCATATAGCCATAACGCGCCGGCATCGAGGTGGCTGCGGCCGAACAGGCGGCCGGAGGTGTCGTCGAGCGCGTTGACGGCAAGGGTGAGGGCGTGGGTGCGCAGGCGGTGGCGGGTGCCATCCACGGTGACATGAAAGGTGATGGCGCGGTGACGCAGCGTGGCGCGCAGGAAGGCGCGGCCGAAATGCAGCCAGGCGGCGAGCCCGTTGCCACGGCGGCGCCCCATTTCGCGATGATGGCCGAGGCGCGCTGGGCTGCCGAGCATGAGGGCGCAGAGGAAGATGTGGCCCTCGATCTCCCCGGCATCGATGGCGCGGCGATGGCCTGTGGTCAGGATGCGGATGGCGGCTTCTTGATCGTCGGGCGGAATGCCGAGGTCGCGGGCGAGCAGGTTTGCCGTGCCGGCCGGAATAATGCCGAGGGTGGCGCCGGTGTTGGCGAGCACCGCGGCGGCACAGGCGACGGTGCCGTCGCCGCCGGCCACCACGATCAGATCGGCACCGTGGTCGTGGGCTTGCCTGATGCGGTCGGGCAGGGCGCCGGGCTTGGGTGACATGACGTCGAAGCCGGCATTGGCGAGGTTTTTCGTGAGCGTGCCGGCGCTGCCGTCCTGGCCAAGCAGGGCGCCGGATTTTTCGTTCATGACGAGGGCGATGGTGCCGCGGCGGGATTCTGTGCGTTGCGATGTTCGTTCCATTGGGGGAGAAGGACGGCGGGGCTTGCGGGTTCCTGGTTCGGTGAATTGTCATGGGTCGGAAGCGTTTGGTGATGCGGTGGGGTGTGCCGATTTTATTGGTCGCCGGATTGGCCGGTGTATCGCTTGCCGCGCGCGCGGCAGATGAAACGATGTCGCTAAGGCAGGCGCTGGTTGCGGCACGCACCGGGCTGACGCTCAGGAATGGCCACTTCGATGGCGACGGGGCGCAAGCGCTGACCGCCGCGATTGCGCAGTCGCGTTATGTGGCGCTGGGCGAAGACCATCTGACCCACGAAATACCCCAGTTTGCAGCGGCGGTGTGCGACGCCATGGCGCCGCAGGGGCTTGCGGCGATGGCGGTGGAAATCGGACCGCAGGTCAGCGCGTTGGTGGCGCCCAGGCTTGCGGGCGGCACTGCATCGGCCGCGATCGCGGCGCTTATCCATCAATACCCCGACAGCGTCGCATTCCTGACCATGCGCGACGAAGTCGATCTGGCAACGCATTGTGCACGCGACGCCGGTCCGGCATTCAAATTCTGGGGGCTGGATCAGGAGTTTTTCGGTGCGGCGGGGTGGTTGCTCGACCTGGTCATGCAACAGCACCTGGCGCCCAGGGAAGAAGCTGCGATCCGCGCCCTGCAGGCCGAAGCGCAGCGCGATGCGCAGGCCGCCTCGCGCACCGGCGATCCGATGAAGTTGTTTTTGTTGCAGGCGAATGATCGTGAATTGGCGCAAACCGAGGCCATCCTGAAAGCCGGCGGCGCGCCGGCCGCCGCTCTCTCGATTTTTCACGAACTCGTTGTGAGCCACGCGATCTATGCCTCGCACCGGACACACCGCGACGAGTCCAACCATGCGCGGGCATTGTTGCTGAAGCAGACTTTTCTGCATGATTTGCAAAGCCTGGGGGGTGCCGCGCCGCCGCCCCGCGTGCTGCTGAAATTTGGTGAGGGTCACCTTTACAAGGGCGTGAATCCGCTGGAACAGCGCGACCTCGGCAATTTTGTCGCCGAACTGGCCGACGGGGAGGGCGCCACATCATTGCATATCGCAACGCTTGGGATAAGGGGCGTGCATCGGCTTTATGCCGGGTATGGCAACAGGACGCGGTTGGCGCCGTTTGTGCTCGATCAAGACGATGACTATGCCTGGCTGAAACCCGCGGTCGAGGCGCTCATGCCGTCCGGGTGGACCTTGATCGATTTGCGCCACTTGCGGTTCCGGAAATTTGGTGGGAGTGGGCCGGCGTGGGAGCGGATGATTTACGGGTATGATTTTTTGGTGCTGATGCCGGAGCTTACGCCGGCGGATCCGTTGTGATGGGGAATTAGTCCGGCGCGGATGGTGCAAAGATGCCAGGAGGATTTCGGCCGCGACTGGCCGATAGCGGACTGGAGCTTCGCGCACCTCGGCCCAAGAGCCGACGTCCTCCTCTCAGGCTGGGCTGCGGGGGTCAGGACCCGCTTCAGTCGATCGTGTCCAAGGCGCGCCGGGCTGGGTCAGGCACAAAGCCACTTATCATTTGGCCATATGTTCCGGAGTACCAGCCTTGCGGGATAGGCCGGGCTTGCACGCATGAACGTCGAAACATGCATGCCAAGCCTCTCGTCAACTGGACTAATTTCGGACCTATCTTTCGGAACAGGCAACTCCTTGATATCGCTTGCCTACGTATCGTGCCCGAAAGTCTTGACTTATGCAAGGCCGTGCCCGCTTGTGCTGGAAATCGGTCTGGTAGCTTTTGGCAATGAGCATTTCTAAACGCACCGTTTTTCACGCATCAAACTGCGATTGAAGTGTTCCGGAAGTAATTGTTTCTGGTATCATCGGTTTCATGGCTAGATGCACAGCTCCAATAGAGGGCCATCGCTCAGCGAGCGCTGCGGCGAACTGCCCTGCGTGTCGTGGCCGTTATGGCCGCTACAGCGGTGTGCCGTACTCGCCCCCGTCCTACTTTTCCTCGTCAGGGAGCAGAAGCGGCGGGCTGGGCAGCGGCGGTAGCCGGAGCAGCGGCGGCGGGTCTAGCAGAACTATACGGCCGCGCTGGTCTGGAGCCGGTTCGTCTCAACTGTACACGCCTGAGGAGGTGCGTGCGCTCACGCCAATCCGCGTCACCGTCGAGAAGCGAGCGCCCCTGCCTGACCTTAGGCACATCTTTCTGTGCCACGCTTGGGATGACCGACAGGGGATCGCCAAGGAGCTGTACGATCTGCTCGTGGCACGCGGTGTCTCAGTCTGGTTCAGCGAGAATGATATTGGCCTCGGTGAACCGTTTTTCCGCGCTATCGACAAGGGCTTGGCGAAGTCGCGAATCGGAATCGTGCTGGTCACTCCTGCGCTGCTGAAGCGCCTCCCAGCAGCGGGCGTTGCAGACAAGGAGCTTTCAGTACTTCTAGCACGTGATCAGCTCGTGCCTGTCGTGCATAAGACAACATACGAAGCTCTCCGCGAAGTTAGCCCCATGCTCGCCTCGCGCAACGGCCTAGAAACTGCAGAAATGCCAATGGCAGACATTGCGGCCAAGCTCGCCGAGCTGGCGACACTCGAGTCTTATTATCGGGTGTCTCAACCCTGAAAAGCTCACCTGCCACGCGAGCACTGCTCCCGCCCTATGTCCGTACGGACATATCACAACCAAAAATAAAACGGTCTGAAATTTCTTTAAGCTGCCCGACTCGGGTGAAATGTGCTACGCGAGCCTCTTCGATATTGATTTTTGGCGAAGCCAAAAATCAATATCGAAGAGGCTCGCGTACAAACCTCCGCAGATTCCGTTTATTTTCTTACTTTTGGGCAGGTTCCGCGAGCGAACGCACTTCCGTGCGATTTTGCAATGGTTTTTTGGTTTCATCGAGAGACTCCTGGAAGGGGTTTTCATCGAGCAAATTATACATCATTTCTTGAAATAAATCCATGAAAAACAAGGCCGTAAGCGGCTTTTGCCTGTAGTTTTAGCTGCCGCGTGAGCGGGCGTTACCGTATGGCCGAGGCCCCTTGGCTCGGTGCGCTTCGCGCATAGCACGCGACCCGAAGGGGCGCGATGGCGTGCTGGAGCACGCCCTACGCTGGCTACGCTGGCTACGCTGGCTGAAACCCGCGGTCGAGGCGCTCATGCCGTCCGGGTGGACCTTGATCGATTTGCGCCACTTGCGGTTCCGGAAATTATCCGGTGCCGGGCCGGAATGGGAGCGGATGATTGACGGCTATGATTTTCTCGTGCTGATGCCCGAGATTACCCCGGCCGATCCGCTGTGACGGGGAATTAGCCCGCAGGCGGATGGTGCTTCGCTGATGCGCCTCCGCTGCCTCAAGGGAGTCCGGTCGCGGCGTCGGCCAGGTTGGCCCGGTCGACGGCGTCCAGCACGGCGAGTCCCTCAACGGCGGCAAGCAGCAGCGCCGCCTCGTTGGGTGCTGTGGCATCCAGGCGGGACGAAATCCAGGCGGCGAAGCCGTCGGCGATCCTCCCGGCAACAAGCCTGTAAGGTGGCTCATTGGCGGCCGCACGCGAGGCAATTTCCAGCCATAGCCGCATATAGGGACGTAGGACAGGGCCTTGCATCGCCGTGCGAATGTCGCGGAGGAGTGCGCTGAACGAGCGCCTCGGCGCCTGCGGCACAGCCTCGTCCAATACCGACGCCATTTCCATGGCCAGCACACCGAGAGCTGCTGTCAGCATCTCGTGCTTGTCGGCAAAATAGTAGAGCAGCATCCGGTCGCTGACGCCGGCCGCCGCCGCGAGGCTTCGCAGGCTGGAGCCCGGCAATCCTTGGTCCAGAAGGTGGCGCGCGATGTGACCGAGCGCTTCTGCCCGCCTTTTTTCCCGAATGCTCATGTTTTTCTGTAGCGCTCGCTACGAAGGCACGCTATGTAGTGGTCGCTACAAAACTGGAGGACAATCATGCGTGTCGTTACACGGGAGGCGGGGCGGCCGGTAGGCAACTCTGGTGTGGTCAGGATGGTGGTCATCGGCGTTATCGGGTGGGCGCTGGCCGTATTGTTCATTCGCTATGCGAACGGGGCTGGGTTGTTCCAGGGCCCGGCAGAGTTCGTTCTGTTTGCGCTCTGTTTCCCCGTCGCGTGGAGCGCCGCCCGTGGCCTGCGCTGGAGCGGCAGATTGCCGCCGGACCAGATGGTGCCCGGCATGGCCATCGGGCTGATCGCGGCCTTGTTCCTAGACGGGTTCGCCCTGACAGCAGTGCCGTGGATCTACGGCGCACCGCAGGATGCGCTGTTGCCCGCAGCCGCGTGGCTCCTGTTCGGCGTCGGCACCTTCCTGGCCGCCGCTTTCGTAGAAGCGCGCACCTCATAAGCAAAAAGTTTTTGGGCTCTTTTTTTTCAAAAAAGAACTGCTTTCCTCTTTCTTGTTACAGGTTCAACTCAAGATAAGCCGCGCTGGCCACCCGCATCATCTGCCCCGCGGTCATGTCACCCATCATGACCGCGCCGACGACTTCGTCCTGCCAAATGCAGGTGCGTATGGCGCCGTCGCGCAGCAGGTCGAAGCGGGGCGGCCCGGCGCTGGGGCGGACATAGAGGGTGAGCGACTGGCCGGTGTCGCTGCGGTACCGGAGTGCTGCGGAATTTGTATAGGTTTCGAGTTCGACGAGATGAAAGTGCTGGGCGGCGAGGTTGGGCGCGCGGACCGCAAGGCCGGTGGCCTGGCGCAGGGTGGCGTCGCGGGCGGATTCGTCCGCGAGAGCCAGGCCGGTCAGGCGGATATGCGGGGGTGTGAGGTCCCGGCGCGCGGCGGCGGCTTCGGTGAGAATGGGGTCGGTGGCGGGCGTATTCGGGCGGAGCCGTGTGGCCACCGCCAGGACGGCAAGGCAGGCGGCGAGTGCAAGACCGAGCGCGGGGCGGCGGCGCCATACGGGCGGTCGCCGGTGTGACGTGCGAGCCGGCGCGTCGCGCAAAAGCCCCGCTTGCCAGCCGGCCTGTTGCGCCGTTTGGGCAGGCGCGGACACAGACTCGGGGGCCGTTGCGGCTTCGATGCGGGTGCGCCAGTCGTCCGGGATGGGGGCTTCGGCAATGGGGGCGTAGAGGGCTGCCAGGTTCTGCCGATCGGCCGCGAAGGCGTCGATCCGGGCCGCCAGGGCGGGGTCCGCGTGCAGGGCCCGCTCGAGCAGCCGGGCGCGGCCGGCCTCGAGTTCGCCGTCGATGAAGGCGCTCAGATCCTCGTCGGCAAAATCGTGGGGGCGGCCTGTCATGCGCGGCTTACCACCGGGCTTGTGTCCCCTTCGAGCAGCGTGCGCAGGGCGGCGCGCGCGCGCGCAAGGCGGGACATGACGGTGCCGATTGGCACGCCGAGTTCATCGGCGATGTCGCGGTAGGGCATGGCTTCGACGCCGGCGAGCACGAGGATCTGGCGGTGTTCCGGGCTGAGGCGCGCGGTGGCGCGGGCGAGTTCGGCCAGGGCCGTGCCGTCGCTCGGTGGCGTGCTGAACGCAATGTCGTTCGCGATATCCTCCACATCCACTCCTGTGCCCCTGGCACGACGGCGCCGCAATTCATCGATATATAGGTTGTAGACGATGGTGCGCAGCCAGGCGCCGATACGCTCGAGCGTTTCGAGCTGGCCGGCGCGCAGCAGGGCGCGTTCGATGCAGTCCTGCACCAGGTCGTCGGCCAGCGCGGACTGGCCGCACAGGCCGGTGGCGTACCGGCGCAGCTTCGGCAGTGCCTCGATAAGCGCCTGGCCGAAGGCTGGGGAGGGGCGGACGCTCATGGATGGCAGTGATGTCGCCTGAGTAGCGGTGTGGCAAGGCGCGTCTTGGTGCGCATGCAAGGGCCGTAGGGGGGCACCATCCGCGCACGGAGTTCACGCGGGTCGGCCCTTGCATGCGCCGCCGCACGGCTCAGTGCGGCTTGGCGTAAGACAGCGATCCGAACAGACCGTCCGTCTGATGGTTTGGACCGGCAGTGAAATAGATGTCCGACGCGCTACCGCCCGAACCGCCATTGCCGACGATGAGTCCCCACAGGCCAGGGATGACGAGGGGCGTTTTCGGCGCGCTCATGACTTCACCTTTTGACACCAGCGTGGTTGAGAAGGCGTTGACGTGGCCGTTGCCGAAATTCCCCACCAGCAGGTCGCCGGCGTAGTGGCCGAAGCTGGAGGGGGCGATGACAAGGCCCCACGGCGCATTCAGCTTGCCGCCGGCGACTTTCGCCAGCACTTTCCCGGTGGCATCGATCTGTTCCACGACGCCCCAGCCTGGATGCGGAATGACGCCGTTGCGCTTGGCGTTCACCCAGGCGTAGGCGACGTAGATGTTGCCGTTCAGGATGGCGATGTTGTGCGGCGCGTACACCGATTCGAGCGTCGTATCGCGGAACGAATTGACGAGTTTGAAGCTGCTGTCGAATTCATCCACCATGCCGGCGTTGAGGTCCGCGGCGAACAGGAAATTGTTGCCTTTTGCGTCGGTGTAATACGCCAGGCCCTTGAACACCGCGCCCTTGTTGGCGAGATTGACGGCAATGATGGCATTGGCAGGGTCCACGGACGGCGCCCAGCCGGAGATCGTGCCGTCCTCGCTGTCGAACAGAAAGGCGGCGGGACCGGATTTGCTGCCCTCGGTCATCAGGAAGTCGGTGCTGCTGGGGTTGTAGACCTGGCCCGTCGGGCTGCCGGGCTTGGCGCCGCGGGCGGGGGGGACGGTGACGACCAGGGATTGGATCTGGCCTTGGCTGTTATAGACGGTGGCGAGGCCGGTGGCGTTGTCGGAAACCCAGAACGGGCCGGAGGGACTGAAGGTGATGCCCCAGGGGTTCTTCAGGTTCGGGTCGGTATTATTGGCGGTAATCGTGCCGTCCGACGTGAGATTCGCCTGGGTGATGGTGCCGGCCTGGGCTGACATCGATGTGAGAAGCGAGACGGCTAGAAGAGCATTTTTGAGCGTCATGTAAGCGATCCTTCCTGTGCGCGGGTGGACGCCGGTTTTTGCGGCGCCGGAAACCCGTCAAGGGGAGGACGCTTGGGGCAGGGGGGTATTCCCTTGCCATGGAAGAGGAAGCGTTCTTTTTTGAAAAAAAGAACCAAGAAACGCTTGTCTGTTGGAGAATGGCGTGTTTCCGCAAATTCTGACGCCGGTGGGTGGCAGCCTTGGCTTGTCGTTTTTGGTCGCCATCCTGCCGGTGGGCGCCGTGCTGGTGTTGCTGGGGGTGCTCCGGCGGCCGGCCTGGGAGGCGGCGCTGGCGGGGCTGGCGGTTGGTCTGGTCGTTGCGGTAGGCGTATGGGCGATGCCGGTGAGGCTGGCGCTCGACGCGGTGCTGAACGGCGCGGTCTTTGCGCTGTGGCCGGTGATGTGGATCGTGGTCAATGCGCTGCTGCTCTATAACATAGCGGTGCGATCCGGCCGGTTCGAGGCGTTTCGGAACTGGATCGTCATGCATCTGCCGAACGACCGCCGGGTCGTGCTGGTGGTAATCGGGTTTTGTTTCGGTGCCCTGCTGGAGGGGATTGCCGGATTTGGCACGCCGGTGGCAATTACCAGTTCGCTGCTGATCCTGGTGGGATATCGGCCGCTGGAAGCGCTGGTGTTCGTGCTGATTTTCAATACGGCACCGGTGGCGTTCGGCGCGCTGGGCGCGCCGGTGACGGTGCTCGGGGCGGTGACGGGGCTGCCGCCGGGCACGCTCGCGGCGATGATCGGGCGGCAATTGCCGGTGATGGCGCTCATCCTGCCGTTTTACGTCATGGCGCTGTATGGCGGCGTGCGGTCGCTGCGCGCGCTGTGGCCGGTGCTCCTGGTGGCTGGCGGCAGTTTCGGGGTGTGCCAGTTCCTGGCGTCGAACTATGTCAATTACACGCTGACCGACGTGCTGTCGTCGCTCGGGTCGCTGGCGGTGACGCTGGCGTTCCTGCAGGTGTGGCGGCCGGTGGCTGATCCGGACTTCACGATCGAGAGCGCGGGGCGAGCGCCAGAACACGGGTCGGTTGCGGTGGCGCCGTGGCAAGGATGGCTGCCGTGGATCCTGGTGTCGGCGGTTGTGATCATGTGGACGGCGGCCGGCGTGGCGGCCATCGGTCAGCGAAAAATTAATTGGCCTGGCCTGCACAAGACGATTTCCATTACGCTGTATGCGCACAAGCCGTACGAAGCAGTTTGGGTTTTCCAGCCGCTCGGGACGGGGACCGCCATTCTGCTGGCGGCGATTTTGACGGCGTTGATTGTGCGGATGAAGCCGTCCGGTTTTTGCGCGTGCGTCGGACAGACGGCGCGGCAGGCGTGGATTGCGGTGGTGACCGTGATGCTGATTGTTGGCCTCGCGTATTTGATGAACTACGCCGGTATTGCGTATACTCTGGGGCAGGCGGTGGCTTCGACCGGGCAGGGGTTTGTGTTGCTGTCGCCGTTCCTGGGGTGGGTTGCGGTACTGCTTTCCGGCAGCGACACATCAGGCAATGCGTTGTTCGGCAACCTGCAAGTGGTTGCGGCTCGGCAACTTCATCTCAGTCCGGTGCTGTTTGCCGCGACCAACTCGTCGGGTGGCGTGATGGGGAAGATGATTTCGCCGCAAAACATCGCGACCGGTGTTTCGGTGACGCACCTGAAGGGCCAGGAAGGCGTGGTGTTCGCGCGCACGTTTGTGCACAGCGTTGTGCTGACATGGCTGCTCGGCGTTTTGGTTGCGGTTCAGCAATATGTGATACCTTGGGTGATTGCAAAATAAGGGTCGGGGCGCGGGGGGTGTGACCGAGGTGCGCGCTGCGCCCGGTTCGCGATGTCGGACGACGTGGACACGGCCGCCCCGCGAACGAAAGCGGGTTTTGCTACATCATGTTCGGGCGGCTAGCCTGGCACCTGCGTGGCGTTTGTCAGACAGGAGTATGTGCAATGCTGAGCCCGAGATCGTCGATGGATAGCGAAATTTCGGCCGCCTTGCAGCGTGGCATACACGACCACTGGGGGCTTTTCCTCGCCGAAGGGGTCGTATTGGTCGCGCTGGGGCTGTGCGCCATCCTCATCCCACCGCTCGCCGGCCTGGCAACGACGGTGTTCCTGGGGTGGCTGTTCCTCATCGCCGGGTCGGTCGGCCTCGTTTCGACCCTGCGGGCGCGGCGGGCACCGGGATTTGGCTGGTCGCTGCTGTCGGCACTCGCGGCGCTGATCGCGGGTTTCGTGCTGCTGGTAAACCCGCTGCAAGGCCTGATTACGCTGACCCTGGTGCTGACGGCGTTCTTTGCCGCCGATGGCGTCGTCATGATCGGCCTGGCCATTTCGCATCGCCGGGAACTATCGGGGCGGTGGGAGTGGATGCTGATCAATGGGGTGATCGATCTGGTGTTGGCAGGGATTGTCATTTCCGGCATGCCGGGGAGCTTTGCCTGGGTGCTGGGTTTGCTGGTGGGTATCGATTTGCTGTTCGGAGGCGCTTCGCTGATCGCCATGGCTTTGGTGGCGCGGCAACAAAGTCAAAGTTAAGAAAGCAAGCCGTTCTTTCTGAAGAAAAAAACCAAACGAGTCATGTTGAGCCTACCGGCGCTTAAGAAAGGAAGTGCAGTCGGCGCTTAAGCCAGCATCATCTTTTCCTGGAGCGCCGCTCCGCTAAACGTAATGGGAGGGAGACCTTGGCTTATCGAACGCCCCGCACGCGGCTTGCCACGCATGAGGTGACCAACCAGCCGCGGCCGCTGGAAGACGTCAATCTCTTCACCAGCGATGCCATATTGACATCCGCTTGCGGCTGGTCGGGGGCGGCGCGCTATGCGGATCGGCTGGCGGCGTTCGGGGGGCGCGTCGGGGCGGCGGAAACCCAGGCGATGGCGGTGCAGGCCAACCGGTCGGTGCCGGCTTTCGTGCCCTATGATCGGTTTGGGCAGCGGATCGACGAGGTGGAGTTCCACCCGGCCTACCACGCGCTGATGAAGCTCGGGCTCGATGCCGGCGTGGCGGGCGCCGCGTGGAATGTGCCGGCTTCGGGCCATGCGCTGCATGCGGCGTTGCTGTTCCTGATGGGTCAGGCCGACTATGGCGTGTGCTGCCCGATGTCGATGACATATGCGGTCGTTCCGGCGTTGCGTGTCGAGCCCGCGGTGGCAGCGGCCTGGGCGCCGCGCGTGACCGCCGAGGCCTATGACCAGCGCTTTATTCCGGCCTCGGAAAAGCGCGGTGCGACGATGGGCATGGCGATGACCGAGAAGCAGGGCGGCTCCGACGTGCGGGCCAATACGACCCGGGCTGATGTTCAGGCGGATGGAACCTATGGGCTGACCGGCCACAAATGGTTTTGCTCGGCACCGATGTCGGATGCGTTTCTGACGTTGGCGTATGCGCAGGGCGGCCTGACGTGCTTTCTGGTGCCGCGTTGGCGCGCCGATGGAGAGCGCAACGACATCGAAATTCAGCGGCTCAAGGACAAGATG
Source organism: Acidobacteriota bacterium (assembly GCA_903970435.1). GTDB lineage: Bacteria > Pseudomonadota > Alphaproteobacteria > Acetobacterales > Acetobacteraceae > CAJCIS01. Next base: position 82,390 of record CAJCIS010000151.1, on the reverse strand, counting down.
GGTGACCGGTCGAATGCGTCGTCCGAAATAGAGTATCGCGGCGCCGAAGCAATTCGGGTCGGCGAGGAGGGGCGGGGCGTTCGCACGATCATCGAAATGGTGCAGTTGACGCGGCTCGATTGCGTCATCGGCTCGGCAACGCAGATGCGGCAGGCGGCGGCGCTGGCGGCCTGGCATGTCGCGGGGCGCACCGCATTTCAACGCAAGCTGATCGATCAGCCGGTCATGCGCGCGGTTCTGGCCGACCTGGCGCTGGACGTCGAAGCGGCCGTGGCGCTGGCATTCCGATTGGCGCAGGCGCTGGACCGGGCGGATGATCCGCATGAAGCGGCGATTGCGCGGATCGGCATGCCGCTGGCGAAATATCTGGTGACCAAGCGGGCGCCGGCGGTTGTTGCCGAAGCGATGGAGTGTCTGGGCGGCGTTGGCTACGTCGAGGAAACGCCCCTGGCGCGGCTATTCCGGCAGTCGCCGCTGAACGCGATATGGGAGGGCAGCGGCAATGTCATTGCGCTTGACCTGCTGCGGGCGCTGGCGCGCGAGCGCCCGGCGTGCGAGGCGCTGATGGCGGAAATTCGAGATGTCGCCAGCGGGGATTCCAGCCTCGGCGTGATGGCGGCGGAGGCCGATGCGCTGCTGTCCGCGCCGGTGCCGGAAGGATTGGCGCGCCGCGCGATCGAGCGGCTGGCCCTGGCATTTGCCGCAGCAACGCTGATCCGGCAGGCGCCGTCGGCGGTCAGTGACGGTTTCATTGCACGACGGTTCCGGTCGGCCAGCATGACGTTCGGCGCCGGCGATGGCGCGATCGATGAGGATGCGATTATTACGCGGTTAGCGCTGGCGGCCTAAAAGACTTTTGTTTGCTATAGGGAATGGCCGAACCAGCTGGTTAAGCCTGCACGGTTGGTCCCAACGGCGTTGAGCAAAAGTTTTTTGGTGCTTTTTTTCAAAAAAGAACGGCTTCTTCTTCCCTATGCCCTACCCCCGCCCCCCTTGCGTCCCAGGTCCCATGAGCCTATAACAACGCCATTCCTATCATCTTCCGCATACGCTGGGGGGTGGCCTTCGCAGGCCGCCTTTTTTGTTTTGGACGACACAGAACACCCGCTTTTGACCGGTTTGGAGGCTCGCATTGCCAATGCGATCGGGCCGACGCTTGTCGATATGGGGTATGAGCTTGTGCGGGTGGCGGTGTTGGGGAAGGATCGGCCGACCGTGCAGATCATGGCCGATCGGGCCGATGGCAACCTGATTGCGGTGGAGGATTGCGAGGCGATCAGCCATGCGGTGGGCGCCGTGCTCGACGTGGAGGATCCGGTGCCGGGCAACTGGACGCTGGAGGTGAGTTCGGCGGGGATCGATCGCCCTTTGACAAGGGTGAAGGACTGGAATCGGTTTGCGGGGCATCTGGCGAAAGCTGAAACCGCCATGCCTGTGGGGGGTCGGAAGCGTTTTTCGGGAGTTGTTCTCGGCGCGGATGCGCAATATGCCCGCCTGCGGCTGGACGACGGCACCGAGGCCGCCCTGCCGCTTACGGAAGTTCGAAAAGCCCGCCTGGTGCTGACCGACGCCCTGATAGAAGCCACATCAACCACCAAGAGACCGAGCTGAGAACAGCACAATGCCTGGAAACACCATGATGGACACCGCCGTTTCCCGCCCCGAGCTGCTGCTGGTGGCCGACGCGGTCGCGCGCGAGAAGATGATCGACCGCGAGGAAGTGCTTGAGGCGATGGAGCAGGCCATCCAGAAGGCCGGGCGCGCCAAATACGGGCACGAGAAGGATATCCGCGCCACCATTGATCGCAAGAACGGCGATGTTCGCCTGTCGCGCTGGACCGAGGTGGTGGAGACGGTGGACAACGAGGAAACGCAAATCCCGGTCCACATTGCCAAAAGGATCGACCCCAACCTGGAACTTGGCAAGTTCATTGTCGATCCGCTGCCGCCGATCGATTTCGGGCGCATTGCGGCGCAGACGGCCAAGCAGGTGATCGTGCAGCGGGTGCGCGAATACGAGCGCAAGCGTCAGTTCGACGAATACAAGGACCGCGTTGGCGAAATCGTCAACGGTGTGGTCAAGCGCACCGAGTACGGCAACATGATGGTGGAGCTCGGCAAGGCCGAGGCGTTGCTGCGGCGCGACGAGCTGATCCCGCGCGAGAGTTTTCGCAATGGCGACCGGGTGCGGGCCTATATCTATGACGTGCGGGAGGAACCGCGCGGCCCCCAGATCTTCCTGAGCCGCACGCATCCGACCTTTCTGGCCAAGCTGTTCGCGCAGGAAGTGCCGGAAATCTATGACGGCATCATCGAAATCAAGGCGGTATCGCGCGATCCGGGCAGCCGGGCGAAAATGGCGGTGATTTCGCGCGACAGCTCGATCGATCCGGTGGGCGCGTGCGTCGGCATGCGCGGCAGCCGCGTGCAGGCGGTGGTGCAGGAGCTGCAGGGCGAAAAGATCGACATCATTCCCTGGTCGCCGCAGGCCGCCACGTTCGTGGTGAATGCGCTGGCCCCCGCCGAAGTGACCAAGGTTGTGCTCGACGAAGACGCCGGACGCGTTGAAGTAGTGGTGCCGGACGACCAGTTGTCGCTCGCCATCGGCCGCCGCGGGCAGAATGTGCGCCTGGCGAGCCAGCTCACGCGATGGGACATCGACATCCTGACCGAGGCCGAGGAGTCCGAGCGCCGGCAGGAGGAATTCCGCCGCCGCACCGGGTTGTTCGTCGAGGCGCTGGACGTGGACGATGTCATCGCCGGCCTGCTCGTCACCGAAGGTTTCAACTCTATCGAGGAACTCGCTTACGTGCCCCGTGACGAACTGGCCGACATTGAAGGTTTTGACGAAACCATCGCCGACGAACTGATCCGCCGCGCCGAGACATTTCTGGTGCGCCGTGACGAGCAACTGACGGAGCAGCGGATTACGCTCGGCGTGTCTGATGATGTCGCCAGCTTCGAATTCTTCACGCCGCAGATGCTGGTGACGTTGGGCGAGAAGGGGGTAAAGACGCTCGACGACCTGGCTGATCTGGCCGGCGACGAGCTTGTGGAAATTCTGGGCGCCGAACTGATCGACGAGGCGACCGCCAACGAAATCATCATGGCAGCGCGGGCGCATTGGTTCGAGGGCGAAGCTGACGGCGCCCCTGCCGCTGAGGCGGCAGCGGCGGGGGAGGCTTCCCACGGCTGATCCGGCACCCCATCTGGAAGATCTGGAGGATGACGAGCAGGCGCGCGGTCCGCTGCGCCGCTGTGTGGTCACCCGCGCGCAGGGGGAGCGCGCACGCATGCTGCGTTTTGTGCTCGGTCCGGACAGGCAGGTCGTGCCTGACCTGGCCGCGCGGCTGCCCGGGCGGGGAATGTGGTTGAGCGCGCGGGCCGATGTGATAGAAACCGCGCGTGCCAAGGGGGCCTTTGCACGTGCCGCGCGTGGTCCGGTGATTTTTCCGCCTGATTTGCAGGAGGTTCTGCGGGCTGGGCTTGAGCGTCGGATTGCCGACCATTTGGGCCTCGCACGACGTGCGGGCCAGGCGGTCGCCGGCTTTGCCAAGGTGCGCGCGTGGCTGACGCAGGGTTGCGTGGCCGGCCTGGTCGAGGCCGCCGACGGCAGCGAGGCGGAACGTTCGCGGCTGCTGGGTGGCGCGGGTGCAGGCGTTTGGGTGGCATGGCCGCTGGCGGCGGCGGCACTGGGGTGCGTATTCGGCCGCGATGGCGCGGTGCATGTCGCGGTGGCGCGCGGCCGGTTGGCCGAGGCGTTGCTTGTGGAGATTGAACGCCTGGCCGGCGTGACCGGCAAGGTGCTGACAAATCAGGCGGGTGAATGAACGACGGTAAGGACATCGAGGCAGGAACGGACGCGGCCAAGGGCCGCCTTTCTCTGCGGCCGGCTGGCCGGCTGGAGTTGGGGCGGACGGTCGATGCCGGTTCGGTCAAGCAGAGTTTCTCGCATGGCCGCACCAAGACGGTGCAGGTCGAGGTGCGCAAGAGCCGGCCCGGGACCACTTTGCCCGGCCGCCCCGCCACGGCCGCGCCAACCACCGTGGCACGTACACAGGCGGCGCCGGCCGCTGGTACACCCGCGCCGCAAGCGGCCGTGGCGCCCGCAGCGCAGACGGCCGCAGGCGCTGCGGCCCGCGCACCCGGCCAAGGCGCTCATCAGGGCGCTGGCCACGGCGCCCGCCCCGCCGGTGGGGCCGCCCGCAGCCCGGCTGGCGGCCGTGCCCTGACGCAGTCCGAACTGGCGACCCGCCAGCGCGTGCTCGCCGAACAGGTGAAGGAATCGGCCAAACGGGACGCCGAGCGGCGCGAGCAGGAAACCATCATGATCCGCTCGGCGGCCGAAGAGGCGCGCCGGCGTGAGGATGAGGAAAAACGCGCCGCCGAGGAAGAGGCGCGCCGCGCCGCCGAGGAAGCTCGCGCACCGCGCGCAACGGCAATGGAATCCGAAGCGGCACAAGCGGCCGCCCCCGGCGCACCTTCTGGCGCGCCGCGCACCGCCCAAGGCGCTGCGACCCGGCCTGCCGCGGCAACCCGCGCCGCCACAACGGCGCGCCCCGCAGCCCCCGCCGCGCCGACGCAGACATTGCGCCTTGGCGGCCGGGAAGGTGATGACGAGGATCGTCCGCGCCGGACCGCCGGCGGCGTGCCGATCCGCCGTGCGCCGACCCCCGCCGCGCCCAAACGCACGGGCGACCGCCGCGCGGGCGGCCGCATCGACGTTGCCGCGGCGCTGGAGGGCGAGGACGAGAAAACCCGCTCGCTGGCCAGTGTTCGCCGGCAGCGCGAGCGGGAACGCCGGCAGGCCGAATTGGCGCTGCTTCGATCCGATCAGGTGCGCCACGTGCGCGACGTCGTTCTGCCGGACGCCATTACGGTGCAGGAACTGGCAAACCGCATGGCCACCCGTGCCGGCGACGTTATCAAGGCGCTGATGAAGCTCGGCGTCATGGCCACTATTACGCAGACCCTGGACGCCGATACCGCCGAGCTCGTGGTGCAGGAATTTGGCCACCGCGCCCGCCGCGTGTCGGAAAGCGATGTCGAGCAGGGGATCGAGGGCGCGGTCGACGCCGACACCGATCTCGAGGTGCGCGCCCCGATCGTGACCGTCATGGGCCATGTGGACCACGGCAAGACGTCGCTGCTGGACGCGCTGCGGGCGACCGACGTCGCGGGTGGCGAGGCGGGCGGAATCACTCAGCATATCGGCGCCTATCAGGTGCAGCTGAAATCCGGCCAGAAGATCACCTTCATCGACACGCCGGGCCACGAAGCCTTCACCAGCATGCGCAGTCGCGGTGCGTCGGTGACCGATATCGTCATTCTGGTGGTGGCAGCCGACGACGGCGTAATGCCGCAGACGATCGAGGCGATCAAGCACGCCAAGGCGGCCAACGCGCCGATCATCGTTGCCATCAACAAGATGGACAAGCCCGATGCCAATCCGAACCGGGTGCGGCAGGAATTGCTGCAGCACGATATCGTCGTCGAGGAAATGGGTGGCGAGACGCAGGATGTGGAGGTTTCGGCCACCAAACGGATGAACCTCGACAAGCTGGAAGAGGCGATCCTGCTGCAGTCCGAAGTGCTGGAACTGAAGGCCAACCCGAACCGGGTGGCCGAGGGCTCGGTAATTGAAAGCCGGCTGGATCGCGGCCGCGGGCCGGTGGCGACGGTGCTGGTGCAGAAGGGCACGCTCAATACGGGCGACATCATCGTTGCCGGTGCCGAATGGGGCCGCGTGCGCGCCATGCTGGACGACAAGGGGCGTCCGCTGAAGGATGCCGGCCCCAGCACGCCTGTCGAGGTTCTGGGCCTGGCGGGCATTCCGTCGGCCGGCGAACCGTTCGTGGTGGTGGAGGATGAGAGCCGCGCCCGCGAAATCAGCGAATTCCGCCAGCGCAAGGTGCGCGACCGTTCTGCCGCGGGAGCGACCGCGGCGCGCGGCACGCTGGAGGAGATGCTCACCCGCATTTCCGCTGGCGTGCAGAAGGAAGTCGCGATCCTCATCAAGGCCGACGTGCAGGGCAGCGCGGAGGCGATCCAGTCCACCGTGCAGAAGCTGGAGCACGAGGAGGTCAAGGTTCGCGTGCTGCTGACCGGCGTCGGCCAGATTACCGAATCAGACGTGCAACTTGCGAAAGCCAGCAGTGCGGTCATCGTTGCGTTCAACGTGCGCGCCACCAGCCAGGCGCGCGCGCTGGCCACCCGCGACGGCGTGGATATTCGTTACTACAGCATCATCTACCAGGTCGCCGACGACGTGGAGCAATTGGTGCGCGGCAAGGTGGCGCCGAAATATCGCGAGCATTTCCTCGGCTACGCGGAAATCCGCAAAGTGTTCGACATTACCAAAACCGGCAAGGTCGCGGGCTGCATGATCACCGAGGGCGTGGTGAAGCGCGGCTGTGGCGTGCGCCTGTTGCGCGACAACGTGGTGATTCACCAGGGCGAGCTCAGCCAGCTCAAGCGTTTCAAGGACGACGTAAAGGAGGTAGCCCGCGGTTACGAATGCGGTCTTTCCTTCGCCGGCTTCCAGGATTTGCGCGAAGGCGACGTGGTGGAGTGCTACGAGTCCGAGCTTGTACCTGCGTAGGGTGGGTTGCCCTTGCAACCCACCCTCTCGCGCACGACACGGCCACGCTCGATCGTGAAGCGCCACGCCAACAAGGCCCCCAGCCAGCGCCAATTACGCGTGGCCGAGGAAATCCGCCACGTTCTGGCCGGCCTGTTCACCCGCACCGAATTCCGCGACCCCGAATTGGCCGGCATCATCATTACGGTGACCGAAGTGCGCATATCGCCGGACCTCAAACAGGCCACGGTGTATGTGACCCGCCTGGGGCGCACCGACGTGGACAAATGCCTGCCGGCGTTGAAGCGTGTGGCGCCTTTCCTGCGTAGCCAGATTGCGCACGAAATCCGGCTGCGGATTGCGCCGGAGCTGACCTTTCAGCCGGACACGGCAATTGATTACGCCATGCATATCGATGAATTGCTGCACAAGCCGGAAGTGGCGCGGGATCTCGACTAGGAAGCAGTTCTTTTTGAAAAAAAGAACCAAAAACCTTTGTCTGTTGCCCGTTGCAGCCAGTCAAGATTTGGAAGCTCGGCATTCCCGAAATAGACAAAGGTTTTTGGGTTCTTTTTTTCAAAAAAGAACTACTTCTTCCCACTCATCTCCGCGCCCGCGTCCCGCGGCAACAGCATCGACGCCGGCACCGCCAGCGCGGAAATTGCTGCCACCGTAAGGAACGCCGCGGCGAAGTCACCCACCTGCGGCACAACATGTGCGCCACGCGCCAGATGCAGCACGCCGGCGCTGATCGGTATGCCGACTGTCAGGGAAATCTGTTGCATGGCCGAATACAAAGTAGTGGCGGCGCTCATGCGCGCGGGCGCCACGTCGGCATAGGCGATGGTATTGTAGGCGGTGAATTGCAAGCTGCGCAGATAGCCGGTTACCAGCAGCACCGCATACATCGCCCACAGCGGCCAGCCTTCCCGGAACGTGGCGTAGATCGCCAGGCCCACCGCGCACAGCGCCGCATTGCCCACCAGCACCCGCCGAAATCCGAGCCACCGGAGCACGAGGCTCGTTCCCGGTTTTGAAATGACGGCTCCCGCCGCCGCGGCGAAGGTGATCATGCCGCTTTGCAAGGCGCTGCGCCCGAAGCCCAGCTGCATCATCATGGGCAGCAGGAATGGTGTGGCGCCTACGCCAACGCGAAACAGGCTGCCGCCGAGCACCGAGACTGCGAAAGTCGATTGCCGCATGAGCGAAAAATCCAGCAGCGGCCGCGCCTGGGTGCGGGCATGCAGCCAATACAGGGCGCCCAGCACAACGCCGGAAAGCCCGATGCCGGCGACCAAAATCGCCGGCACCAGGCCGCGGCCGGCCAGTTCGAGAACCGCCAGGAACGCGGCCAGGGTAAGCCCGCTCAGCAACAGCCCAATGATGTCGAGCGGACCCGGCGCGTCCCGCCGATCGGGCACGAACAAAGATGCCGCGACGATGCCCAGCACGCCGATGGGCAGGTTGATGTCGAAGATCCAGCGCCAGTTGGCATATTGAACCAGAAAGCCGCCCAGCGGCGGCCCGATGACCGGACCCACCAGGGCCGGCATCGTCACCCACGCCATGGCGTTCACCAGCCGTGACTTCGGCACCGCCCGCAACAGGATCAGGCGCCCGACCGGCAGCATCGCCGCCCCGCCCATACCTTGCAGAACGCGTGCGGCCACCAGGAACGGCAGGCTCTGCGCCGCCCCGCACAACACGGAGCCGACGGTGAATACGCCGATGGCGATGCGGAACACCTGGCGTGTGCCGAACCGATCCGCCATCCACCCGCTAGCCGGCACAAACATGGCCACCGCGAACAGATAGGCCGTCAGCGCCACGTTCATGTGCACCGGGTCGGCCCTGAAAGCGCGCGCCATGGTGGGCAGCGCCGTGGCGATGACTGTGCCATCCAGATTCTGCATGAAGAGCGCGGTTGCCACGATTACCGACAGGCGCCGCTCGCGCCGTCGTGCGGCCGCGTCGTCTACGGCGGTGGCATCACGGCCGCAGCTGTCTCCGCCCGGGGTTTCACGGCCTTGAACCTCAGGCGCACGTAGTCCGCTATCCATTCGCCTGTATCCGTCCGCAGCGCCGGCGCCAGCAGCCCTGCCACCTCCTCCATCAACGCCGCACGGTCAAGCTGCGGGCCCATGCCGGGCACCTCGGACAGGAGCGGCGTGGCGAAGGTATCGAGCCAGCCGCGAATGCCGGTCGGCAAAAGCGTGGGACGGGGGATCAGCACGGCGGTCTCCACCTCAAATCCGCCCGCCCGCAGCATCTTTGCATAGCGCTCCGCGGTCGGGTACCAGCGCCTGATCCGGCCCGCGTCCAGTCCGCGTGCGGTGAGCGCCGCGTTCAGCGCAGTAACGATGGCGGCGATGTTGCCGTGGCCGCCGAACTCACCGACAAACCGTCCGCCGGGACGCAGCGCGCGGAACACGCCCGCTATCACCGCGGCGCCGTCCGGCATCCAGTGCAGCGCCGCATTGGAAAACACCGCATCGAACGCGGCGTGGAATGTCAGTTGCTGGCCATCCATGATTTGGGCCTCCAGGCCGAGCGCCTGCGCGGCCCGCACCATGTCGGGGGCGCCATCCACCCCCACGACCGCGGCGCCCGCCGCCGCGATCCTGCTGGTGAGCGCGCCGTCGCCGCACCCGAGATCGAGAATGCGCTCGCCGGGCGCCGGCGCCAGCAGGGCCAGCACATCGCCGCCGAGGTCGGCGACAAATCTCGCATTGGCGGCGTATCCGGCGGCTGACCAGTCCCTTGTCATGGGCTAGCTTTCAAAACGAAGGCTTGTTCTTTTTTGAAAAAAAGCAGCAAAAAACTTTTGCTCATGAAGGGGAGAAGTTCAATGAGGATTAGTGCGCGCAATCAGCTCAAGGGCACCGTGGTCGGGGTGGAGAAGGGCCAGACGACCGGGCACGTCAGGATCGACATCGGAAATGGTGTTATCGTCACGGCGTCCATCACGAACGAATCGATTGATGATCTGGCATTGAAGATTGGAGACTCTGCGGTTGCCATCATCAAGGCATCCGACGTGATGGTGGGCAAATAATGTCCCGTTACACGGCGGCGGGTGCGCGCTCGCTGACCCACCATGCCACGCCGCCTAACGCAATGATCACCAACGTCGCGGCGGTCCACAGCAGCGGCGACTGGTCGAGCCAGCCGAGGCCCGGCACGGCCAGGAACAGCACCAGGCCGACCGCGCAAATCCGCCATACGCGCGCCTGCACGCCTGCGACAAATGTGCCGAGTGCGAGCAGCGTCATCATGGTCAGTGCGTTCGCGTTAGCGTTCAGCACCCCCTGCACGCCTTGGCCATACAGCAGATAAATGGCAAGCAGAAGCGCCGCCCAGCATAGTGCCAGGCGATACACCAGCCCGAGACGCGCCGCGCGGCCGTCGAAATGAGGCCATCCGGCTGCGATGGAAATGACCCCGAAGACCGGCGTCAAGATAATCCAGTAGGCAACCGATAGCCGGAAAATGACCCCGGTCAGCGCCAGCAGCAGCATGGCGATATAAGGTGCATCATGCAGCAGCCAGCGCACGATGTGCGAACGGGCGCGCGCCGGGGGCGGCGCTGTCATTCGCAGCGCCGCCGCCGAGGGATATGCCGCGGCGTTACCGTCCGGTGCGCTAGTGATCGAGCCCATCGGCCCCTCCGCGCACGCTGGCGGCGGCGTCGCGCACGACGTCCTTGGCGCTGCCGACCGCGTTCTGCACCTTGCCGGAGGCACGCTCGGCAATCCCTTCAGCGCGCAGTTTTGCATCGCCCAGGACGATCCCGAGCCCCTCCTTCACGGCCCCTTTGAGTTGGTGGCCGATGCCGTCGATGCGGTCCTTGTCCATGGCGAAGTTCCTTGTTTTTTGCGAGAGGAAACCAAGTGGCACATTCAGGCAGTTGCCATCTCGGGCTGACGTGCCGGCGTCACTGAATGGACGTCGAGGCGCGATGGGCCGGTGGTGCCAAGAATCGCCTTGCCGCGGGCGACCTCTTCTGCATTGCCGTGCGCCATCACCAGGAAGTCATCGGCCTTTAAGGCGTTCTCGTATTGAATGACCGTGTCCTTGGGTATGCCCAAGCCATACAAGGCTGCGCCAAGCGCACTCAGGCCGCCGACGATCACGGCATTTTCAACGCCCGAGATCACGACCGCGGCGAGATATCCCAGTATGACGACATGGCCCACGACCGGAATGGTCATGAACAATCCACCCAGGAACAAGCCCCAAAAGCCGCCCCAGAACGCGCCGCGAATTCCCCAGAATTTCATCCGGTCGCCGATATTGTAGAAGCCGACAGCCTTTTCCTCGGTGTGGTAACCCTTTCCGACGACGCTGAGGTTTTTCATGTCAAAGCCGGCCAAGGTGAGTTTCTTGATCGCGGCGTCTGCCTTCTGATGGTCGGTGAAGACAGCGATAACCGAGTCGTTATGTTCCATTGTGTCGTCCCTGCAGGATGATTGTACACACGGTGCACGCGCTGCGCACCCGTTCCGGCACATGGTCAACGCCGATGACGACGAGCAGGCTCGGAATATACGCAGGGCCGCGGCTTCAACAGGCAAACGTTTCTTGGTTTTTCGCTTCGCAGGACGAGCGTTTTTCTATCCGACGCCTGCATGGATTGATGACGACGCATCCGCCGGCCGCCATGCGGCGGCCAGGGCGAGCCGCGCCAGTGCCGGTAGCGATTTTGCGCCCGTGCGGCGCATGATCGAAGCGCGGTGATTTTCGACGGTGCGCTGGCTGATGCCGAGGTCCGCGGCGATGTTCTTGCTGGGATGGCCCGCCAGAACAAGTTCCATGACCTCGAGCTGCCGTGGCGTCAGGCCGGCGAGATGGCCGGCAGCCGCGTCGCGGTGCGCGGCCAGCCTGCCGCTGTCGTGCGCATGTTCCAGCGCGCGGTCGATGCTGGCGATCAATTCGTCGCCGCGGACCGGTTTCTCGATGAAGTCGGCGGCGCCCGCCTTCATGGCTTGCACCGCCATGGTGACGTCGCTGTTGCCGGTGATCATGATGGCTGGCAATTGCTCTCCCGACTCATGAAGCTTCCGTAACAACTCCAATCCGTTCATGCCCGGCAGATATGCGTCGACCAGAAGGCAGCCTTTGGCACCATGGCGATAGTCGCGCAGGAAGGTCTCGCACGTTGCAAAATCCGCGACAATGCGGCCGTCACCCTCGAGCACACGGCGCAGCGTGGCGCGCAAATTGCTGTCATCGTCGACGATGAAGATGGTGGCGGCGCCGGTATCGCGCGGCGCGGCAGCGATTGTGGCATGTGCTTGATCGTGTGGCCGATTTTGCGTCAGCAGCCGCTGGATGAGGCTGGAAAGCTCGTTTGCCTTTACAGGCTTGTTCAGCAGGGCGCATTTCTGGCGCTCTATTTCCCGCAAGGTGCTGGTTGATATATCGCCAGTCAGGATTACTGCGGGAACCGGCTGCCGCAATTCGGCGCGTAGCCTGGCGATCATCCGCAACCCATCCATTCCGCCCGGCAGATTATAGTCGGCGAGGATCAGATCAGGCCTGATCTTGCCCGCCGACACGAGGGCCAACGCAGCGATGCCGTCGGTCGCCGTGATCACGTGATAGCCGAGATCCCCCAGCAGGAGCGCGAGGAGGTCGCAAACGCCCGCGTCGTCCTCTACGGCGAGAATTGTCGCGCGCGCGGCCTCATCAGCCACGATGTCATCTTCGACGGGAATTGAAGGCGGCGGCGTGCGCGGCAAGGCGCTAGCCGCGGACAGCGGGACGGTAATACTGAATACCGAGCCGTGACCGGGCCTGGAGTGCACATTGATCGTGTGTCGGAGCAGGTTGCCAAGACGTTGCACAATCGACAGGCCAAGGCCCATGCCGCGGCCACGTTCACGGGCCGGATTGTCGAGCTGATGATACTCCTCGAATATCGCCGCGATTTCGCTCTGCGGAATGCCGATGCCGGTGTCCCAAACCTCGATCCTGAGCGTATGGCCGCGTCGCCGGCAGCCGAGCAGGACGCGTCCGTTCTTGGTGTATTTGAACGCGTTCGCAAGCAGGTTTCGGATCATCTGCTCCAGCAGCCGCGGGTCGCTGCGCACGAACAAGCTGCACGGCAGCACATGGAATGTCAGTTGCTCCGCGTGGGCATGATAGAGGAACTGATCCTGCAACTGGCCAAGCAGGTCGGCGATCGGGAAATCGATGATATTGGGCCGGATGGTGCCCGCCTCGATTTGGTTAATGTCCAGCAATGTGTTGAGCATGCTGGACATGGCGGTCAATGTTTCGTCAAGCAGCGCGATCATTTTCTGCGCCCGCTCGCCTTCGACAGCTTTCGCGAGCAGTGCCTGCAGCAATGTCAATGTTTGCAGGGGCTGCCGCAGATCATGGCTTGCGGCGGCGAGAAAACGCGATTTCGCCAGGTTCGCCATTTCTGCCACGTGCGTCGCGGCGCGCAGCGCGTCGGCTGCGTGCCGCCGTTCGGTAATGTCGGAGAATGTGATGACGACGCCCTCCACCCCGTTATCCTGGGTGCGGTACGGCAAAATGCGACGCGTATACCAAACGCCGTTCTGCCCATCGATTTCACGTTCCAGCGGCATCAACTTCTGCAAGACAGTTCGCGCATCGGCGAGCAGTGCGTGGTCGGCCGCCATGAAATTGAGGTCCGCGAGGGGCCGGCCGACGTCGCCCGGAATGATGCTGAACAGGGTTTTTGTTGCAGGGGTGAAGAAACGGATATTCAGGTCGACATCAAGAAATATCGTCGCGACGTTGGTACTGTAGAGCACATTCTGCAAATCGTTGGAGGTGGTTCTCTGCCGTTCGAGCGTCTCCTGTAGCTGGTTGTTCAGTGCGGTCAGCTCTTCGTTGACCGACTGGAGTTCCTCCTTCGATGTCAGCAGCTCCTCATTGGTGGATTGATACTCTTCCTGGATGGAAAGCGCTTCCTCGTTGAGCGCCTTCTGTTCCTCGTTCGAGAATTCAAGATTGCTGATGGCACCCTGCAACTCGGTGCGCGTCGCTTCGAGTTCCTGTTCCAGCTGCGCGACCCGCGGCGCATCCCGCGGCGGCACGGCGCGGGTGTATTGGTCGTGCGCGCCGGCGTGTTCCACGAAACATATGAGCAGCAGATCCTCGCCGTCGCTGCGCACGGGCTGCACGTCGACACTGAATGAAATCGCCGTCTCGCCCTTCCGGGTCTTGCCGCCTGCGACAGAAACGCGGCTGTTTTTCTGTATCGCCTGATGCATGGCGGATCGCAGCTTGACGCGCAGATTTGGGCGCGCCAGCGCGAAGATATCCTGGGTCGGCAGCCCCGGCGCCACGTGGAGATAGCGGTCGGTAGGTCCCTGGGTGTAGAGGCACTCATGCCGGCGGTTGACGAGGATGGCCGCCGGCGCGAATTCTTCCATGACGAGGTCGCGACAAAGGTCTGCGAGCGACGCTTCGCGCGATAGCGGCGGCAGCCGGTCACGCCGCGCTGCTGCGCGGGTACCCTCACCGGCGCCGATGAGGAAGCCCAGATCGCCCGGCCGGCTGCGGCCGATATGGCGATACACCCTCTCCGATTTTGCAATCATGTCGAACCGGTCGTCCATCTGTCCCGCCGATTCGGAACTGCCCAGCAGCAAGATGCCGTCCTCCACGAGTGCAAAGTGAAACAGCGCCAATACTTTGGCCTGCACTTCGGCCTTCAGGTAAATCAGGACGTTGCGGCATGACACAAAATCCAGGCGCGAGAATGGCGCGTCGCTCAACACATCCTGCACGGTGAAGACAACCGAGCCGCGCAAGTCGGGTGACACGGTGTAGTGCCCTTCCTCGTGCGAGAAAAAGCGGGCGAGCTGCCCTGGCGAAACATCCGTTTCGATGCTGGCCGGATACCGTCCCTCCCGCGCGAAAGCCACCACATCGGGGTCCGCGTCCGACGCGAAGATCTGCAGCTTGATGTTCAGATTGGCGGACGTGAGTTCCTCACGGAACAGCATGGCGAGAGAATAGGCTTCCTCACCCGTGCTGCAGCCGACGATCCAGATGCGGATCGGATGGCCCGGCGCATGTCGGCGCACCATGTCGGGGATGATTTTTTCCCGCAACAGGGAAAACACCTTTTTGTCGCGGAAGAAGCTGGTGACGTTTATCAGCAAGTCCTTGGCAAGCAGATCAAGCTCGGCATGATTGTCCCGCAATGTATCGATGTAACGGTCCATGTCTTGCGGCGCGATACCGGCCAGCGCCATGCGCCGTTCGATACGACGCCGCACTGTGCCGGGTTTGTAGGACGAGAAATCATGCGGGGTTCTGGCACAAACGAGATCGATGATCGCCTGCAGCGAACCGGCCGCCGCGCCGCGCGCAACGACAGGTGCCTTGGTATCCTTGGCGGGAACATTGTCACGCCACTTGGCGATCGCATCTGGGATTTGCGCCGCCTGGCACACCAGATCTACGGCGCCGGTCAGCACCGCGCTGCGCGGCATGCCGTCATAGTCGGCCTCGTCGGGGCTCTGGGCGATGACATACCCGCCTTTGTCCTTGATTGCCCGGGCGCCTAGCGTGCCGTCCGATCCGGTGCCGGAGAGAATGATGCCGGCCGCGCGCGATCCGTAGGCGTCCGCCAAGGCGCGCAACAGGAAATCGAACGGCAGACGGGCGCCATGCCGCACCCCGGGATTGGAGAGCTGCAAAGCGCCATCCCTGACGCCAAGATAGCACCCAGGTGGAATGACATAAATATGGTCCTTTTCTACGAGCATGCCATGGGTGGCCTGCTGCACGACCATGGACGTATGGCCGGCGAGCAATTCCGCCATCAGGCTTTCATGGGTCGGGTCAAGATGCTGAACCAAAATGAAAGCCATGCCACTCGCAGGCGGCAACGCGTCCAGCAATTTGCGGCACGCATCGAGCCCCCCGGCGGAAGCCCCGATGCCGACAACCGGAAAGTGCGGCGGACCACGCGCGACCTCCAGCCGCCCGTCCTTCGGGGGCGAGGCCGCGTTCGCCATGTTGGCAGAGCGGTTCGGCAAATATTTCGTCCTTTAATGAGACACGACGATCGGAGGCCGAGGTATGGTCCTAGCACCCCAAGTGCGCCGTCGCCATGCGCGCGCGCCTCTCAATGTCAAATAACAGATTGGATCGTGTCGATTCACTTCAATACCGCGGTACGCATGCGGGCCTCGCCTCACACGCGGCCCTTAGGTATTTTCCGAGGGGTGCCAATCCGGCCTGTTCTGGCAAACTCGTATCTATTACACTATGGTGGCAAGCTGCCCGGCGATGCAGTGCGGCGCGCGGGCGTGCGAATTCAGTCACGCGGGAGTCGTCGGCACAACCAGACTATTGGAATCGTAAGTGTTTTCCGAGCCTGCTGCGGTCTTGGCGCCCGCCGCTAGCATGCCGGTTGAGATGAGCAGGGCTAAGCGGCGCCGCTCCCGGAGACGTTGCCGCGAGGAGACAGCGATGCCTAGTTTCGAACACGGCGCGGGGCGATGACGCCGCTTCGCATATTGGTTGCCGAGGACAATGCACTTATCGGGATGCTGCTTGCCGACATGCTGACAGGCATGGGGCATATTGTCTGCGCGGTGGAAGCCACCGAAACCGAAACCGTCGCGAGTGCCGCCATGCACCTGCCGGACCTCATCATCGCCGATGGCCGGCTGCGAGGCGGCAGCGGCGTCGCTGCCATGGAGCAAATATTGCGGCGGGGCGACGTGGCCCATATCTTCGTCACTGGCGATCCGGGAGAAATCGAGCAGCGCATGCCTGGCGCAATTATACTGCAGAAGCCATTCAATGAGGCCGGCCTTGAGCGCGCGCTCCGGTCGGTCACACTGAACGATGACGTGGTCACGGTTCAAATTTGCGGTGCCTCGGAGGCGCAGGCGACGCGCTCACTTTAAACCGATTGCGTCGCGCGATAGAAGGCCGGTGCAACCACGTGCTGCGCGGGTCGTTCACCCGATCATCACCGCATAACCAGGAGCCATCATGACAGCCAGCAACGCCAGCAAGGCCGGCAGCTTCAGGATCGGCGGAGACATCACGGTTAACCGGCTCGGATTCGGCGCCATGCGCATCACCGGCAAAGGCATTTGGGGTGAGCCTGCCGATCCCGAGGCCTGCCTGCGCACGCTCAGGCGTCTGCCGGAACTCGGCATAAACTTCATCGACACGGCCGACTCGTACGGGCCTGATGTGTCCGAGCACCTGATCCATGCCGCATTACACCCTTATGCAAACATGCTTGTTGCAACCAAAGGCGGCCTGACACGCACGGGTCCGGACCGCTGGCATCCTGTTGGCCGGCCGGAATATCTTCGGCAGCAGGCCATGATGAGCCAGCGCTTTTTGGGTGTGGAACAGATCGGCTTGTGGCAACTGCACCGCATCGATCCGAAAGTGCCGCGCGAGGAGCAGTTTGACGCGATCAAATCGTTGCTGAATGACGGCGTCATCAAGCACGCCGGCCTCAGCGAAGTGTCCGTCGAGGAGATCGAGGCGGCGCGCAAGATATTCCCGGTGGCAACGGTGCAAAATCGGTACAACCTAGTGGATCGTACCAGCGAGGCGGTCCTAGATTACTGCACGAAGCAAGGCATCGGCTTTATCCCATGGTTCCCGCTTGCCGCGGGCGACTTGGCGCGGCCTGGCTCGCCGTTGGATGAGATTGCCCGCAAGCACAAAGCCGCGCCCAGCCAGGTGGCGCTTGCCTGGGTGCTCAAGCGCAGCCCGGTGATGCTGCCGATCCCCGGTACGTCGCAAGTGTCACATCTGGAAGAAAATGTCGCGGCGGTTGACATCGACCTGTCTTCCGACGAATTCGCGCTTCTGAACGAGGCTGGCAAAGCGGCATTCGGTGGCCAGTCCGCGGCCGCTTAGGGGCGGTTAAAAAGAAAGACTTCTTTTTGAAAAAAGACGCAAAAGCATTTGCTATTTTGGGGTTGGCGCGTCTTCGGTTTCGACGCCGCTCATGAGGTCGGCGGCCTGTTCGGCCTCTTGCTGGCTGGCGAACCTGTAGCTGTCACGCAGGTCCTTGCCGGCCGCGGCGTCGACCAGCGTCCAGTAGGGCTCGGAGTCCGCATCTTCAACGTGGATGATAAGATAGGGCATGGCCCGAGTATGACATAGACGGCGGCGGTTGCCAGAGCCTGATTTGCAGGGCGCCGCCGAGGAGGGCAACACGACACGCGCTGCCTCATTCCTTCGGAGCGTTCCCGCATGAGCCCTGTCCGCCGCGTTCGGTTGGCCGTTCTGGCGTCCCTGACGCTGTCCGAAGCGGCGCACGCGGCGCTGCCACGCTTTCCAAATGCGCACAACGGCACCATCGTCTTGGTCGCCGGCGGCAACATTCGGCAGGTCCCACACGCGGGTGGTGCAGCACAGCGCCTCACGAGCGATCCTGGGCAGGACATGTTTTCGCGCTATTCGTGCTCGTGGGGCTGGACGTCAACCGGGAACGTACCCCCGATGCAATTCCCAACCAGGTTCTCGCCGGGCCGAAAATCTGCCTCATCAACCATTATTCCGCCTCCGACGGCGACATTTCCCATATTTTTCCGGCCCTGTGGCCTCGGCAAGCTGCTCGGCACCCGCACCTTGGGCGGCGTGCGCGGCATTCGCGGCGAATGGAAAATGATGGATGGCGGTTTCGTAACAATACCGGAAGAAAGCATCTACGGTCTCGGCAGCCAGTGGGTGAGGGAGAATCACGGGGTCGATCCGGACATCGAGCTGGAAAATCTCCCCGGCGACCTGCAGGCAGGCCACGACAAACAACTCGAAACGGCGGTAAGCCTCCTGCAAAGGACCTGAACGATAAACCCCCGGACCGCCCGAGCCGCCGCCGTTGCTCCCGGCCTATCCGCCGGAAGGCCATCTGCCCAGTCCAGCGCAATAGAAAAAGTTTTTTGGTTCTTTTTTTCAAAAAAGAACTGCTTTCTTAAATTCTCTTACGTGCCCCGGGATTTCCATGCCCTCAGCCAAACCCGACTTGCCCGCCCACATCAACGACATGATCGTTACAATGTCGCAGTTGCATGTCGAGCACCGAAGACGCGCGGATCCATTTCAAAAACGGATTTCCGCGGTGCACGGCGCGCTCGGCAGGCCGGCGCTCCTTGTCATCCTGACAGGTGTTATCGCAAGCTGGATCGCCCTCAATGTCGCCCTCCTCGCCCTGGGCCGCGCCGCGCCCGATCCGCCCCCGTTTGCGTATCTCGATGGCGCCGCGACTTTGGCAGCACTCTATTTGGCCGCAACGATCGTCATCACGCAACGGCACGAGGACGAACTCGCAACGCATCGCGACCAGCTCACATTGCAACTTGCCATCCTCAGCGACCAGAAATCGGCCAAGATTATCCAACTGCTGGAAGAGCTGCGCCGTATCGATCCAGCCCAGCGTCATTACACCGACGCGGAAGCGGAGGCGCTGGCGACGCCGGTTGATCCGAAAGCCGTCATGGCGCAGATCAGGGCGACCCATTCCGCGCTGCAGGATGATGCATCACCGGCGCGTAGCGCCGGGCATGACAATGCGGCTTCCCGATGAACGCCCCGGTATGCCCCCGCGCGCCGCCGCGGTCTGGAACTGGCGGCTGCTCTAGCGCTTAGAAGGATCAATGCTACGATGGTGATTTAGTTAGCTGTTTCATACCTCCTGGGCGCACGTCGCGGCCACGGACGAAGGGGCGCCAACCAATAACTGTGTGGTAAATCGGGGACTTGATTTCATGACTTCACTTGCAGCGGTCGCGGCAGCCACGCACCGCACGCATTGGTGTGGCCTGGGCATGCGCCCTTGCTGACCGCCAACAGCAATCAACCGCGTTCCGGCACGGCGCATGACCATGGTCCGGGCGGCCTGGTTTTGCGACGGTTCGGCCAAGAGCGCGACTGGATGCGCCAACTGCCGGCACTGCCGGCTGCGGCGGCAACATTGTTGGCGGGGCGTGCCGCCAGCAGTTTCCTGGCGGTACTGCCGCGTGCCGACCAGGACGAGGCGCTGCGCGACCCCGCGAACCGCTTGCTTGCGCATTTGGCGGGGGAAATTCCCCCCATCGCGCAGCTCACGGCGTGCTGGCGCGTGCTGGCCCAGGCGGGGTTGGACGGCGAAGAACCGCCGGATCTGGCGACCCTGCAAATTGTAGAACATCTCTGGTCCTTCGCCACCGCCGCCGAGGCCCTTCTGGTGCAGGGCGGCGATGATCGGCTCTCGCTCGATCCAGTAACCGGCCAGAACCGCTATCTTTGCACACCGTGGCCGCAGCCGGACGTGATCAGTTTTAGCTCATGCACGGCCTCCAGCATCTCTGCCGGCGCCCTTAAGGCGGCGGAGGCGGCACGGCGCAGCCTGTTTGCTGCCGCCCTCGCGGCACCGGCGGACGCCGTTCTGGCCGCCGCATCGACGCGCATCACGGCCGAGTTGCTGACCCATTTCGGCGTCGAGGCGGGCGCGGAGGCGGTCCTGGCCGCTTCCGGCACGGATGCGACGCTCCTGCTGACCGGCCTGTTTGCCGCCGAGCGGCCCCGCGAAACCATTACGACTATTCTGATGAGCCCGGCCGAAACCGGCAGCGGGGTTCCCGAGGCAGTGCAGGGGCGCCACTTTGCGCCATGCACCGCAGCGGGGATCGCGGTGGAAAAGGGCGGCGCCGTGGATGGATTTCCCCCCGGCCTCTCGCTGGCCAGTGTCGCGCTTCGGACTTCGGACGGTCTTCCCCGGCGGGCCGAGGAAATTGCGGGTGACTGCGAAGCCGCCATCGAGGCCGCCATCGCGCGCGGCCATGCGGTGCTGCACGCCATCGACGGCAGCAAGACGGGCATGGCGGCCCCTGGCCTACTGGCTCTAGATCTGCTGGCGGAACGTTATCGCGGCCGTTTGGGTATCGTAATAGATGCGTGCCAGTTGCGCGTCGAGCCGCAAACCGTGCGGCTTTACCTGGAGCGCGGCTGGCCCGTGCTTGTTACCGGCTCGAAGTTTTTCGGCGCTCCCGGTTTTTGCGGCGCCATTCTGTTTCCGCGCGCGCGCCTGCGCCGCATCGCCGGCGCTGGCCGGCTGCCTGACGGGCTGGGCGCCTACACCAACGTCGGCGATGGCAGTGTTTCACGGCGATGCCCTGGGCTCTTGTTGCGCTGGAGCGCGGCGCTCGCGGAAATGCGCCGCTTCGCGACGCTTTCGGCCCGCGATGTAGCCGGCCGTATTGATAGCGCGGGCGCGCACGCGCGTGCCGCCATGATGCGCCATAATTGTGTGCAGCTTATCCCGGCCCCGCGGCCCCGCCGCGGCGCCTGGTCGCACCGGCCCAGCGTGCTGACCTTTGCGGTGCGCGGACCGGACGGCCTGCTGTCCGCGGCGGCGTTACGGCCGCTGTACCTCGCGCTGGCCGGCGACCTCTCCGGCCGCCTACCTGGGCGTTCGGATGCCGCCTCCCGCATGGTGGCCGCGCAGCGCTGCCTGCTGGGCCAACCTGTGCAACTCGGAGGGCCGGGAATTGGCGGGTTGCGCGTGGCGTTCAGCGCCGCCCAGGTCGCAGGCGGCGATGATTTGCGGCCGGCGCTGTCGGCAGTCTTTGGCAAACTGGCGTTGATTTTGCAGCAGGGGTTAGCGTAACAAAGCGGCAGGAGAGTGTGCTTGCTTGCCGGTAGAGTAAAGAAGTATTTCTTTTTTGAAAAAAAGAAAAAAGCTTTTGTCTTTGGCTTCTCAATTCAATTGCGATACGCGCTCGGAATATTTTAACTCTGCGTGAGCCGGCCGCCCTGCCGCAGCGGTGACACGGCCACCGCCAGCCCGGTCCGGTCGTCGGTTTCCAGGAGCACGCCGCACAGCGTCGCTGGGCCGTCCGCCGGTGCCAACCGCTCACCCGGCGCCCGGCGCCAAAAGCGCGCCGCCGCGGCGCCCTTGTCCATGCCGATGACACTGTCGTAGTCGCCGCACATGCCGGCATCGGTCTGGTAAGCCGTACCCCCTGGCAGGATCTGGGTGTCGGCTGTCGGCACGTGCGTATGGGTGCCCACCACCAGCGACACGCGGCCATCGAAAGAATGTGCATAGGCCATCTTCTCCGAGGTCGCCTCGCCGTGAATATCGGCAACGATAGCGTCCACGGTGACGCCGAGCCGGTGTTTTCCCAACAACTCCGCCGTCATGCGGAACGGATCGTCACTCAGTTCCATGAACAACCGGGCCAGAACCTGAAGCACGAGGACACGTCGCCCATTTGGCAATTCGACAATCGTATGCCCCTGGCCAGGCGTCCCCGGCGGGTAATTCAGCGGGCGAATCAGGCGCGGCTGAGAATCGATGTAGCCCAGCAATTCCTTGCGGTCCCACGCGTGGTTACCCAGCGTCAGCACGTCAGCCCCGGCGGCAAACAACGCGTCCGCCATCGCCGGCGCGAGCCCGAAACCGTGGCTGGCGTTTTCGGCGTTGATGATAATCAGATCGAGGTTGAGACGCTGGCGCAGGCCGGGCAGAGCGGCAAGGACAGCATCGCGGCCCGCGCGGCCAACGATGTCACCCAGAAAAAGAATGCGCATGCGAGCGTCGGAAGGCCATGCGCGCGGCTTACAATTAGCGCGCGCCGGGGGGAAGGGCCGATGCGAGCCAGCACCGAGCCCAAGGCTGGTGCCGACGCACAGATTTGAACTGTGGACCTACTGATTACGAATCAGTTGCTCTACCACTGAGCTACGCCGGCCTGAACCGAGGCGCGGCTATACAGGTTGGGGGTGAACACTGCAACTCGGCGCTGGTGCGTGATCGGACCCTCGGTCACAGCACGGCCAACGGGTCACCCGGGACTTAATACCATGTCTTTAGGCCGCCGGTGCATGAGCTTCCGCCATCGCGCGGGGCGGCGGTTTCTTAATGGCGGAGATCAGGCTGCGGACCTCTGCCCGGGCAGCGATGTGGCTCATGCCCAACTGGACCGGCAGACCGGCCTCGCGGACATCCATTAGCGTGAGGCCTTGAAGGTAGAGTTCGCGGAAGATCACCCGCTCGCCAAAACCTTTGACAGTGCGGAAACCAATGCGCTTCGACAGCGTTTCCAGCGTGGCTCCGACGTCGCGCTTGTTGCGCATCTCCGTGCTGCCCATCCGGTTGCGCATGACAATCCAGTCAATGCGGCCGCGGTCGCGGGCAAAGCGGCGTTTGCGGGCTTCCCATACCATCTCGCTGTAAATGCTGGGATTGATGACCGCGTGATTGTCCGGATCCACTCGCGCCAGCATGGCAAAATCGACGAAGCTGTCGTTGATCGGCGTAATGAGGGTATCGGCCGCCGCGTGCGCCAGCCGGCTCAGATGCGTGTCCGCGCCAGGACAATCGACAACGATGATTTCGCAGGTTTGTGAGAGCGCGCGGTGGGCCATGCTCCATTGCTCAGCTTCGCTCGCTTCGGCGGCCGCACGGCTATCCTCCAGGCTACGGTGCAGGCTGATGGCATGCGGCATCGGCAGCGAAACGCCGTGCCGATCGGCATAGCCGGCGCGCGATACGAGGTAGCCGGACAGCGTACCTTGCCGGGCGTCAAGGTCGATCGCACCCACCTTGTAGCCATCACGCAGCAAGCCTACCACCAGATGCATGGCACTGGTGGACTTGCCGGACCCCCCCTTTTCGTTTCCCAGCACGATGATATGGGCTCGCTGTTCGAACGTCACGCTGCTCAATGGTGCGGCCTCCTGCGTTGTGATGTGACTATGCCGCCTGCCGCCGAGTCCGTCCAAGATCGTCGCGCTGGTGCGGCAGCGCGGGCGCGGGCGCCCGCTCGTCTGCAGGGACCAAATCTTGGCCGAAGGTGACCCGATCCTGCGCGGTGAGCGCGAATGCCAGGATTGCGGGCTGTTCCAGAACATGCCGGCCCTGGCGCCCGGCGACGCGGCGTGCTGCGGCCGGTGCGGTGCCACGCTTCGCCGTGGCCGCAAGGACAGCCTGACACGAGCGCTCGCGTGCGCGATGGGTGCGTTGCTGCTGTTCCTTGTGGCATTGCAATTACCGTTCATGGACGTGCGCGCGGTCGGGCGCACCTACGAAGCGAACCTTTTTACCGGGCCGTCGATGCTTGATCAGCGCGGCATGTGGGAAATCAGCCTGGTCGTGCTTGTGACGCTGGTTTTAATGCCGGCGCTGCAGTTGTTGCTTCTTCTTACTGTATTGCTGGGGCTGCGAAGCAAGTACCCCCCGCGGCTGCTGCCGCGTCTGTTCGGCTACGTCGAACGTATACGGCCGTGGTCCATGATCGAGGTTTTCCTGCTCGGCTCGTTCGTGGCCTACACGCGCCTCCAGGCAATCGCCGACGTTCAGGTGGGTCCAGCTTTGCTGGCCTTGGCGGGGGTCATGCTCTGCTTGGTAGGGGCTGATGTGGTGCTGGACCATGATGCGGTGTGGGAGGAACTCGAAGCGAGAGGCCTGCTCCATATGCGGGCGGCGCCGGCAACCGACCGCGTTATCGGCTGCGATTGTTGTCGGCTCGTGCTGCATGCGCCGAGCGGATGGCCTTGTCCGCGCTGTGGACGAAAGCTACGGCAGCGCAAGCGTCAGAGCCTTATACGCAGTTGGGCGCTGCTGTCCGCGGCAACGGCGCTTTATGTGCCGGCAAATCTTTACCCGATAATTACTGTTATTCGCTTCGGCAGCGGCGAACCCAGCACCATCTGGCAAGGTGTTGTTGAATTGGTCGACGCCCAGATGTGGCCGCTGGCGTTGCTCGTGTTTCTTGCGAGTCTGACCGTGCCGCTTCTCAAGCTAACCGGCATGACGGGCATGTTGCTGATGACCAGTTACGGCAGCTCCGCCTGGCTGCAGCAGCGTACCCGTCTGTTCCGGCTCATCGACGCGGTCGGCCGCTGGTCGATGATCGACGTTTTCATGCTGACAGTGCTGGTCGCACTGGTTCACATGGGGTTCGTGGCGACGGTGCTTCCTGGACCCGGCGCGGGGGCGTTCGCCTCGGTGGTGGTGTTGACCATGTTGGCGGCCGGCGCATTCGACCCGCGCCTGATGTGGGATGCCGCCGCCGCCGGCCATGATCTTTCCGGTGTGTCGGCGCCAACCGGCGGCGTACTGAGCGCGGTGGCGTGAGCGATAACCCAACTCGCGTCACGGCGGCGCTGCGCCGGCAGCGTTTCAACCTGATCTGGCTGGTGCCGATTGTGGCAGCCGCAATCAGTGTGTATCTCGGTGTAAGATTTATTTCCAATCGTGGCCCGCTGGTCACGATAACGTTTACCACTGGCAACGGCATCACGCCCGGGCAGACCGAGGTACGCCACAAGGCAGTGTCGCTCGGCATGGTGGAGGACATGCACCTGTCGCATGATTTGGGCCATGTCGTCGTGCATGTCCGCATGAAGCGGGAGGGCGACGCCATTCTGACCAATCGGGCACGCTTTTGGGTTGAGCGCCCCAGGTTGAGTTTGGGCAATATTTCCGGGCTGGAGACGCTTGTTTCGGGCGCTTACATCGAAGTTGACCCCGGGCCCCCTGGCGGCACGCCGGAATACAAATTCAGGGGTCTAGAAGAGCCCCCCGGCGTGCGGAGCGACGTGCCCGGAACGACATTCCGCCTTACCGCATCGCGGTTGGGCTCGGTCGGGGTTGGCACGCCGGTCTTCTATCGCGACGTTTCGGTCGGTGAAGTTTTGAGCTATGATCTTGGTAACGGGCTGGGGCCTGTGAGCATTCGTATATTCGTTCGGTCACCGTACGACAGATTTGTGCGGGCGCCCACGCATTTCTGGAATGATTCCGGCGTTTCTATAAATGCGGGCGCGCAGGGCTTTCACGTGGAGTTGCAGTCGCTGCAAGCCGTGTTCTCGGGCGGGGTGGCGTTCAAGACACCAACCTTGCAGGCGGAAATACCGCCGAGTCCGCCGAATACGCCATTCAAGCTTTACGAAACCGAGGCGGAGGCGGACGCCGCGCAGTTTACGCAAAAAATTCCGCTCGTCACGTATTTCACGACATCCGTCGCTGGCCTTGAGAAAGGATCGCCGGTGGAGGTCTTTGGCCTGCAAATTGGTACAGTGACAGATATAAGGCTGATGCTGGACGCGCATGCCGGGCGGGCGCGGGCAAGGGTCGCCTTCGATATCCAGCCGCAACGGGTGCCCGGCGCAGAGGCCGCGGGTGACCTAACCCCCGCGCAGGTCACGGGGGCCCTGGTGCAGCAGGGAATGCGCGCCGTTTTGACCTCGAGCAACTTCCTCACAGGGCAACAGGAGATCTCGCTGCAATATGTGCCAGGAGCGCCGGCGGCGACTCTCGGCGATGAGGGCGGAGCGCTCCTGATGCCGAGCCAATCGGGTGGGTTGGACAATATCACGACCTCGCTGAGCGACATCGCGACGAAACTGGAGCAGATCCCGTTCGACCAGATCGGCAAGGACCTGGCAGCAACGATGCATTCCGTGAATGGCGCGGTGCGCGGGCCGGAACTGCAGCAGGCAATGCGTGATCTTTCCGCGACGTTGGCCGACGTCCGGCAGGTCGCCCATAAAGCCGACGCGGGACTGACGCCGGCGCTGAAGCGTTTGCCACAATTGTCGCAGGATTTGCAGCAGACTGTGGCACGGGCGAACACGCTGCTAGGCGAAAACGGCTATGGCGGCAACTCGGATTTCGGACGGAACTTAAATCGAGTCCTGGACCAATTGAATGACACGGCGCGCAGCATTCGGTTGCTTGCCGATTTCCTGGACCGGCACCCGGAGGCGTTGATACGCGGACGGACTGGTCAGGCGGGTGAGCGATGAGCACAGGAACAAGGAAGCCTACGGGCTTGGCCGCCGGACCCCGTCATCCGAGGGGCGTGTTCGGATGGTGGCGGCGAACACCCCGGCCGAGGGCAAACCCATCTGCCTTCCTACTTCCCGGCATCGTGGTGTCTTGCCTTTCGGCGTGCAGCTCCCCGGACCCGACATATTACACCTTGCAACCGGTCCCGGGGCCATCGCGTACCGCCCACGCGAAGCTGGTCGAGGTGGTGCGGCCGGGCCTTGCAGGATACCTGGATCGTTCCGGTATCGTTCTGAAACAGGCGGGCTACCGGTTGGACGTGGACAGCGTCGTGCGTTGGGGAGAACCGCTCTCCGACATGATCGGCAGGGTGCTGGCAGAAGATCTGACGCAGCGTCTGCCCGGCAGCAGTGTTTTTTCCGGCGACGGTGCGATCGGCGCTGACGCGGATGTTCGCGTCGAAATCAATGTGCAGCGCTTCGATGCGGAGACTGACGGTTCCGTTAGTCTCATCGCAGACCTAGCGATCGAGCAGGGAATGTCGCACACCGCTTTCGCGGCTCGCGCGGTTTCGTTGCGGGTTGCCGATGCGCAGCCAGGCCCCGCGGGGCTTGCGTCCGCGATGAGCACGCTGCTTGGTGAATTGGCCGATCAGGTCGCTACCGATATAGCGCGATAGCAGGTACAGTGCGGACGCTTACTGTCCTCCACGTTTCGTGTTTGCATGTGGCAACCCTGGGTAAGCGCGGGGATTTATCCTACCAGATTTTCACGCGATCTGCGGGGGCAAGATAGAGCTTGTCGCCTGGCTTTACATCGAAAGCCGTGTACCAGGCGTCAATGTTGCGTACCGGTTCATTGACGCGCGCGATCGGCGGCGCGTGAGGATCGATGGTGAGCAATTTGCGGGCGGCAGCGTCGCGGCTCTTACCACGCCACACCTGTGCCCAGCCAAGGAAAACACGCTGATCGCCCGTGGTGCCATCGATCACTGGTGCGGCCTTGCCATTAAGGGAGGCGTGATAGGCGTCCAGCGCGAGCGTCAGGCCACCCAGGTCGGCAATGTTCTCGCCCATGGTGAGCGCCGGGTTGATATGCCCGCCCGAGGGCAGGTCCATCGCGGCGAATTGTTCACCGTAACGGGTCGCGCGCGCGGTAAAGCGGGCAGCATCCTCCTTGGTCCACCAATCTGCCAGCCGGCCGTGTGCATCGTGCTGGCGGCCCTGGTCATCGAAGCTGTGGGTCATTTCGTGACCGATAACCCCGCCGATGGCGCCGAAATTCACGGCAGGGTCGGCATGCGGGTCGAAGAAAGGCGGCTGCAGGATGGCTGCGGGAAACACGACCTCATTCAGCAGCGGCTCATTGTAGGCATTGACGGTCTGCGGGAACATCTCCCACTGATCGCGATCCACCGGGTGGCCGAGATGGCCGAGCCAGAACTGCCACTCGAACGCGGCGCCGCGTTCGACATTGCCATAAAGATCGTCAGTGTGAATCAGGAGCGCGCTATAGTCGCGCCAATGCTTTGGGTAGCCGACCTGGAAGTCGAACGTGGCGAGTTTCTCCAGAGCCTTCTGGCGCGTACCGGCTGACATCCAGCCATTATTTTCAAGCCGGTGACGGAACGCATCGTGCAAGGCGGTCGTCAGAACCTGCATCTTTTCCCGCGAGTCCGGTGGGAAATAGCGGGCGACGTAGGCTTTGCCGATCGCTTCGCCCATCACCGATTCCACGGTATGAACGGCACGCTTCCAACGAGGTTTTTGTTCCGGCTGCCCTTCGAGCGTATGATTCATATACTGGTAATCGGCGTCGACAAAATCGTTGGATAAAAACGGGGCCGCATTGAGCGCCAGGTGGAAGGCGGCCCAGGCCCGAAGCGTGGGGATAGGCGTGGCACCGATCAGCGCCGCTATTTTCGGCGCCGCGGTATTTTCCGACACGATGACGCGGGACGGGTCACCAAGTCCTGCCGCCGTGAAGAAGGCCGCCCAGTCAAACCCAGGCGCGGCATGCGCCAGATCGGCAACCGACATCGGGTTGTAGGCTTTCACATCATCGCGCTGTTCGGCGCGGGACCAGCTTCCCGCAGCGATTTTGGTTTCGAAAGCAACGATGTCGGCAGCCTCTGCGTGCGCTTCCGGCCAGCCTGCCAAGGTCAGCATCTTCTCCACGAAAGCCGGATATTTCGCCCGCGGATCGGCAAATTCAGGCGTCAGGTAATAATCGCGATCGGGAAGTCCGAGGCCGCTTTGAGCGACATAGATCGCGTAACGCGTGGGGTCCTTCGCATCCGGCTGGATGGCCAGGTCAAACGGCGCGCCGAGCAAGGTCGACGGCGCGCGCCCCACCAGGGCGGCGAATTCCCGTGGCGTCTGCACAGCGCGGATCAAGTCCAAATCCGGCTTCAGCGGCGCGGCGCTCAGCTTGTCGGCCGTCGCCTGATCCATAAAGGATTTATAGAAAGCTCCCGCCTTGGCGGTGCTGTCGGTGGGCTGCCCACCGGTTTTCGCTGCCGCGGCTTCAAGGATTCCCCGGGTGCGGGACTCCGAAAGATCACGCAGCACGTTGAATGCGCCGTAGTGCGATTGGTCGGGCGGGATCACCAGGTTCTTCACCGCGGTGCCGTTGGCGAAGTCGAAGAAGTTGTTGCCTGGGGCGACGGCGCGATCCTCGCCCGACGTGTCAAAACCCCAGTTTGACGTGCCGGCGGCGCAGATCAAAATTGCCGTGGCGAAAAGCAGGCGTTTGCGCATCGTGACTCTCATATCTTGAAGGTGAAGCCAGGGAAAAACCTGGCCTTGGTATCTGTTCAGCGACGCCACCAGCCCCGCTTCTTTTCGCCCGCGGTCTCGCTGCCGCCGCCGATCACGACTGGCTGTACAACCGGGCCCACCAACGGCTCCGGCGCCTGGGGTTCAGCTTGCCTGATGTCCGGCTCCGTTTTTCCATTGCTGACGTGAAGTACGGGCGGCGGCGCAGCGGATGCAACAATTCGCATGTCGCTTTCGGATTGTTCGAGCAGGTCAAAGATGTCGCTGACATTGCCGAACGGATCGGCAGGCGTCGGCCCGACATAGGTGGGGGGCGCCGGTGGTAGCGGCGCGGCCGCGTCCTTTGTTTCGCCCGGTTGGCGGGTTCGGTGGCCACGACGGCCACGGGATGGTCGTTTCGATACCTCCGACTTGGGCGTAGCGTCGTTTTTATCGCCGCTTCCGGCAGCAATTTCCATGCTATCGGCAAGCGCAGGCGCTGCGACCGGTTGTGGTACGATTGCCTCCGGGCGCGCGCCTGGGAAGGCAGGCATGTCGATATCGGGCTGCTCCGTATCAAACGCCATCGGAATCGTTTCGCTGCTGGCAGAAGATGCGTCCTCCCGCTTGCTGCCACGGCGGCGCCGGCGTCGGCGTCGGCGTCGGCGTTCGCCTTCTTCCGCGGTCTCGCCCGGCACCGCCACATCCTCGGCATCAGGCGCGGCGTTTTCGGCCACCTCCTCGACGTCCGCTTCTTCGGTCTCAACCTCATCGTCCGGCTCGACGACCGGCGCGGGCGAAGGTGCCGCGACTTGCGGCGGTAAATCACTCGCGGTCAGCGCGCGTAGGCGGTCGATGCGCAGGTTTGCCGGTGCCAGGGTCTCGTCGGCGCCGAACGCGACCTTCATGCCATATCGCGCCTCGATATCCATCAGGCGCTGGCGTTTGTGGTTTAAAATATAGAACGCGACAGCGCCTGGCATGTGAACAAGGATTTCGGCAGAACGGCGTTTGCCGCCCTCCTCCTCAACGGCCCGCAGCACGTGAAGACCGGCGCTTTCGGTGCTGCGCACATGGCCCATCCCGGCGCAGTGGGGGCAGGTGGTCAGGCTCGTTTCGGCCAACGATGGACGAAGCCGCTGGCGGCTCATTTCCATGAGACCAAAATGGCTGATATGGCCGACCTGAATGCGGGCCCTGTCGTTCTTCAGCGCTTCCTTAAGGCGTCGTTCCACGGCCGCATTGTTTTTCTTAGACTCCATATCTATGAAGTCGATGACGATCAGGCCCGCCAGGTCGCGCAGCCGCAATTGGCGGGCGACTTCATCGGCCGCTTCCAGGTTAGTGCGAACGGCGGTTTCCTCGATGCCGCGCTCGCGGGTAGAGCGGCCGGAGTTCACATCAATGGCAACCAACGCCTCAGCCTGATTGATAACCAGATAGCCACCGGATTTGAGCTGGACGGTGGGACTGAGCATAGCATCGAGCTGGGCTTCAACCTGCTGACGTGCGAACAGCGGGGCACCGCCGTCGCGCCAGAGCTGCACCTTTTTGACGTGCGTCGGCATGAGCATGCGCATGAAGTCGCGAGCGGCCTTCCAGCCTTCCTCACCGTCGACCAGAACCTCGTCGACGTCGCGCGAATACACGTCGCGGATGGCACGCTTGATGAGGCTCGCTTCCTCATAGATCAGCGCGGGTGCAACGGATTGCAGCGTCAGCTCGCGAATTTCGTCCCACAAGCGGAGCAAATATTCGCAGTCCCGCTTGATTTCGGGCTTGGGGCGATTGGCGCCCGCGGTGCGTACGATCAGGCCCATGCCACGTGGAATTTCCAGCTCGGCGGTAACTTCCTTGAGACGGCGGCGATCGGTGGCTGACGTAATTTTTCTCGATATGCCACCCCCGCGCGGCGAATTGGGCATCAACACGCAATACCGGCCGGCCAGCGAAATATAGGTCGTCAGCGCCGCGCCCTTGGTGCCGCGCTCCTCCTTGACAACCTGGATAAGGATGATCTGACGGCGCCGGATCACTTCCTGGATTTTGTAACTGCGCATAAACCGGGAAGGACGCCGTTCCCGAACCTCCTCGGCATGGTCTGTTTCGCCGCCGATCGTTTCGGGTGGCGCCAGATTTGCCGGCGGCACTTCCTGTACGCGTGAACCCATTTCGGCGTGGTCGGCCTCGGGCGTTTCGATCGAGAGCTGAAGGTCGGGCGCCATTTCCGAATCGTTTGGCGCCGGTTCTGCCGCTTCCGGCGCTGTGTCGGCGCCCAGATCACGTGCCTCGGCCGGGGTATCCTCGGCGGCGGATGGCGTGGGCTCGGTTGCATCCCCGCCGACGCGCGCCTGCTCCACGCCGAGCGGTTCGCTGTGCTGTTCCGGCACCGAAGTCACATCCGCCGCCGCGTCGTCGTCATCGTCCTCGTCGGCGCGGGCGTCCTCCTCCTGCATGGCAAGCAGGCGCTGCCGGTCCGCAACAGGAATTTGATAATAGTCCGGATGGATTTCGCTGAACGCCAGAAATCCGTGACGATTGCCGCCGTACTCGACGAAGGCGGCCTGAAGGCTTGGTTCTACCCTGACGATTTTGGCCAGGTAGATGTTGCCCTTGAGCTGTTTGCGGGATTGAGTCTCAACGTCGAAATCTTCGAGACGACTACCATCCAGCACCACGACGCGGGTTTCTTCCGCGTGCGTGGCATCGATCAGCATACGCTTGGTCATTAAAGGGGGAGCTCCGAGACCCGGCGGCTGTGCGACTACCCAAGGGGGGCGCGGCCTGACGGGCGTATAGGGGTGAGGTGGATGTCTTGGCGTCGCCGTGAACAGATGCGCGGCACGCTGCGCCGAGCCGCGATGCGGTCCCGTCGGTCGGCGGTGGTGCAAGCATGTGGTCTGCCATGGCCTTCAGCGTGGCGGCGCGCTGCAACAGGCGCGGAGCCGGGTATTCGGGCGCATAAATGCGCAGGGAAGCTGGGGCCCGCCTGAGTGTAGCACGCATCAGCCATCCCTCACATGAAGCAAAGCGCCTTGATCCGCAAGGGTGCCCGCGCGCCATCGCCAATGGCGCGTCTGTGGCTGCATGATCACATGAAGCACGATTAATCAACGGCTAACACCATCGTTTCTATGTTTTGTGTTAAGCAGCCGCATGGCTTCCGATCCAGCATTCACCCGTCGTCTTCTGCTGGGTCACGGCTTTGGCGTGACCCTGCTGCTGCCCGCCGCTGCGCGTGCGGAGGTGTCGCGGCGCCCGCACGCGGCGAATCCGCCGCGCGCCAGGACGGCGACGATGCCATTGGTTGTGCTGGACCCGGGCCATGGCGGCAAGGACCCCGGCGCCATCGGCGTATCCGGAACCTACGAAAAACATGTGGCCTTTGCCACTGCCGAGGTGCTTGCCAGTCGGCTGCGGGCCTCCGGTCATTATCGCGTGGTGCTGACCCGCCAGACTGATGATTTCATCGCGTTGGACGACCGGGTTGCAATTGCCGAGGCGCATGGCGCGAATCTGTTCATGTCCATGCATGCCGATGCCTTGGCAAACCACGCGGTGCGAGGCGCAAGCGTCTACACGTTGGCGGCCCACGCATCCGACGCACAAAGCGCGGCGCTGGCGACGCGGGAGAACCAGGCCGACCGCTTCGGCGCCGCAAAACCCGCAGACATTTCGCCGCAGGTCGCGGAGATCCTGTCGAGCCTGGTCGCCCACGAGACGCGCGTGGGGTCGGCCCGCTTGCAGCAGAGCGCCGTCGGCAGCCTCGGACAGGATTTCCCGCTGCTTGAGAACCCGGCCCGCCATGCGGCCTTCGCGGTGCTCAAAGCGGTCGATATTCCAAGCGTCCTGGTGGAAATGGGTTTCATGTCCAACCCGCACGACGAAGCGGCGCTGTGCGCAGCCAGCCACCGAAGCCGCGTCGCGGCGTCCTTACATCGCGCCATCGATGGTTATTTTGCGTCCGCCGACCATTTGACGCATATCGCGGGCTGAGCCGCCGCCGGGTCGGCCCTCGTCGCGCGCGTCAGCACATGGAACCGGGTCATGCCTTCGCCTGAGGATCGTCCATCCCTTTCATCGGCCGATTCGTCGAAAGTTTCATCGGACGTTTCACCGGCCGCCAAACGCCAGCGGCGGCCCCGCAGGGGCAGCCGGCTGCTGGCCCTCGTACGCGGAATATCTGCCCTTGTGACCGTCGTGGTGATGATCGGTCTTGGCGTGGGTGCCGTCGTCGCGCTATCGGTGTATCGCGATTTTTCCGCCGACCTGCCGTCGCTCGAGGGCTTGCGGACCTATCAGCCGCCTGTGATGAGCCGCATCTATGCCGGCGATGACCGGCTGGTCGCTGAGTTGGCAACGGAACGCCGCATTTTCGTGCCGTCCGCCGCCATCCCAGACCTTGTAAAGAAGGCCTTCATCGCGGCGGAAGACAAGAGTTTCTACCAGCATAAGGGTATCGATCCCCTCGCAATCCTGCGTGCGGCCGTCACCGATGTCGGGCGCATTGGCGAGGCGCGGCGGCCGGTCGGGGCCTCAACAATCACCCAGCAGGTGGCGCGCAACATGCTGCTGGCTTCGAATGAGCGGTCGTTCCGGCGCAAGGTAAAGGAAGCCCTCCTCGCGCTGCGGATCGAGCGAACCTTGAGCAAGGAGCGCATTCTGGAGCTGTATCTGAACGCCATCTATCTGGGACAGGGAAGCTATGGCGTGGCCGCCGCATCGCAGGCCTATTTCAACAAGCCGCTGGACCGGCTCGATGTCGCACAGGCCGCAATGCTGGCGGCGCTGCCCAAATCACCGACCAACTATAACCCATTTCGCGATCCGGATGCAGCGCTGACGCGGCGCAACTGGGTGATCGATCGGATGGTGGAGACGAAAGCCATCACCGCCGATGAGGGCCGCGCAGCGCAGGCTGAAACCCTCGGGCCCAACGCCTATCAACGGCCGGCGACGGTACCGGGTTCGGAATGGTTCGCCGAGGAAGTGCGGCGGCAGCTGCTCGAGCGTTTCGGCCAGGACCAGACCGCGCAAGGCGGCTTGATTGTGCATACCAGTCTGGATCCCGGCTTGCAGCAGGAATCCGACGACGCGCTGCGGCACGGGCTGATGGCATATGACCATACGCATGGCGGCTGGCGGGGCCCGGTCAAGCATCTCGGGATCGGCATTGGTCTCCACATGGATTGGGCTGCGCGGTTGGCGGCGTTACCACGGCCGCCCGGCATGCTGGCGGCGTGGCGGCTCGGCGCGGTGCTCGAAACAACACCGGCGCAGGCCCGCATCGGTTGGCTCGACGACCGGGGTTCGTACGCGGATAGTCCGTTGCCGAAAATTGGCATTTTGCGTCTGGCGGAGCTGGGATGGGCCCGTCCTGCCCGTGCCGACGGCGCGTTGGGCGCGCCGCCCCGCCGGATGCAAGATGTCCTGACCCAGGGCGACATCGTCATGCTCGAGGTCGAACCGGAAGAGGGAACCAAGCCGGCCGACCGGCTTGTGCTGCGTCAAATTCCGGCGGTGGAAGGCGCGCTTGTGTCGCTCGAGCCGCGTAGCGGCCGCGTCCTCGCCATGTCGGGCGGCTGGAGCGGCGAGGCCAGCCAATTCAACCGGGCGACGCAGGCGCTGCGGCAGCCGGGCAGTTCGTTCAAGCCGTTCGTGTATCTGACGGCCATGGAGCAGGGAATTTCGCCAAGCGCGCGGTTTCTGGACGAACCCTTTGTCCTTGGGGACTGGCGGCCGAACAACTACGAAATGACATTCGGTGGTCCGACGCCATTACATGTGGCGCTCGAACAGTCGCTCAATCTCGTTACGGTTCGCGTGGCTCAGCATATCGGCATGGATGCCGTCGCCAAGACGGCGATTGCCTATCATCTCGTGGATTCCATGCCGCGCGTGCTGCCGGCAGCCCTCGGCGCCGTCGAGACGACCGTGATGCGGGAGGCGGGTGCCTATGCATCGCTGGCGGAAGGCGGCCGCGTGGTGCAGCCGAGCCTGATAGACAGCGTTCAGGACCCGGACGGGCGGATCGTCTGGCGGCCGCCTGGATTGTCGGAAGGCGCCGGCGATCCGAACGCGCCGCCCGTGCTGGATGATCCGCGGCAGCAGGTGGCGAGCGAGGCCAGCACGTTCCAGGTACTCAAGATGATGGAGGGTGTCGTGCTGCACGGCACTGGCGTTCCGGTTGTCGTCGGGCTTAACCGGCCGATCGCCGGCAAGACGGGCACCACACAGGACTATAATGACGGATGGTTTGCCGGCTTCACGCCCGACCTTGTAACGGTGGTGTGGGTCGGCTTTGATTCGCCGCGCACCCTGGGTGATAAGCAGGACGGCGCCCATGTCGCGGGCCCGATCTGGCATGAGTTCATGCAGGCGGCCCTGCGCGACATGCCGCCCCATGATTTCCGGGTGCCCCCCGGAGTGACCGTGGCAAGTTGGGGCTGCGGGCCACATATGTGCGAGGACGCATTCAAGCCGGATCAGGAACCTGGCGCGGCGGGCGTAGGCGGTCTCGATGCGGTCGGCGATTCGGGCGCCGTCCATGCGGTGGATGCCGTATCCGGCGCGCCGGCCGCCGTGCCGGCCGATCCTTCGCGCGGCAGCGGCACCGGCGTCGACAGCGGCGTCGGCGGCCTATATTGAGGGCGGTGTCGCGCAGCGGCCGATAGCGGCTTGAGCGGATCGTGCTCGCCCCGCCCTTTACGAGGTATCACCCAGTGTCAGCCGAATCAGAGTCCCTTCATGAGCAAATCAGGCAGTCCTTAGCGCTGCTGAGGAGGCATCTTTGACTGGGATCGGGCCGTTACACGCCTTGAGGAACTGAACGCGCGGGTCGAAGACCCGTCACTATGGAACGACGCAGAAGCGGCGCAGAAAATTATGCGCGAGCGCAACCGGCTCTCGAGCCAGACAGAAGGCCTGCTCAAACTCGAGGCTGATGTTGGCGATACTCTGGAACTCGTCCAGCTCGCCGAGGCCGAGCAGGATACTGCCATGGTGAATGACGGTATTGCCGCGCTGCGGCGCATTGCCGAGGAGGCCAAGCGACGGGAGATCGAAAGCCTGCTGTCGGGCGAGGCCGACGCCAACGACGCCTATCTGGAGGTCAACGCCGGCGCGGGCGGCACCGAAGCGCAGGATTGGGCCGAGATGCTTCAGCGGATGTACACGCGCTGGGCGGAGCAGCGTGGTTATAGGGTCGAGTTGATGGAGACCAGCGAAGGCGAACAGGCCGGCATAAAGTCGGCCACGCTGCTTTTCACCGGGCCAAATGCCTATGGATGGCTGAAAACGGAAAGTGGCGTACACCGGCTGGTCCGCATCAGCCCCTTCGATGCCAACGCGCGCCGGCAAACAAGTTTCGCCAGCGTATGGGTGTATCCCGTGGTGGATGATGACATCGATATCGAAATTCGCGACGCGGATTTGAAAGTGGACACATTCCGTGCCTCGGGCGCTGGCGGGCAGCATGTGAACAAAACCGAAAGTGCCATTCGCATCACGCACGTGCCGACAGGTATAATCGTGGCGTGCCAGACGGACCGTAGCCAGCACCGCAACCGCGCCACCGCCATGCAAATGCTCAAGGCAAAGCTCTACGAGGCCGAATTGCAAAAGCGGGAGGCGGCGTCCGCGCTTGTTGAGGCCAACAAGACCGACATCGGCTGGGGACACCAAATACGCAGCTATGTCCTCGCACCTTACCAAATGGTGAAGGATTTGCGCACGGGCGTGGAGACCGGCAATCCGGCTGCGGTTCTGGATGGAGATCTGGATGATTTTATGGCGGCATCACTCGCGCAGAGGGTGGGCGCGACGCGCGCGGAGGCCTAAGGAAGAAAGTATTTCTTTTTTGAAAAAAAGAAACAAAAGAGTTTTATCTGTTGCGCCCTGTAGTAGCGGGCAACAGACAAGGGTTTTTTGGTTCTTTTTTTCAAAGAGAACTGCTTTCTTCCTCTTTGCGGGTCCGGAACACACCGATGACCGAGGCTGAAATTCGTGCAGCCATCGTGGCTGCGTGTCGGGCGATGAACGCCACCGGCCTCAACCAGGGTATGGCCGGGAACATAAGTGTGCGCTTTGGCGAGACGATGCTGATTACGCCCACTGCCATCCCATACGACCAGATGCGCGCCCACGACATCGCCGCTCTTCCGCTTGCGGGCGCTGCGGAGAACGCTGTGGGACCTCGCCGCCCGTCCTCGGAATGGCGGTTCCACCGCGACCTGTTACGGTCGCGGGAGGATATTGGCGCCGTGGTGCATGTCCACGCACCTCATTGCACCGCGCTCTCGATCGCCCGCCGCGGCATTCCGCCGTGTCACTATATGGTTGCCACGTTCGGTGGCGACGATGTGCGTTGTGCCCGATACGAAACCTTTGGCACGGCAGCTTTGTCGGATGCGGTGCAGGAAGCCATGCTGGATCGTTTCGCTTGCCTGATGGCCAATCACGGCATGCTGACCGCCGGGCGTGACTTGGAGCAGGCAATGTGGCGCGCGACTGAGCTGGAGGCTCTGGCGCGGCAATACCATTTGGCACAGGCCGCAGGCGGCGCCGTGCTGCTGTCTCCGGCCGAAATCCGGGCCGCGCAGGACATGTTTAAGGGCTACCTTCCCGCCTGATTAAAATTTTCTTGACATCAACCTCCGGTTTTATCACAAATAAGTAATACGACCACAAGTTGCAATCCGTGGCCGTTTTTTGAACGAGAAAAACTGTGCCGTCGCAAAACCAGTGGGGGCCGGGCTGATGGATGCACGTGCGAACCCGCCTCACTTCGCCGGACCGGCCGGTTGCCGGAAGGCACCCGATTTTCTGCCGGCCTACAACGATGCGCTGCTGCTTTGCGACGTTCTGGGCGGCATGTTGCTCGGATACGTAAGCGGTCGTTGTTACATGCGCTTCGGACACCCGGGGCTTTCTATACACGCAATCATCGGGCCGATGCTGCGGGAAGTCATGTTGGGCAGCATTATTGCGGCTCTCATACTCCGCGAACCGCGCTTGGCCATTGACGGCGAGTTGTTGACGCCACGGCGCCTCTTTGCGGCGATGATGTTGCGAGCCGCCGTCGGGTTTTCGATTCTACTCACGATCGGACTCACAACGCGCGGGTTCGGCGATATGGCGCGGCTGTGGCTGCTCGGTTGGTGTGCGGCCTATTTCCTATTTGCCTGCATTAGTCGTACCGTTCTCGTAACGTATTTGCATAGGCTGGCATTGAACGGCGCGTTTCGCGAAGCGGTGGCCGTCGTTGGTGCGCCAGATGTGGCGGGGCGCCTGGCAGTCCGCCTCGCGGAAGGCGCCGCGATCGTTCGCGTATTCGATGACGCCCATGAATTTGACGGCGGCGAACAACTTTCTTCCAGCATGGCCGAACTGCTCGAAATGGCACGTGCCGGAGAAGTCGACACCGTAGTTGTGGCACTCAGTGCAGCAGACGAACTGAATGCACAACCGATTTTGCAACATTTGAGGTCTGTGCCTATTCAAGTGACAATCTGCTCGAATATCGACGCGCCGCCGCCGACGCGGCGCAGGCTTCGGCTACTGAGCAGTGTGCCCATGTCCGTGGTGGCTGACCGCCCACTGAAGCATTGGGACCTAATTACGAAGGCGGCCATAGACAAAGTCGGAGCGATCATTCTTCTAATACTGATCGCCCCGGTCATGTTGTTTGTGGCATTGGCGGTGGCGTGTGACAGCCCCGGCCCCGTGATATTCCGCCAGCGCCGAAGCGGCTGGGGTGGCCGTGTCTTTACGATCTACAAATTCCGTACGATGCGGCACGAGGCACACGCGGTGGCGGGCTCTCAAACAGTGAGGAACGATCCGCGCTGCACGCGGGTTGGCGCCTTTTTGCGGCGCAACAGTATCGATGAAATCCCGCAATTATGGAACGTACTGCGTGGTGAAATGTCCCTGATCGGGCCACGGCCGCATGCGGACCTGCTACATGCGACTGAACGCGCCGGCTGCACAGTGGTCGCTGAATATGCGCAGCGGCACAGGGTCAAACCGGGCCTGACCGGCTGGGCGCAAATTCATGGATCACGCGGCGCGATCCCCACCCCGGAGGCATTGAGGCGGCGTATCGCATACGACCTGTATTACATAGATAACTGGTCGTTATGGCTCGATTTAGTAATTCTGATTCGT
This sequence comes from Acidobacteriota bacterium, assembly GCA_903970435.1. Taxonomy (GTDB): domain Bacteria; phylum Pseudomonadota; class Alphaproteobacteria; order Acetobacterales; family Acetobacteraceae; genus CAJCIS01. The sequence goes on along the minus strand of CAJCIS010000151.1, from coordinate 43,140 downwards.
ACACCATGGGTGCTGCTTAAAGGGGAGAACGCCTATTGACCTACCAGGCCAATCCACGGAACGTTCTGGAAGCCGTCCTGGCGGCGGGACGCGCAGTTCCGTCCGCCGCCGACGGGGCGGACCGCTCCGATCAGGTGAGCGCGCCGATATCACCGCGCCCGAAGGTGGCTGTCGACCGCGCAGCAGCAGCGTTGCTCGCGCGTTTGTTGTCGCATCGGCCCGCTTGCGGACCACAAATCATTTTGGTATCGGGATGTATCGTAACGAAACAACCGTCCATGGTGGCAGGGGCGCTGGCGCGTGCCGGCGCCGTATTGGTCGGGCGAACCCTCATGTTGGAATTCGATCGGCAAGCGCCCGGGTTGTTTGCGCCGCCGCCATCCGCCGGACCGCTGCCCGACGCGTTCCTGGCAGGCCTGTATCACTATCGTATCGGATCTTCGGCGGCCGACGCCAATTTGGTCTATGGGCCAATGCGGGCACAGGCGCTGGCCGCCCTGGCGAATCCGTTCCGCATAGTGGTCATCGAAGCGTCGGGGCCGTGCAGCGGGGCCTCGTTAGCGTTGGCGCCGCTATCCAGCTGCACCATTCTGGTGGTGCAAGCTGGGCTTACCCAAATTGGCGCGATCAGGAATGCGGCGGCGGCGGTGACGGAAGCTGGCGGCCGCGTGGTTGGCACAGTGCTCGATGGCGTTGCGCGTAATCACACGGATATGGAGTTCGTTCGTTGATGGATAAAATCATTCGAGAGGCTCACGCGCTTCTCAAGAGACGAATAGGAAAGAAGCAGTTCTTTTTTGAAAAAAAGAACCAAAAAACTCTTGTCTGTTACGAGCAATGGCGGCCTTCGACGCTCGGACTTGCAGCAACGGCAACAGACAAAAGTTTTTTGGTTCTTTTTTTCAAAGAGGAACTGCTTCCCTCGCCCTTGGCTTCCTCAAACGGGCCGATGAGGTGCCCCGCGAAAAGCGGCTGCCAGGGCGGCGCGCATCGGCTTTGGTCGCAGAAACCTGTCATAGGGCAAGGGGCGTGGTGCCAAGCCGTCCGGCCGCCTGCCGGCCGCGTCGTGAAACATCCAGCTGGCGGGGTCGTACAATCCCCATGTTATGACGGTTCGCACTGCCGGTTCGTCGAGAACGAGATCAAAAAAATTCCTTGTTATAGCTGCAACGGCATCGTCGCGCGCGGCAATGTCACTCGGCAAGGTGCGGTCGCATACATCGAACTCTGTGATGTGCAACGTCAAACCAAATCCGGCAAGCTCGGCCAGAAACCGGCGATACTGCTTTTCGGCGATACGGAGCCAGGGCTTGATATGGGCCTCCAGCCCGAATCCGGTAAGGGGAACACCATCTTTGAGCCAGGCTTCGATCAGGCGCAGGTAGATGTTACGCTTTTGTTCGCGATCTGGTGTATCGTACTCAAGGTCATCGTCATTGATAAGCAGCTTCGTCATGGGGTCGGCCTGATGAGCTTCCTCAATGGCCAGGGAAACGAAATCCGCACCAAGGTCGCGGCGCCAAGGCGTGTTGCAAAGCCCTTCAGGCGCACTCGGCCAACGCGGATCCACCGGTTCATTTATAACGTCCCAGGAATGGATGCGTCCCCGATATCGCCCGACGACAGCGCCAATATGGCGCGCAAGCACGGTCCTGCCGCGGCCCTGTGCAAGCGCGGCGGGGACCCAGGGCGGCAGGTACACTGCCCAAACAAGATTGTGCATGTGAAGCTGAAGCCCATGTTCACCCGCGAAGCGCACCAGCGCATCGAGCGGCCCGAATTGAAACCCGCCGTCATGCGGTTCCGTGGCCGCCCATTTCGCTTCGAGGCCAGGCGTGATGATGGCGCATTCGCGCGAAATGAGATCTGCGTACGCTGGGCTCTGGGCCATGTCCATCAATGTTACCGCCGTGCCAAAGGTGATGTTGCGGGCTGCGGCCAACTCCCGCAGGGGAGTGCTCCGGTGCGGCGATCCGACACCTGCCGCTGCCAAAGTGATGAATTCACGTCGATGCATGTGGGGCTCCTGCCTGATCGCCCCGGACATCGTCGAGTAAAAGTTTGTTTACTGCAACAGGCAAAGCTTCAATCTGTTAGCTGGTATGCGCGGATGGCTTTGCCGGACTGTCACCGGTCATGAATTCAGGCGTTGCGCATCGCCTGTCAATCAGTCTGGCAATGCTGGCGCTCATGAGTGAATTTCTCCTCGGGGGTAATGTACTGGAAGCGCTTGGCATACCCTATGTAGAGGAGAATGGTCCTCTGATCGCAAAGCTGAGCCCGGCAACGTACCTGGCTGCCGGGGCGATGAGCGTTCGGATCGTAGGCCGCGGCACACCTTCGTTGTTGCTATGGCGGCTCATATGCCAACACCAATTTCTGGCATGTTACCTTGCCGCGATTTTGTTTTGTATCCTTTACGCGGCGTGCCTAACCGGTGCCGGTGGCTTGGTGACGCTCGTTGAGACGTTCTTACCAGCCGGAATGATCGGCATTGCATTATGTAATGCAAGTTCGACTGAGGCGGCGAGACTCTCGCACATGTTGCGATCCTTGTTTCTGCTCAACGCGACATTTGGGTTGGTTGAAGTCGCAACTGGCGCCCATGTTGTTCCATTCTTTGGAATGAATTCCGAACATCCCGCCGATTACCGTCCGATTGCCCTATATGACCACCCGCTGACCGGCGCGGCTGCAACGATGATGGGGCTGCTGCTCTGCCCCGATCGGCTACAGGCGCCATGGTGGCGCCGGATTTACCAGGTATGGATGTTTGCGGCCCTGCTGGCTTTCGGCGGCCGCGTAGCGGCGCTGGCCACAATTCTTGGTGCCGTTTGGCTTTATACTTGGCCCCTGATCAGAAAGGCGACGTCAGCGCAGCTTGCGGCGTTGCATGTTGTGGGCTCTTTCGTCGCGCTGCTGATGGGAGCCACCTTTCTGGCCGCTATCGTCTATGGTGGCATGGCGGAACGTCTTTCTGAGCATTTCTATTGGGATCCGAGCGCACAGTCGCGAATCGGACAGTTCCATCTGCTCGCACTGTTAAGCACCGACCAGATTATCTTCGGATGCCCGCGACAGGAATTGATTGCGCTTGTAGAACCACTCCGCCTGGGCTATGGTGTCGATGTAATAGAGAATTTCTGGTTGCTCATGTTTGCAACGCTCGGAACCCTTTGCTTTCCGGTTTTTGTTCTAGGACTGTTCGCCTTGCTCAAATGGCTCTGGACACGCGCCGATCATGAAGGACGGATCATGGTCATCAGCTTCATATTGGTGACGTCGACCAGTAATTCATTGGGCCGCAAATCGACATTGCTGGTGATGCTGGTGGGCAGCGTTCTGGCACGTCTTCATGCAGCCAAACATGATATTTATTGCCCTTCGGCACAGATGAGCATCGCGCCAGTTGCGGTGTGCTCCTGATGAGGGGATCCCGGCTCGCCATTGCGCTGTTCATGCACGATCTGTCCGGCGGTGGTGTGGAGCGCATGCGCTTGCGTCTTGCCGCTGGCCTCTTGCGAGAGGGCCATGCTGTAACATTGATCGTTCAGCGTGCGCGCGGAAATCTTTGGGCAGACATTCCAGATGGTGTGGCACTCGTGGAACTGGGTCACGCGCGCACCTGGGCATCAATAGCCCGGCTTGCTGCGGTGCTGCGGGAGCGGCAGCCGGATATTCTATTGAGCAGTCTGGATCATAACAACATCGCCGCCCTCTGTGCCCGACTGCTCGCGGGTAGCCGGACGAAGGTGGTAATCTGCCAACATAACGCCCTCTCCGCAGAGGCGGCGATGGGATGGCGCTATCGTGTCGTGCCGCTGCTATATCGGCTATTGGCGCGCTGGGCCGATGGCATAGTCGCGGTCTCCGCGGGAGTGGCAGCGGATTTGTCGTTGAGTACAGGAATCCCGAGGACACGCGTGACCGTCATTCACAATCCCATCACCGATGGTGCCACTGATTTCTTGCCGATGCCGCCGCCCCACCCGTGGATGGCGGATCATAAGGTTCCGGTTTTTCTGTTCGTAGGGCGATTGGTCGCGCAAAAGGACCCTGCGTTATTAATGCGCGGCTTTGCGTTGCGTCTGCGGCACGGGCAGGCACGGCTGATCTTTCTGGGTGAAGGACCGAACCTCTCTGCATTGCGCGCACAAGCGGACGAACTAGGTGTCAGCGATGCGGTTCATTTCGGTGGATTTGTGGCCGACCCGCGCCCTTGGATGGCGCATGCCGCGGCACTCGTCGTGCCATCACGTTACGAAGGATTCGGCAATGTCCTTGTCGAGGCGCTGTCCTGTGGCACGCCGGTCATTGCGACGGACTGTCCGCATGGACCAAATGAGATCCTGGCCGGCGGTAGATTTGGGTGGCTCGTGCCGGTCGGCGACACCGCTGCATTGGCGCACGCGCTGTGCGACGATGCCCGCGGGAGCTTTCCAGCAGCCAGGCTGAGGCGGCGGGCTGAGAATTATTCAGTTTCCGCATGTGTCGCCGGGCACAAAGCACTTTTTGACAGCATACTTGGCACGAGACGACGCCGCCAGGCATTTGGACTCGAGTTTTCAACGATGAACGCGGAGGAGGTCTGCGCCCACATTGTGGATCACCGGCCGACCGACACTATTGGACTCATCGTGACGCCGAATCTGGACCATGTGCGGCTGTTACGCCAGCAGCCCGAATTTGCTGAAGCCTGCAGCGCCGCTGAGATCATCTGTCCGGATGGCTTTCCGGTGGCGGCTTACGGCCGCCTGCGCGGAGTAGTACCTGGAATGCGGGTCACGGGATGCGACATATTTCGTCTCCTGGCGAACGGTGCGCCGGTGCACCGTAGAAAGGTTTTGGTCGTTGCAGAAAGTGCCGAAACGCAGCTTGCGCTGCAAGCATGGGCGGCGGTGCGCGGTTTAGATCATTGCTGGCGAAGCGTAGTGGCGCCCAAAAACCTCATGCGGGATAGCGCCGGCCGATCTCAGCTCCTGGCTGCGATAGGCGCGGTTCGGCCTGATATCCTGGTGATGAGCCTTGGCGCGCCGGTAAGCGAACTTTTCGTTCACCGCCACCGCACCCAGTTGCCCCCGTGTTGGGCGCTGTGTTGTGGCCAGGCGGTGCGCGTTGAACTCGGCCTGGATCGCCGCGCGCCGAAAGCCCTGCGATGGTTGAACCTGGAGTGGGGATGGCGTTTCGTCCGCGACCCTCGCAGGCTCGGTCCCCGGTATGTGCGGGACGCGTTGATATTTCCCACAGCCGTCATGGCCGATTTGCTTGCGGCGACCGATGAACGACAGATCGATGTCGGATCAAAGGTTAAGCTCACGATCACGCGGCCACGTGAATCGTCCGCTCCTCCGTCTGCGTCGGAAACACGCCCAGCACGGGCAAACCCGTCGCATGGGCAAGGCCCTCTGGCGTCAGAAAGGTTGGACGTACGATAAAGCCCGCAATGCACCACAGCGAAGCTGCGAGTGCACCAAATAACGTTCCCGCGATTGTAATCAAAAGCGGAACGGGCGCCGCATGTAACGGTATCCGGGCGGGCTGGATAACGCGTACATTGGCCAACCGCAACGCGTCCTCCGCTTCTGTCATACGCTGTTCCGCAAGCACTTGGCTTGCACTCGCGAACGCTGCGTCGGCCGCTGTTTTCCGACGCGCCAGTTCGCCCAAAGCCGTTTCCTCGCCGGTAAGCCCCGACAGGCGGCTTGCAACGTCGCTCAGCTGCTGATGCAATGCGGTCGCACGCGTAGAGGCTGCGGCCAGCTCGGTCGCCGCCCGCGCGTGATCGAGAAGAAGACTGTCCAGCGCGAGACTTCGCCCAGCGCGCGCCACGGATGGCGCTGTATTATCCGCGAGAAGCAGGCGGTCCGCTTCTCGTGCATGCAGCTGCAGAAGCAGGCCGATCACTTTCTGACTAGTGTCTCGATAGTGCACCCGCGCGGCTGCAATCTGCGCCCGCAGATCCACCAGGCTGGCATCGATTGTCTGCAGGCGAGCGTCAGTGTCCATTTCCTGATAAAGATTGACGCTCGAGGGAATGATAGTGGCTTGAGTATCCAACGCTGCGAGCCGGGATTGCTGCTCGGCGGCGTCCGTTTCAGCGTCCGCCAAAGCCTGCGCCGTGGCGCTCTGCCGCCGCACCAACAAGTCGCGTTCCGCGCCGTAATCGGAAATTTGGTGTTGGATTTTGAATTTGGCGAGCGCGGCATCGGCATCGTGGACGGTCCGGCTGAGCGTATCCGTTTCGCGCCGCACGACCTCCAACTGGGGATCATCGTATAGCTGCTCGCGACGTTGCGCATACTTCGCGAGCAGGACATTGACGATTTCTGCTGCCAGTACGGCGTCGGCATGGCGAAAGCTCACATCAATGACATTAGCGTCCTTTGTGGGAAGTATTTTCAGATCAGAATCAAACTGCCGTAGCGCCCGCTCCAAACGGGTCGCCGGTGTATTTGCGGTCGGAACAATCCATGGCGATAAAACGATATGCAGTGCCGTTCGCGCCAAGCGCATGGCAAGTCCGGCCGAAGTTGGATCGAGGTGGGGATAAACATTCACTATGCCGACGGCGCGCAGCGCCCCCTCGTGCAGGTCCGCGCTCTCCAAAATCTCTGTCTCCGCCTTCATCACTTGATCCATTGCCAGGGCGCTGGTGCTCAGCACGTGCGATCCCGCGTCTTGCCGGACGGTGAATTCGGGAGCCGGCAGTATGGCGAGCGTCGCCGAGGCTGTGTATCGCGGCGGCAACAACCCGGCCACCAGCAGCGCGGCTGCCACAATGAAGATGAATATCCTCACAGCCGCCGGCCGGCGCGCGCGGATATGGGCCAAAACCTCGCTGAATGGCATCGGTTGCACTTCCGCAAGTCCTAAGTTGCCGCTCATGTGGCGGTGGCCCAAGACGAAATGTCCGGGCGTCCCCCTTGCGGCGCACTGCCCTCGCTTTGGAACAATGACCTCGCGGATTCGGCCAGGCCGTCCTCCAGCCCGCGGAAAGTGGAAGACGGCAACAATTTTGCGCGAAAGCAAATTGGCACGGCTTGGCTGCGAAACAGACGGCGCATGCTAGGCGTGATTATGTCCGGGTCGCGACCCAACCGCCGCGCAAGCAGCTTGGCCAGCGGTGCCGCAACCCAGCTTTCGGCCATGAGCTGCGACCGCCCGATACGTGGCAACGACGCTACGCCGAGGTGGGCACCGTAGCGGGAAAAGAACTCGTTCCAGCTGAGCTCTTCGGGGGCCAGCAGATGGTGCACGCCCGCATTGCCGCGCCCGCTGTTCAAAGCGACAACTACCGCCCTGGCCACGTCGGCGACATGGACGATGCTGCATCGTCCGCGCCCTTCCCGACCAAGCCAACCGAGCCGTTCGGCCAGCAACAGCCTGCCGATCCGGTCGCTCCAAATCGGGGCCCCCGCACCGAGTATGCAGCCTGGCCGTAGCACCACACAGCCGGCACCGATCGCGGGCTCATTCAGCAATATCGCCTCGGCCCGCAGTTTTGCGACGGCGTAGGCATGATGGCGCGCGGGTACCGGAATTGTAGTTTCCCCGAGAGCGCCCGTCGCTTGGCCGAATACGGCGAGGCTGCTGACATGAACCAGTCCGACTGTAGCCTCATTCGCGCTCCGGGCACCCAATATTGCGCACAGATTTTTTGCGGTTTGAACTATATTTGCCGGCGTGCCGGTCATGGCGTTGACGACCTGTGAGGCCTGGCCGACCGCTTCTGCCAAAGCGCGCGCATCGCCTGTGTCACAAGCGGCAAAGCGCGCGCCTGCCGGTATGACGGGAGGCCGCCGGCGGGCCACCATGGTCACTTTTCGGCCGGTCGCGAGCAACGCCGGCACCAGCGCCCGACCCAAAAAACCTGTGGCACCCAGAACCGCCACCCGATCATCGACCATCTCACCGACCTCACAACCTAGGGTTGACTCTTCCTAGCGCAAGTTCTTAGTTGCGGCAACGGATTATGCGGGATGCCGATGGCCAGCACATACGAAATGGTCGACCTTCCCATTCAGCGCGGCACCAACGCGGGTGCGGCGCGAAGCATGCCGCGTGTCCTGCTTGTGGCACCTTACGCCCCGCGCGGTGGGGGTATGGGACGTATCATGGCCTATCTGTCCGCATACGGCCCGCAAGCCGGGGTGCAATTCGAAATCCTCGAATCACGCGGCAGTGGGAACGCGCTTGCATCTGGCTGGCATATGGTGAGGGCCGCAGCCAGGATACTGCAAGTCGCAGTCACCACTTCTCCTGTCATCGTTCATTTGAATTTTGGCGAAGGCGGTAGCGTTGCGCGCAAGGGGTTCTTGCTTATGGTCGCACATGGGCTGGGCATTCCAACGATCCTCCATCTGCATGCGTCGGACATCATCGGTTGCCACGAAAAATTACCCAGAATGGCCCAGTCCCTGACGGCACTCGTATTTCGCCGCGCCCGGACATGCATCGTTCTCGGTCCACTTTGGCGAGATTGGCTGGTTGACAAACTTGGTGTAGCTCCGTCGCGAATCATAGTTATTCATAACGGTGTGCCACCACCTGAAGTTGAGTCCACCAATCAGCGCGCCGACGGGTTTTCCCTCGTTTTCCTGGGGAACCTCTTGGCCCGCAAGGGGCTGCCGGACCTGCTATTTGCCCTGGCGCATATGGAGGCGAGTGGCTGTTCCGGATTGCCGGACTGGCGGCTGTCGGTGGGCGGCGGTGGTGATTCCGCACCTCTTGTTGCCTTGGCGCAAGATCTCGGAATTGGGCAAAAAGTGCAATTCCTGGGTTGGCTCGACCGTTCGGCTGCGACAACTCTGCTCTCGCAAGCTGATGCATTGGCGCTCCCGTCGTATCACGAGGCGCTGCCACTGGTGCTGCTCGAGGCCGCCAGTGTATCGGTGCCGGTCATTGCAACGCGGGTAGGTGCGATACCCGACGTATTTACCGATGGCCACGACGCCCTGCTCGTGGCGCCCGGCGACCGCGCTGCGTTGTCGGCGGCACTCACGCTCCTCATGAACGAGCCTCTGTTAGCAAAGCAGATTGGTCAAAATGCCAAGCACCTTTATTATCAGCGCTTTGCGATGGAAAGTTTTGTCGAGGCAATGGCCAAGGTCTATGCACAGCTTGGCAGCGCCGCCAGATGATCGTGAGCGTGGATGAATTAGCGGCCCATGATATTCTGGAGTGCGATCTCTGCATTGTGGGCGCCGGGCCCGCTGGGATCGTCATCGCGCGCCGCGCGTCCGAGAGTGGTGCGCATGTGATCGTTCTCGAATCAGGCGGGTTGCGACCGGACGCAGCGAGCCAGGCTTTGTGCGCAGGTGAGGTTGCCAATCCGGAAATGCACCCACCCGCCGATACCTACAGGCGCAGAGGACTTGGAGGCTCCAGCACGATCTGGGGTGGACGTTGCGTGCCGTTCGACAGGATCGATTTTGAGCCGCGGCCCTGGCTCGACATACCATCCGGTTGGCCAATAACCTACGAAACTCTGGTGCCATTCTGGCGGCAAGCCCATGCGCCGGCTGAACTTGGCAGTTACGACTATTCAGCCAGAACCGCGCTGCCAGGTGGCATGCGCCCGATGTTCGATCGGTTTGCCTCGTCTGCAATTTCCACTGACCATATCGAGCGGTTCAGTTGCCCGACCGATTTTGGCACCACAAACATGCGGCAACTTGCCAGGGAAACCCGCATTCAAGTTCTTTTGTACGCGACTTGCACTAATATTGCGCTGGCACCCAACCTCCGCGGTGTGACGCATCTGGATGTTGTGACGCGCCGGCGGCAATTTCTGCAAGTGCGGGCACGCGCTTTTGTACTGGCGAGTGGCGGCTTGGAAGTACCACGCCTGCTCCTGGCCAGTCGGTCGCAAATTGCCGCGGGCGTCGGCAATGCGCATGACGTGGTTGGGCGATATTATATGTGCCACCTCGCCGCCACGTTAGGACAATTTACGCCCGCGGCAGGCCGCGCCCCCTGGCATGGATACGAACAGGGTGCCGACGGCGTCTATTGCCGCCGCCGCCTGACGATAGAGCCCTGGGCTCAACAAGCGCACCGTATCGGCAATATCATTGCGCGGCTGCACCATCCCTCACCGGCCGAGCCGTCCCATCATACGGGGGCTTTATCGGCGCTTTTTCTTGGCCGCCGCCTGCTGCCTTACGAATACACGCGACGTTTGGATATCGCAAAGACAATGCCGGGGATTTGGCCGCATGTGCGAAATGTCGCCGCTGATCCGTTCGGCGCGGCTCGGTTTGCCGGGCACAGTCTGCGCCGCCGCTTCCTCGCGGCGCGAAAATATCCATCCATTATCATTGCACCCAGGGTAGGCCCGTTCACCCTTGATGTGCACGCCGAGCAACTGCCGAACGCCGAAAGCAGGGTGGGGCTGGCGCGTACCGCCGACTTGTTCGGCACGCCGCAACTGCGCATCGACTGGCATTGCCGGCCCGAAGACCTGCGTACCGTCAGTGTCGGGATGGGGCTGATGGCCGGGGCGCTGGCGGCCGGTGGACACGGCAAGCTCGCCTTCGATTGTGGCGAGGTCGAGGCAAGTCTCCAGCGCGAAGGCGCATATGGCGGTCATCACCTTGGCACCGCCCGTATGTCCGAGTCGCCCCAGACGGGTGTCGTGGACGCAAATTGTCGGGTGCACGACGTAGACAATCTGTATGTGGCGGGGGGCGCGGTGTTCGCCACGTCAAGCCAAGCCAATCCGACGCTCACAATCCTGGCCCTCGCGCTACGGCTCGCCGATCACCTCAAGCCAAGCTTGCGCGCACGTGGGATGCCTTCGGTGCAAATGGCTTCGGACCGCGCCGCGCTTCTGGTCTGATACGACGGTCTATGTCGGGGAAGACGACGGGGGAGCACCGCTGTCTCCACCCACCTACCGCGCTTCGGGCACATCCACAAAAAATTTAGTGAACAAGAACAAAGGGATGAGGACCAGCGCCGGGGCGGCAAAGCGATCCGCGGGGCAACAGCCACCAGCCGCGCATGCCTCAAATACACCCGACCTTAGGCTGAGAGGCTTTTCAAATCCGGCGCTTCGCGGCATTGAGCAGACGCAGCAAACGCCGACCGTCCGAAAGGTTCGTCATGTCCACCACCGCCCACGCCGATCCACACGCCGACGGCGCGACCCGCCGCGACTTCCTCACCCTTCTGGCGCTTGCTGGTGCCGCGGTGGGTGCGGGCGCCATAGCCTGGCCCTTCATCGACAGCATGGAGCCCGCTGCGGATACGCTGGCCGCCGGCGAGCCGATCGAGGTGGACATCAGCAAGGTCGCGCCCGGCCAGCAGATCGTCGTGATGTGGCGTGGCAAACCTATCCTGTTGGTCCGCCGCACGCCCGAAGCACTGAAGACACTGCAGTCGCCCTCGCTCTTGCACATTTTGTCCGACCCGAATTCCACCGTGCTCCAGCAGCCGCCCTACGCGAACAACTGGCATCGCAGCGTCAACCCGGAAATCGCCGTGCTGGTGGGGATTTGCACCCATCTGGGCTGCGTGCCGGTGTTCTACCCCAATCCAAGCGCCACGGACCCGCAGCCGAACTGGCCGGGTGGATATTTGTGTCCCTGCCATGGTTCCAAGTACGATTTGGCAGGCCGTGTCTATTCCGGCGTCCCGGCACCGTACAACTTGCCGGTACCGCCTTACCGGGTCGTTAACGAAAAGACGCTCCGTATCGGCGAGAATCCGGCCGGTAGCGACTTCGACCTGAATTCGATTGTCCAAATCTGACCATTGCGGCAAAGAACGAGGGAAGCAGTTCTTTTTTGAAAAAAAGCACCAAAAAACTTTTGTGTTTGGCCGTAACAGATAGGAATGGACTACTTTACCGTTACGACCCGCAAGGAGTTTGTCGTTCCGGCCTGGCCGAACGGAATGCCGCCCACAACAACGATCACCTCTCCGGCGCGCGCGAATCCTTCCTCCCGCGCCAGTTTGGTTCCGCGTATGACCGCGTCGCTCATTCCGTGTGCGTTCTCCGTGACAACCGCATGGACGCCCCACGCGAGCGCGAGGCGTCGTGCGACCGCTGTGTCTGTCACCAAAGCCATGATCGGCGGCACCGGGCGGTCGCGTGAAACGCGAAGCGCAGTGCTGCCGCTGGTCGTGAAGGCGACGACGGCGCGGGCGCCTACCGTGCGGGCGACCTGGCAGGCGGCCGCGGCGATCGCGCCCGAAACGGACGGCTCCGCGCCAGGCCGGCCCGCGTCGGTCAAATGGCGCCAATCCTCGTCACGTTCCATGCGGGTGACGATACGGTCCATCATGTCGACCGCCTCCACCGGATACTGGCCTGCGGCCGTTTCGGCCGAAAGCATCACAGCGTCCGCACCGTCGAACACGGCTGCGGCAACGTCGCTGGCTTCCGCGCGGGTGGGGGCAGGGGCGTTGATCATGCTTTCAAGCATTTGGGTGGCAACGATAACGGGTTTGCCGCGGGCCCGCATGGCGCGGACTATTCGTTTCTGCGCCAGCGGAACTTCCTCTGGCGGAAGTTCCACGCCGAGATCTCCGCGTGCAACCATCGCGGCATCGGCAAGATCCAGCACCGCATCGAGCTGATCCAGCGCCTGCGGTTTTTCAATCTTCGCCACGATCCAGGCGCGTCCCGCGGCAATCTCGCGGGCTTCGGCGACATCGGCCGGGCGCTGCACAAAACTAAGGCCGACAAAATCGACGCCGTGCTCAAGGGCAAAACCCAGATCCGCCCGGTCCTTCTCTGTCAGGGCGGGAATGTCCAGCACAATATCGGGTACATTGACTCCCTTGCGATCCGACAGGGCGCCCCCGGTCATGACTTCACAAAGCAAATGATCGCACCGGCTGTGGGCGACGCGGAGTCGCAACTTGCCGTCATCCAGCAGCAAGGTTGTCCCCGGCGCGGCAGCCGCCAAGATTTCCCGGTGCGGCATTTGCACACGACGGGCATTGCCGGGTGAAGGATCCATGTCGAGACGGAATTCTTGCCCCTGGCCGAGATGCACCCTGCCGCCTGCGAAACGGCCTATCCGCAGCTTGGGTCCCTGCACGTCAGCCAGGATACCGATCGGGCGGCCGGACGATTTTTCCAGCGCACGCACAATGGCTATGCGTGCGGCGTGATCCTCGTGGCTGCCATGAGAAAAATTCAAGCGGAACACGTCAGCACCGGAACGAAACAGCCGTTCGATCATATCCGCGCTCGAACTTGCCGGCCCGAGTGTAGCCACGATCTTCGTGCGGCGATATCGGCGCAGCCGGTGTTCGGCCGACATGGCGGCTCCTCGTCTTGCTGCATTAGGTAATCAGGATCGCACGAAAAATCATTCACATTGGTCAGCGTGGGGCCGGTCACCACCAGGTTATCCAGGGCTGCGAAAAGACTGTAGGTGTTGTGCTGGTCGAGCATCGCCCGGACATCGAGCCCGGCCGCCTGCGCCCGCGCCAACGTGAAGGGATCGATCGTGGCGCCGGCGGCGTCCTCGGTGCCGTCGATGCCATCGGTGTCCGCTGCGAGGGCCCAGATACCAGCGGCGCCGTCAGGTTGCAGCGCCATGGCAGCGAGCAGTTCGGTGTTGCGGCCGCCGCGACCCACAGCAGCGCCGTCGATCGTGACGGTGGTCTCGCCGCCCGACAGTAACACGCAGGGCGGCCTGGCCGGTGTGGCGTGTACGCGACAACCGCGCGCCATTCCAGCCAGCAGGCGGCCGGCTTCGCGTGCCTCGCCCTCCAGCGCGTCGCCAAGCACGAGCGGAAGGATGCCCGAACTCTGTGCCGCCGCGGCCGCTGCCTGCAGGGCCATGGCCGGACTGGCAATGAGACGAAATTCCGCGTGCGGCAGCTTGGCGGAGAACGCGCCAGTGCAGCCGCCGCGGCGGCGGGAACTGTGATCCCATATCGCTGCAAGGTTTCGTCGACCGCTTCGCCGCGCATGGTGTCCTGCATTGTCGGCCCACTTGCGATCGTGGACGGATCGTCGCCGGGCACATCGCTGATGGCGAGCGTCACCACGCGAGCCGGGGCTGCGGCTTCCGCCAGGTGGCGCCCCGTGATGGCGGAAAGCCGGCGCCGCACGGCATTGATGTCGGCAATACCGGCGCCGCTGTGCAGCAACTGCCGCGTAATAGCCTGCTTGTCGACCAGGCTGAGTCCGGCCGCCGGAAGGGCCATGACGGCAGACCCGCCGCCGGACATGAAGGCGATCACGAGGTCGTCCGGACCCAGGCCAGAGGCAAGGGAGAGAATGAGGCGGGCGACGCGTTCGCTCGCCGCGTCCGGCACCGGATGACCGGCCTGCAACACCGAAATTCGGCCCGCCGGAACGGCGTGGCCGTAGCGGGTAACGACCACGCCGGACAGCGCCACGTCGGGCCACGCACGGTCCAATACCTGCGCCATCAGCGCGGAAGCCTTTCCTGCGCCCACTACGATACAGCGCCCGGCAGGTTTTTCCGGGAGCTTTTCGGCCTCATTCCGTTGATAAGGTCGAGTCCGAATCAAATAAAAGTTTTTTGTTTCTTTTTTTCAAAAAAGAAATACTTCCTGCCTTGGCCGACCTCATTCAGGGGAGCAAACATGACCATCCCACATCTGGACGACCCGACGCGCGTTGAAATGGAGGCTGCGACCTTTCGCCGGCTGGTGGCACATCTTCGCGAGCGAACGGATGTACAGAATATCGACCTCATGAACCTGGCTGGCTTCTGCCGGAATTGCCTGAGCCGCTGGTATCGTGAAGCGGCCGCTGCCGAGGGGATTGAGATCGCCGATCTCGATGCCCGTGAAATCATTTATGGCATGCCTTACAAGGATTGGCAGGCCGCCTACCAGACACAAGCGGGACCGGAGAAGCAGGCAGCCTTTGCCGCTGCGGCCGGCGGGGCACAGGATTGACCCCGCCGCCGCCGCGTTCTATCCGCCGCGCCCCATCGATGTTCAGGGATGCCGATCATGCCAGCAGATGCCGCGACCAAATTGCGCGCCGACGAGCCAAAAACGGGCGGCATCGCGGCCGACCGGCTGCGCAGCATCGTCGAGCGCATCGAGCGTTTGGAGGAGGAGCGCAAGGCGCTCGGCAATGACATAAAAGATATATATTCCGAGGCAAAATCGGCGGGATTCGACGTGAAGGTGTTGCGTCAAATCATTCGAATCCGCAAGCAGGAGCCGGCCGAGGTGGAAGAGCAGGAGACCCTCCTGGAGGTGTATCGCAGGGCGCTCGGCATGTAGCGCCGCGCAGCGGCCGGCGGTCGGGTAGGCGAAGGGTTGGAACATCGGGGCTTTTTCTAAACCACCCCGTCCGGTCTCAAAACACAAACCC
This sequence comes from Acidobacteriota bacterium, assembly GCA_903970435.1. Lineage (GTDB taxonomy): Bacteria > Pseudomonadota > Alphaproteobacteria > Acetobacterales > Acetobacteraceae > CAJCIS01. Next base: position 27,818 of record CAJCIS010000151.1, on the reverse strand, counting down.
GCGCACAATCCACCGACTCCACCTGGATTGTCGCGTGCCCGATGCCAAATCGTTGCTTAAGACCGCTTACCGCCAGCGGCACCAAGGCGGCTCCGTGTTCGGGCGAAGTCTGCACAAGGTGCACGGTCGCCGCATTATCGGTTGTGCTCAGGGCCCACAAATGCAGGTCATGGACTTCGACCACGCCCGGCAGCGCCGCGAGGAATGCGACAATCTCCGCGTGATCGAGGCCTGGCGGCACGGCATCCATGGCCATATCCGCCGACTCCCGCAGCAGCGACCACGTGCCCGCGGCAATCACGCCCACGATCACGAGCGACGCAGCGGGATCAAGCCACGCGGCGCCCGTGCGCATAATGACCAGCGCGGCTATCAAAACGCCTGCTGAAAGCACCGCATCGGCCGCCATGTGCGTGAACGCGCTGCGCAGATTCAGGTCACCGGCGCGGCCCCGCATAAACAACATGGCGGTCGCGCCATTCACCACCAGGCCCGCGCCGGCGACGAGCGCCACCATGCCGGCCGCGACGCCCGCCGGCGCCAACAGGCGCTGTACCGCCTCCAGGCCGATCGCGCCGATGCTGATAAGCAGGAGAACCGCGTTGGCAAGCGATGCGAGGATCGTCGTGCGACCCCAGCCATAAGTGCGCGCCGGACTGGGCGCGCGGCGCACCAGCACAGTGGCGCCCCACGCCAGCAGGAGGCCCAGAACGTCGCCAAGGTTATGCACGGCGTCGGCCAACAGGGCCATCGAGCCGGCGACAAGTCCGACCCCGACCTGCGTCGCCACCAGGAGGGAATTAAGCCCAACGCCGATCGCGAACGCGGCATCGTGGCGCGCCGGACCGTGATGATGGTGGCTGTGTCCGCCATGCCCGTGGCCGTGCCCATGATCGTGCCCATATGCTAACTGGGCCCGGCTTGCGCACCGATCCGGCCGATGATCGTGGTGGCCGTGATCATGCCCGTCATGCGGGTGGTCATGTGGCATGCGGTGGCTCCCTTTGACGTGCCGTGCCATCTCCTTACATCAAGGCCAGTGTTTTTTCAGGACATCAACGCATGATCCGGTTCCAGCCCATTGCTGCCCCTGATGGCGCCGCCGCTTCGCACCGTGGCGACACACAGGAAGACTCCCTGCCAAACTGGGACCTTTCCGACCTTTATACCGCCCCTGACAGTCCCGCCGTGGAGACGGATCTCGCCCGCACGGCCGCGGCCGCGGCCGCTTTTGCTGCTGATTACGCGGGCAAGCTCGCCGGCCTACCGGGCGGCGAAATCGCGATGGCGATCGTCCGGTTCGAAGCACTCGATGAGGTGCTCGGACGGGTGATGAGCTACGCGCAGCTTCTGTTCAGCGCCGACAGTACCGATGCCGCCGCTGGCCAGTTCTACCAGCGCATGATGGAGCGGGTCACCGATATCTCGTCGCTCACCCTGTTCTTCCGCCTGGAACTGAACCGCATCGACGATGTCGCGCTGGAGGAGAAATACGCCGACCAGGCGCTTGCGCGCTGGCGTCCCTATTTGCGTGATCTGCGCGCCTATCGGCCGCACCAACTAACCGACGATCTGGAACGCCTGTTGCATGAACGGGACGTGGTCGGCCGCGCCGCCTGGAGCCGCCTGTTTGACGAGACGGTGGCCGGCATGCGAATTGATTTGGCAGGCGAACAACTGACTGTCAGTGCCACCCTGAACAAGCTTTCCGACCACGACCGCAGCGTAAGGGAAGCGGCCGGCCGTGCGGTCGGCGCGGCCTTCAACGAGCGCATAAAGCTGTTTTCGCTCATCACCAACACGTTGGTGAAGGACAAGGAAATCCTTGATACCTGGCGGCATTTCAAGCGGCCCGGCAGCGAAAGAAACCTCTCCAACGTGGTCGAGGATGAGGTGGTGGATGCGCTGGTGAGCGCGGTGGTGTCCGATTTTCCGCGCCTGTCGCATCGCTACTACAAATTGAAAGCGGGCTGGCTAGGGCTGGATAAATTGCAGCACTGGGACCGCAACGCACCCCTGCCGGGGGATGATGATCGCACGATCCGCTGGGACGATGCCCGTCGCTGCGTGTTGGACGCCTATAGCCGATTTGATCCTGAATTGGGCGCCATCGGAAGCGGTTTTTTCGAAAGGAACTGGATCGACGCAACTTTGCGCGAAGGAAAATCGGGCGGTGCCTTCGCCCATCCCACGGTGCCATCGGTTCATCCGTATATTCTGATGAACTATCACGGGCGTACCCGCGACGTGATGACATTGGCGCACGAACTTGGTCACGGCGTGCATCAGGTTCTGGCCGGCGCGCAGGGTCATCTGATGTCGGGCACGCCGCTGACCTTGGCCGAAACGGCCAGCGTGTTTGGTGAAATGCTGACCTTCCAGGCGCTGCTCGACGCGGAGAAGGACCCGGCACGGCACCGGCTGATGCTGGCGTCCAAAGTGGAGGACATGCTCAATACGGTGGTCCGGCAGATCGCATTCTATCGCTTCGAAACGAAACTGCATGATGCGCGCCGCGCCGGCGAGCTGATGCCGGAACAGATCGGCGAAATCTGGATGCACGTGCAGCGCGAGAGCCTTGGCCCGGCATTCGAGTTCACGCCGGACTACGAGGTGTTCTGGGCCTATATTCCACATTTCGTGCACTCGCCATTCTATGTCTATGCGTATGCCTTCGGCGATTGCCTGGTGAACGCCCTGTTCGCGGAATTCCAGGCGGGGCATCCGGATTTTCAGCAAAAATACCGCGCCATGCTGCGCGCCGGAGGCACTTTGGTGCATAAGGATTTGCTGGCGCCATTCGGATTGGATGCCTCGGACCCCACGTTCTGGCGCCGTGGGCTGGACATCATTTCCGGCTTCATCGATCAGCTCGAGCGTGCGCCGCATGGCTAACGGGCCAGAGGGCGAAAGTGGCGGCAATACCGGCGGACCTGACGCAAGCACCCTGTTCGGTGAATTCAGGCGCATGGCGCGCACATCGGGTGCGGTGGGCGGCATTGCGGCGCGCGTGGCGGGCGCGCGCCTGCTCGGCATCAAGACCGACCGCAGTGCCCACGCCGAGGATCTGCGCGCCATTCTAGGCGGCCTGAAGGGGCCCATGATGAAGGTGGCGCAATTCCTGTCGACGGTGCCGGACGCGTTGCCGGCCGAGTATGCGCAGGAATTGGCCGAATTGCAGTCCAACGCGCCGCCCATGGGATTTCCGTTCGTGCGCCGCCGCATGCAAAACGAACTTGGCGCCGATTGGGCGACGAAGTTTTCCGAATTCGGCCAGACGGCCGCGGCCGCGGCGAGTTTGGGGCAAGTGCACCGTGCACGCTTGCACGATGGAACCAGCGTTGCCTGCAAGCTGCAATATCCGGACATGCCGAGCGTCGTGGAGGCCGACTTGCGCCAGCTCAAGCTGGCGCTGGCGGTGTTCCATCGCATGGATAATGCCTTGAACAACGACGAGGTATTCAAGGAGCTTTCGGATCGCTTGCGCGAGGAACTGGATTATCGGCGGGAAGCTGCGCAAATGCGCCTCTATACGTTCATGCTTGCCGGCGTGGCGGAGGTGAGCGTGCCGGTGCCGATCGAAGCGCTCAGCACATCGCGCCTGCTGACCATGACATGGCTGCCCGGTGTTGGGCTCAAGGCGTTCCTGGCGACCGGACCGGATGAGGCGGCACGTAACGATGTTGCCCGCGCGCTGTTCAAGGCGTGGTATATTCCGCTATACCGTTACGGCGTGATTCATGGTGACCCGCATCTGGGCAATTATCAGGTGCGTTCCGACCATGGCATCAATCTGCTGGATTTTGGTGTCATCCGGGTGTTCGCGCCGCGCTTCCTCCGCGGCGTGATCAATCTGTTCGAGGCGGTGCGCGACGGCGATAAGGCGAAAGCGCGTCATGCTTACGAAGTGTGGGGATTTGGCGGCCTGACCGACGAAAAGGTGGAGGTACTGAACGAATGGGCGCGGTTTCTGTACGAGCCGCTGATGCAGGATCGCGTGCGCGCCATGCAGGAGACGAACGACCCGCAATATGGGCGGGAGATCGCGCAGAAAGTGCATGCAGGATTGCAGCGCACCGGCGGCGTTCGGGTGCCGCGCGAATTTGTGCTCATGGACCGCTCGGCGATTGGGCTGGGGTCGGTATTCCTGCGGCTGGGTGCCCGCCTGAACTGGCACCGTATGTTCATGGATTTGATTGAGGGTTTCGAGGAAGAAGCCCTCCAGGCGCGGCAGGCCGATGCGCTGGCAAGGGCCGGCGTGCCTGCCACGGTCTGATGGGGCGGTCCGGCCGGCAAGCCGCGGCCCGCAGGCGAGCCGGTCATCGGCGTGCCGGTTGGTCCCCTTGCGTCGCTCCACCCCCGCCTGTTAGCTGCCCGATGTAATGCACGGACACAATGTGGAGGAAGACGGCCCATGCGCCTAGCGGTGCTGAAAGAGCGTCGTGCGGGCGAAACGCGCGTCGCCGCGACGCCGGAAACCGTAAAAAAGCTCATTCAGCTTGGGCTGACGGTTGCTGTCGAGGCCGGCGCCGGCGCCGGCGCCTCAATCGCGGACGTGGAATACACAGCCGCCGGCGCCGAAATCGGCACGGACGCTGCCGCGACCTTGGAAAATGCAAGCGTGGTGTTCTGCGTGCAGTTGCCCGATCCGGCCGGCATTCCGAAAGGTGCGTTACTGGTGTGCATTTCCGGCGCCATGGCGGACAAGCAGGTGGTGGCACCGTTTGCAGCGGCTTTCATCGACCTCGCGGCCATGGAACTGCTGCCGCGCATTACCCGCGCACAGAGTATGGATGTGCTGTCAAGCCAGGCCAACCTCGCCGGCTACCGCGCGGTGATCGAGGGCGCCTTTGCGTTCGATCGCGGTTTTCCGATGATGATGACCGCTGCGGGGACGGTGCCGCCCGCCCGGGTGTTCGTCATGGGCGCGGGTGTCGCCGGGCTGCAGGCGATTGCGACGGCGCGCAGGCTGGGCGCGATCGTATCTGCGACGGATGTCCGGCCGGCGGCGAAGGAAGAAATCAAGTCGCTCGGGGCGGCATTCATTGGCGTCGAAGACGCCGAAACGGCGGGACAAACCGGTGCGTACGCCAAGGAAATGAGCGCCGAATTCCGGCAGAAGCAGGCAGAACTCATCGCCGCGACCGTGGCGAAAAACGACATGGTGATCTGCACGGCGTTGGTGCAGGGCGGCCGGGCGCCTACCCTGGTCACTCAGGCCATGGTCGACAGCATGCGTCCCGGCAGTGTCATCGTGGATTTGGCATCCGACGGTGGCGGCAATTGTGCGGCGACTCACCCGGGTGAGGCCTATACGACGGCGAACGGCGTCAAAATCCTCGGCTACAGGAATTGGCCGAGCCGCATCGGCGTCGCTGCAAGCACGCTATATGCCAAGAACCTGCTGACCTTTCTGACAACTTTTTGGGACAAGGACGCCAAGGCGCCTAAATTGCCGCCGGAGGATGCCATCGTGCAGGGCCTGATGGTGACGCGCGGTGGTGCCATCGTTCATCCGGCGTTTGCCGACATCTCAAGCGCGCCGCATGCGGCAACCGAGGCCGCGGCTGCCCCAGCCGCGGCGGCGCAGCCCGAACCGTCCGACACGGGCACGTCGCCTGCATCGGCCAGAGCGGTCGAATCTGAGACGGACGCCGCACGGCAGGTCGCTCATTCCTCGGCGCTCGCAGAAGAGATCGGGACCGATTCGGAACCGCCGCCGCCGGAGGCGTCGGCCCATGAGGCTGAAACCGGGTCGGTACCGCAACAAGGCATTGAGCCGCCTGCGACGTCCGCTGCGGCGACACAGACACAGCCGTTGCAGCAGAGCGCAGGCCCCACCAGGCCCGGGAATCGCAAGCCGGGCGGTGGTGGAGGCGGCAAGTCGAAGCCAGGCAAACAAGGCGTAGGCCAGCCAAAGGGAGACGCAGGATGAACGAACCCGTTCTGCAGCACGTGCAGGTCGCCGCGGCCGCCGCCGACCCCTTCATCTACCTGCTGACAATCTTCCTGCTCGCCTGTTTTGTGGGTTATTACGTGGTTTGGAACGTTACGCCCGCGTTGCACAGCCCGCTCATGGCGGTCACGAACGGCATTTCCTCCGTTATCATCGTCGGCGCCATGCTGGGCACCGGCCTCAGCCACGGATTTTGGCCCCATCTTTTCGGCTTTCTGGCGGTCACGCTCGCCAGCGTGAACATCTTCGGCGGCTTCCTCGTCACGCAGCGCATGCTGTCGATGTTCAAATCGAAAAAGTAGGCACGCGCAATGTCCTCCACTTTCGTCTCGCTCCTCTATCTTGTCGCCGCCGTCCTTTTCGTCCTCGCGTTGCGGGGGCTATCCAGCCCGGTCACGTCCCGCCGGGGCAACCAGTTCGGCATGGCCGGCATGGCGATTGCCATCGCCGCCACGCTGGCCCGGCCCGGCATGCACATCGCGGGCGTCGACCTGATCCTGTTGGGCATTGCGATCGGCGGCTCGGCTGGCGCCTACATCGCCCAGAAAATTCAGATGACCGCGCTGCCGCAACTGGTCGCGGCATTTCACTCGCTTGTCGGCCTCGCTGCGGTCTTCGTTGCCGCTGCGGCGCTGAACGCGCCGGAAGCGGTCGGTATCGGCACGCTGCACCATATCCGCACGGAAAGCCTGGTGGAGATGTCCATCGGACTGGCGATCGGCGCCATCACCTTTTCCGGCTCGGTGATTGCCTTTGCAAAATTGCAGGCCCTGATGAAGGGCACGCCGATCACCTTTCCGTACCAGCACCAGATCAATCTGGGTGTGGCGATCGTTATCGCGGGGCTGATTGCGGCCTTCATCGGTGGCGGCAGCCAGACCGTGTTCTGGGCCATCGCCGTGCTGTCGGCGGCGCTGGGATTTCTGCTCATTATTCCCATCGGCGGCGCCGACATGCCGGTGGTCGTCTCCATGCTGAACAGCTACTCGGGCTGGGCGGCGTGCGGCATCGGCTTTACCATCCAGAACCTGGCACTGATCATCACCGGAGCTTTGGTCGGCGCCTCGGGCGCGATCCTGTCCTACGTCATGTGCAAGGGCATGAATCGCAGCATATTCAACGTGCTGCTCGGCGGCTTCGGCACCGACAGCGGCGCGGCGGGGCCTGCTTCCGCCGGTGGCATCGACCGCACCGTCAAGACCGGCAATGCGGACGACGCCGCGTTCATCATGAAGAACGCCTCCAAGGTCATCATTGTGCCCGGTTACGGCATGGCAGTGGCCCAGGCGCAGCATGCGCTGCGCGAAATGGCCGACAAGCTGAAACATGAAGGCGTGGAAGTTAAATACGCCATCCACCCGGTGGCCGGGCGCATGCCGGGCCACATGAACGTGCTGCTGGCTGAAGCCAATGTACCGTATGATGAGGTTTTCGAACTCGAGACCATCAACAACGAATTCAGTACAACGGACGTCGTTTACGTCATCGGTGCCAATGACGTGACAAATCCGGCCGCCAAAACCGATCCCAAGTCACCGATATACGGCATGCCGATCCTGGAAGTAGACAAGGCCAGGACCGTGCTGTTCGTCAAACGCTCTATGGCGTCCGGCTATGCCGGCGTCGATAACGAGCTGTTCTTCCGCCCGAACACCATGATGCTGTTTGGGGACGCGAAGAAGATGACGGAGGAAATTGCGCAAGGCCTGGACCGCGCCTAACATCCCGGAATCCCGCCCAGGGGCGCGGCAAATCGCGTCCGATGGCCGCCAGGCCGCCTTGTCAAACGGGCTCTCAGAAGCCTTCGCGTTCGAGCCGCTTGCGCTCCAGCTTGCGCGCCCGGCGCACCGCCTCCGCGGCCTCGCGGGCCCTCTTTTCGCTGGGCTTTTCATAGTGCCGCCGCAGCTTCATTTCTCGGAAAATGCCTTCCCGCTGCATCTTCTTCTTGAGCGCCTTCAGCGCCTGATCAACGTTGTTGTCGCGAACGAGAACCTGCACTTGGTCGCCTGCTCCTTTCCGGCGCCTACCGCCCGATCCGGCCAATCCGGAACGCGCGTACGGCGAAACACCCGGCTTTCACCTCGGGTGAACGGTCTCTATAACACAGCAACGCGCCGGCACCCAAGGGGGTTTCTGCGCGGCGATGGCAAGGCGTTTGGCATGGCTCTATTGAAGATCGCCCGCATGGGGAATCCGGTGCTGCTGCAAATGGCCGAGCCGGTCACCAACCCTGGGGCGCCCGCGATTCGCCGCCTGGTGGATGACATGATCGAAACCATGCTCGACGCACCTGGCATTGGTCTTGCGGCGCCCCAGGTCCACAGGCCGCTTCGCCTCTTCGTGTTCCATCTGCCGAGCGAGCGCACCGGCCAACCCAATATCCCGCCATCGGTGGTCATAAACCCGCATTTCACCCCAGTTGGCGATGCAACGATGCCGCGCATCGAAGGCTGCCTTTCCCTGCCCGGCTTGCGCGCCGCGGTGCCCCGCTGGGTCCGGATCCACTACACGGGGGTTGATTGCGACGGAAATGAGGTCGGCGGTGAGGTGGACGGCCTGCACGCCAACGTGGTGCAGCATGAATACGATCACCTCGATGGCATTCTTTACCCGATGCGCGTGACCGATTTCGCCACTTTCGGCTTCAACGAGGAATTGAGCCGTTTGCCCCCCGCCACGGAGCAGGACGCGTGATCGAGCCCCCCGAGCGCAGTCACGCGCGTGACACCCTCATCGATCAAATTTTGCCGCATGTGCCGGCGTTCGGCTGGACCAAAGCGGCGCTTCGCCGGGCTGGGGGTGAAGCGGCCATCGCGCATTTCCCAGGCGGTGGCCCCGAACTGGTGGAGGCCTACCTCGATCTCATGGATCGCCGCATGGTGGAGTCGGCGGCGCCGCTCATCGCCGATCAGCGCGTCCCGCGGCGCGTGCGCATGTTGATCGAGGCACGTCTCGAAATTTCCGCGCCATACAAACAAGCGGTCCGCCGCGCGGCCCTCCTGCTGGCGTTGCCGGCAAACACGGCTGTCGCGGCCCGCTGCACGGCGCGGACTGTGGATGCCATTTGGCACGCGGCCGGCGAACGGTCCGCGGATTTCTCGTGGTACACCAAGCGCGCCATCCTCGCCGGCCTGTACAGCGCAACATTGTTATTCTGGCTCAACGAAAGCGCGACGCAGGAGACCACGCTGGCGTTCCTCGACCGTCGGCTGGACGGCGTGGCACGGCTTGGCAAGGTGACCGGGCGGCTAAGGCAAGGACTATGGGCACGGGCGTTATCACCGGCGCGGTAGGAAACAAGAAAGCAGTTCTTTTCTGAAGAAAAGAACCAAAAGACTTTTTCTCTTGATGCAATTCCCAGACTTCGCTGCCTCGGTCTAAACCGTTCCGCAGGCGAATAGCAAAAGTCTTTTGGTTCTTCTTCGGAAAAGAACATTCTTTTTCCTGGAAATTTGCTTTCAATTGGGACAGCCGCTTGATCACTTGGGCCGCTCTGCCCGCATCGCCGCCAGCCCGGCGTCCCCGCGGAAGGCGTCGGCCCCCCGCCCCAGCCGTCGACGCCAGTTCGGACGCTCTCTGTCCGTGCCCGGCAAGTTTACGCCGACGAGCTCCCCCGCCAAATCGTCCGCCTGCACTAAAGCCAGCAACGACTGTGTTCGCGCCAGCAGCGCGTGAATGGCGGCCGCAGGCACCCCGCCTGGCGTTTCCGAGCCGATGAGGCCCGTGTTGCGCAGCAGCCGCAGCAGCGCCACCTTGGCATTTTGCCGCGTTTCCATGGCTGCCGCTGCCGCTTCCACCCCAAGCAGTCCGAGCGCCAGAAGTTCGGCGATATCACCGCCAGACCAAAACCCCGCCAATGTCGGCAGATCGTGGGTGGCCGCGCACGCGGCCGCCACGCGCGGCCAGGCGCCTGGCGGCGTAAAACCTGCCTGCGTCTGTTCGAACCATAGCACGCGGTATGACAGTACCGACCGCGCCGCCAGCGCCACGCCGATCTCAGGCGGCACCGTGCCGAGATCCTCGCCCACCACCAGGCATCCGGCCCGCGTGCTTTCCAGCGCCACCTGGCCTATTAGGTCATTCAGCTTGTACGACATATAGGTGCCGTCCCGCGCATCGCCGCCCGCGGGTACCACGAACAGCCGCATCAGCCCCATGACATGGTCGATTCGCAGCGCCCCTGCATGGCGCATGTTGGTCGCCAGAAGACGGCCGAACGCGCCATAACCGTCCTCCTCCATGGCAATCGGGTCCGGCGGCGGAAGGTGCCACACCTGCCCGAGCGGCCCCAGCGTGTCGGGCGGTGCGCCTACGGATAGTCCCCGCAGGAGCAACGCCTGCTCCGACCACGCCTCGGCGCCATCCGGCGCGCACCCGACCGCGAGATCACGGTAGAGGCCAATGTCCACGCCGCTATCGCGCGCCACGCCGGCTGCCTCAGCCAGGCCGCGTTCGGCCAGGAACTGCAGGAAAGCGCTGAATCGCACCGATTGTTCGTGCGCGGCCGCAAAGGCCGCCACCGCCGGTGCATAGGGGGTGTGCAATTCTTCCGGCCATAAATGCCAATCACCACCATGCACCTCTGCCAGCGCCTCCCACACGGCGAAATCCCGCAGCGCGGCGCCCCCGTGGGCGATAAACGCATCCAGTGCGCTGTCGGTCGCCGGATCGGTGGCGAGGCTGGCGAACGCGGCCCGCAACACACGTGTTTTGACCTCCCAGACGGCCGGGTAATCGACCATGCTGCGCGCCCGCAGACCAGTCAGAAGGTTTTCCTCCGCCGCCAGCGCCGCGCGCACCGCCTGTGCCTCGCCCACCACGCCCAGCCTTGCGACATCGACATAAAGGGGATTCAGGAACCGGCGGTCAGCCGGGTGATACGGGCTTGCCCGATCGGGAAACGGCCGGAACAGGGCATGCAGCGGGTTCAGCCCGATCACCGATGCGCCCTCCGCGCCCGCCACGCTGGCGAGCTCGCCGAGGGCGGTGAAATCGCCCACGCCCTGGTCTGCGTCCCGCCGCAATGTGTAGAGTTGCGCCGCCACGCCGAAACGACGCCCGCCCTCCTTAAGCGGCGCCGGCAGGTGGCAGCTTTGCGGCGCTGCGGTGAGATGCGTCGCCGCCGTCACCCCCTCGAGTGTGACCCGATAACGCCCGGCCGGCAGCGGCGGCAGGCTGACCCGCCGGCCGGTGAAGCGCCGCCCATCCACCGTTTCCCGCTCGACGGCCGCCCCGTCACCTGCCGCAATTTTCAGGCGGATGATGGTGGCGCCAGCCCCTTCCGGCTCGATCAGCAGCCACCGGTCGCGGCCGCCCGTGGCTGAACCCAGCGTCAGAGTCCCCGGTGCGTCGGCCGCCACGACCCGTGCGGCCGGCAACGCTCGCATGCAGCAACGTTCCGCCAGCCGCGCCAGGCTATCGCGCACCTGCGCTGCATTGCCGGACGGCAGATCTCGGGCCGCGAGTACTGCCTTTAGCGTTTCGGGCGCGACGGGATGCCGGCTGCCCGCTACATCCCACCAATCAACCGCCACGCCGGCCGCCGCGGCGAGGCGTTGCAACGCCGGCGCATCGATACCCCGCGCCATTCCGGCTGCGTTCGGCGTTTCCACCAGCACCACGACGCTGCGCGCGCTGACCCGCAACGATTGCCCCGCCCCGCCGGATCGTTCCGGATCAAAACTATCCAGCGCGAGCGCCCATTGATGCCCCCCGAACGGCGCCGGAACAGCGACGTTCCGTTCGCCGCGCCCGGCATGCAGCACCAACATCACACGCCCCGGCGGCGTGTAGAACAGCGCGATCAATGTCGCAGCGCTTGCATCCTCCCAATCCGCCGGCGTCATCGCCGCGCCGTCGGAGCGGTGCCACGCCACATCCGGCAAGCCCGCATCATCGCGTGCTGCGCCCGTCAGCATCCGGTCCTCGTGCAGCGCCGCGGTGGCACGCCGCAGGGCAATGGCGCGCTGCACGAAAGCCAGCAAGTTCGTATCGATATTATTCCAATCCAGCCAAGACAGTGCATTGTCCTGCGAATAGGCATTGTTGTTGCCTTGCTGGGTTCGGCCGCCTTCGTCGCCCATGGTCATCATCGGCGTGCCGCGCGCGAACAGCAGCGTCGCCAAGAGCGCCCTTGCGTCGCGCGCCCGGGCCATATTGACGGAAGCATCGCCAGTGGCGCCTTCCGCCCCGCCATTCCACGAATAATTCGAGTCGGTTCCGTCGCGGTTCTGTTCGCCATTGGTGTCGTTACGCTTATGCTCATAGCTTAGCAGGTCGCGCAGCGTGAAACCATCATGTGCGGTGATGAAATTGATGCTGCGTGACGGCGGCCGGTGCGAGCGGTTGAAAATATCGGCCGACCCCGCCAGCCGTGTTGCCATATCGCCAAGCATGAAGCTGTCGCCACGCCAGAATCGCCGCGCCGTATCGCGAAAATGATCGTTCCACTCCGCCCACGGCGCGCCGAATTCTCCCAGCCTGTACCCGCCGGGCCCGACATCCCAGGGCTCCGCCACCAAAATCCTGTCCCGTAAGATCGGGTCCTGCACCATGGCCGTCAGCAACGGCGCGGCAGCGTTAAAGCCGCTGGCGGTACGTCCAAGTGTCGTTGCGAGATCAAATCTGAAACCGTCGGCACCGGTGGCACCGGTCCATAGGCGCAGCGCATCCAGGATCAGCCGCACCACACCGGGTCGATCTGCGGCGACAACGTTGCCGCACGCCGTATCGTTGGCGTAAAGCCGCTTGTTTGCCGCATCGAGGCGGTAATAATAGGCGTTATCCAAACCGCGCAGCGATACAGTCGGTCCGAACTCATCGCCTTCGCCGGTATGGTTGAATACCACATCCAGAATGGTCGCAATGCCGGCCTGCCGCAGGGCGCTCACCGCCGCGCGTATTTCGGCAAACCCGCCGGGCGCGAGCCGAGGGTCGGGCGCACAGAACCCGACCGGATTGTAGCCCCAGTAATTGCCAAGCCCGAGCGGTGGCAAATGGCGCTCATCAATCCAAGCGGCACTCGGCAACAGTTCCACCGCGCTCACGCCAAGGCGCGTCAGGTAATCGATGCTTGCCGGATGCGCCAGGCCCGCGAACGTGCCCCGCTGCACCTGCGGAATGGCCTGGTTGAGCATGGAAAAACCACGCACGTGCAACTCGTAGATCACCAGGTCGTGCCAGGCCGCGGGTGGCGGCGCCGCCGCCGGGTCCGGCGGGGGCGACACCAGGGCTTTCGGCATGAAGGGCGCGCTGTCGGTCGACGATGGCGCCTCGCCCGTATCGAACAGGCATGGATGCAGAACGAATGGCCGGTCGATGCGTGTCGCATATGGATCGAGCAGCAGCATGTTTGGATTGAAACGATGTCCCTCGGCCGGCGCAAACGCCCCGCGTACGCGCAGCCCATAGCGTGTGCCTGGCGTAACGTCCGGCACAAAGCCGTGAAAGATGTCGCCGGTGCGGCAGGGCAGCGGAATGCGCCCGGTCTCGGCGTCACGCTCGTCGAACGTGCAGAACTCGATTTCCTCGGCCGCGCTGGAATATACCGCAACGTCCACCCCACCCCCGCGCGGCGTCACGCCCAACCTGGTTCTGGATGTCATGCCAATCGCCCTTTGAGCTTGATCCGTGGAACGAAGGCCGGGAGCTCTGCCCCTAGACCCCGCTGGGGATGAGTCCCCTGACCTTTCGTAAGTAACAGATTCTAAGGACCTATCCTTAGCGGGGGTCCAGGGGGCGGAGCCCCGGGCCTTCTTTTTCACACACCAAACTCAAAGACGGTTGGCCTCACGCCCGGAGCGCCCGGAACAGACGCGCGTAAGCGGCGGCGGGTCCGCGCCAGGATACATCCATTGCCATTCCGTTACGCTGCGTGCGGCGCCACGCCGGCACATTGCGCCACAGCATGCCAAGCCGTCGCAACGCCTGTTCCAGCGCCGGGCGCGTGACCGGCGCAAACTGCACCCCCGTCGCCACGCCTTGCGTCAATGACGCGGCATTCGCATCGATCACCGTGTCCGCCAGGCCGCCAACCCGTGCTACAAGCGGAATGGACCCATATCGCAACGCGCATAATTGCGTAAGCCCGCACGGCTCGAACCGCGAAGGCACGAGCAGCGCATCCGAGCCCGCCTGAATGAGGTGTGCGACCGTCTCGTCGTATCCGAATAGGCAGCCTACGTAGTCAGGATCTCGCGCCGCGGCGGCGGAGAATGCCGCCTGCAAAGCCGGCTCGCCGCTTCCGAGCAGCGCCAATTGCATGTTCTCGGCCCGCAGGACCGGCAATACTTCCAACAGCAGATCCAACCCCTTCTGCCAACTCATCCTGCTGACCACGCCGCAAAGCAATGCCGTGCCATTTTCGGCAAGTCCGAAATGCCGCTGCAAGGCTGCCTTGTTCGCAGCCCGCCGCACCGGCTTCCCGCGGCCGAAACGAACGGGAATGGCAGGGTCGATTTCCGGATCCCAGATGTCCGTATCGATGCCGTTCAGGATTCCTGATACGTTGTGCCCGCGCTGACGCAGCACGCCGTCCAGCCCCATGCCGCCCTCGGCCGTGCGGATTTCGTCCGCGTAGGTGGGCGACACCGTGGTGATCCGGTCAGCGTAAATCAGGGACGCTTTGAGAAAGCTGATCGCGCCGTGATATTCCAGGCCGGCCGGACTAAACTGTTCCGCGGTCAGTCCAAGCGCCTCCAGCATGTGCGCGCCGAACAGGCCCTGGAACGCCAGGTTGTGAACCGTGGCGACAATGCCGGGACCTGGCTCGTCTCGCTGGCACAAATACGCGGCCGCGAGCCCGGCCTGCCAATCATGCAGATGCACCGCGTCCACAGCCAGCGCACCCTTGGCGAGCATCGCTGCGACGCGGCCCAAGCCTGCAAAACGCACGGCATTGTCCGGCCAATCGACGCCGTCCGGCCCGACATACGGGTCGCCCGCCCGAGCATAGAGATGCGGCGCATCGATTGCCACAATGTCGAGCGCGCCGGCCTGGCCGCGCAGCGCGCGCGCGGGACCGCCGAACAGGTCGGCAATTTCCAGGATCACTACCGTGTCGCGCAATTCCGTGAGCACGGGCGGATAGCCCGGCATTAGGGTTATGACCGAAACGCCCTCGGCTGCCAGTGCGGCCGGCAACGCGCCGCAGACGTCGGCAAGGCCGCCGGTTTTGACAAGCGGAAAAACTTCAGATGTGACGGCAAGAACCTTCACGCGCCCGATTTGGCAAGATTACTCATCGTTGTCAGCTGGTCGATCATAGGTTGAGTGACCAGGCACACGCCGCCGTCGGTTCGGCGGAAACGTTGCATATCCAGCACATCATCTTCTCCGATCACCAATCCTGCAGGTATACGCACCCCGGAATCGATCACCACCCGCCGCAGCCGCGCACCGCGCCCGATTTCGACGTAGGGCAGGATCACCGCCTCATCCACTTCCGCGCCTGAATGCGCGCGCGCGCCGGTGAACACGAGCGACCGGCAGATGCTCGCGCCTGTCACGACCGTTCCACCGGCAAACAGCGAGGCGTCCGCGGTGCCGCGCCGTCCCTCGAAGTCGGGCACGAACCGGGCGGGCGGGGTAATTTCGGCATAGGTCCAGATCGGCCAGTCACGGTCATAGAGATCGAGCCCTGGTTGCGCCTCGGTGAGATCGATATTGGCTGCAAAATAGGCGTCCAGCGTGCCGACGTCCCGCCAATATGCTTCCGGCGCGTTGGGCGATCGCACGCAGGACCGGCTGAATTCATGCGCGAACGCGCGTCCGTGCCGAACAATATACGGGATTATGTCGGCACCAAAATCGCGGGTGGAGTTCGGATCCGCCGCGTCGCGTTTGAGCTGTTCGATCAGGAATTTCGTCTCGAAGACGTAAATACCCATGCTGCCGAGCGAGCTTTCCGGTTTTCCCGGCATGGCGGGAGGATCCAGCGGCTTTTCCATGAATTCGGTGATGCGGCTTTCCTTGTCCACCTTCATGATGCCAAATCCGCCGGCTGACGCGCGCGGAATTTCGATGCATCCTACCGTTACGTCGCCGCCCTGATCGACATGCTGTTGCAGCATGTATTCATAGTCCATTTTATAGATGTGATCGCCGGCGAGAAGCACGATGTACTGCGGTGCGTAGCTTTCGATGATGTCGATATTCTGATAGACGGCATCAGCGGTTCCGGCGTACCAGCGTTCGCCTTCGACGCGTTGGCTAGCCGGCAGAATGTCGAAGCTTTCCTTGCGTTCCGATCGGAAGAAATTCCAGCCGCGCTGCAGGTGGCGGATGAGGCTGTGTGCCTTGTATTGCGTGGCGACGCTAATGCGCCGAATACCGGAGTTCAATGCGTTTGACAGGGCGAAATCGATGATGCGCATGGTGCCGCCGAAATAGACGGCGGGCTTGGCGCGACGATCGGTGAGTTCGAGGAGGCGGCTGCCGCGGCCGCCGGCCAGGACGTATGCCATGGCTGATCGTGCTAGGGGGCCGCTCATGCCGAGCTGTTTATCCATGACGGCGAGGCCGCAAGAGAAACGAAGGCCAGGGGCAGAGCCCCTGGCCTTCTTTCTGATCATAATGCCCCCGCCCCCGGCAAACCCCACAATTCCGTAGCATACTCCCGGATTGTCCGATCCGATGAAAACCACCCCATGTTCGCCGTATTGAGCATGCTCGCGCGCCACCATGCCGACGGGTCGTGCCATACCTCCGCGACGCGCCTTTGCGTTTCGTAATAAGCGTCAAAATCCCCTGCCACCATGAACCAGTCGTTCCGCCGCACCGCATTGGTCAGCGAAACGAACCTGTCCGGCTCGCCAGGCGAAAACACCCCCGACTCGACCGCGTCCAAAACTTCTGTCAGCCCCGGCGACGCCGCAATCGTGTCCGTCATGTCGAACCCGTCACGCCGCCGCGCCTCCACCTGCGCCGCCGTCATGCCGAAGATGAAGATATTCTGCTGCCCTACATGTTCGGAGATTTCGATGTTCGCGCCATCCAGCGTGCCGATCGTCAGCGCCCCGTTCAGCGCGAGCTTCATGTTGCCGGTGCCCGAAGCTTCCATCCCCGCCGTGGAAATCTGTTCCGAAAGATCGGCTGCCGGAATGATAATCTCCGCCAGGCTGACATTGTAGTTCGGCAGGAACACCACCTTCAACAAATCCCGCACCGTCGGGTCGCTGTTCACCACCCGCGCCACGTCGTTGATCAGCTTGATGATCAGTTTGGCCTGATGGTAGCTCGCCGCCGCCTTGCCGGCAAATATTTTTACGCGCGGCTCCCAATTCTGGCCGGGATGTGCGCGAATGTTGTCATACATCGCGATGGTTTCCAGAATGTTCAACAGCTGGCGCTTGTATTCGTGAATCCGCTTGATTTGCACATCGAACAGGGCCGACGGGTCCACCCGGATTTCCAGGCGCTGGCGGATAAGTTCCGCCAGCGCCACCTTGTTGGCCCGCTTGACCGCGGCGAAACGGCCTTGCAGAATAGTGTCGCCCGCCAGCGGCGCCAAATTCTCCAGTGCCCGCGCATCGTCCAGCACCGCGGGCCCCACGCATTCGCACAGCAGCGACGTCAGCCCGGGATTGGATTGCTGCAACCACCGCCGGAACGTGATTCCGTTGGTCTTGTTGCTGATGCGACCTGGATAGATCGTGGCCAGGTCAAGGAACACGGTCTTGCGCATCAAATCGCTGTGCAGGGCGGAGACGCCATTGACATGGCCGGACCCGACGAAGGCCAGATGCCCCATCCGCACCCGTCTGCCGTGATTCTCCTCAATCAGCGATACGCTGGCCAGCAGCCGGTCGTTGCCTGGATGGCTGTTGCGCACCAGATCCACGTGCAGCGCATTCAGCAGATAAATGATCTGCATGTGCCGCGGCAACAGCCGTTCCATCAGCGGCACCGGCCAACTTTCCAGAGCCTCCGGCAGCAGTGTATGGTTGGTATAGCAGAACACGCCGCGGGTAATGCGCCAAGCATCGTCCCACGGTACGTCGTGCAGATCGACCAGAATGCGCATCATCTCCGGCACCGCGATCGCCGGATGCGTATCATTCAACTGTATCGCCACCTTGTCCGGCAGCGCACGCACGCTGCCAAACGCGCGGATATGCCGCCGCACCAGATCCTGCAACGATGCGCTGGCAAAGAAGAATTCCTGGCGCAGCCGCAATTCCAGCCCGGCCGGTGTCTCGTCGCTGGGATAAAGGATCTTGCTGATCGATTCAGCCCGCACCTGGTCCGACAATGCACCCGCGTGATCGCCCAGATTGAACGCCTCCAGCCGCAAGGGATCGGCCGGCCGCGCCGACCATAAGCGTAACGTGTTCACGTGGCGTCCGCGCCAGCCCAGTATCGGCGTGTCGAATGCGACCGCCTCTACGCGCTCGGCCGGGATCCATACCAGGCGCGCGGGTCCATCGCCCGGTGCCGCTTCTACCGCGCCGCCAAATCCGATATCGTAGGTCACCTCGGGCCGTTCGAATTCCCACGGATTGCCAAATGACAACCATTCCTCGGGGTATTCCTGCTGCACACCGTTCTTGATCACCTGCCGGAACAGGCCATGATCGTACCGGATGCCGTAGCCATGTGCCGGAATGGCCAGCGAGGCCATGCTTTCCATGAAGCAAGCCGCCAGCCGGCCCAGGCCGCCATTGCCGAGTGCCGCGTCCGGCTCGACAGTGCGCAGCCGGTCGAGGTCTACCTCCAGTTCGCGCAACGAAGCGCGAACTGTGTCGGTAAGCCCAAGATTGTTCAGAAAATCGAACAGTAAGCGGCCGATCAGAAATTCCAGCGACAGATAGTACACTCGCTTGGACCCGCGCTCATGGGTGTCGCTCGTGCTCTCAATCCACCGCTCCACCACGCGGTCACGTACCGCCAGGGCAGTGGCTACGAACCAGTCGCGCTCGCTGGCACTGTTGCGGCTCTTGCCGACGTCATAAGTCAGCCGATCCAGAATCGCCGTGCGCAGCGTGGCCACGTCGTTGGCCGCTGGAGCATCGGTGGCGGGGTCGAAATCCATGGCCTGCTCTCCGTCGTCGGCGCCTTGAGCCCACTCTGTATCGGCCCCGCCGTCACGGCAAACTTCCTGGCCCGTCTTCGCCCAATAGAGTGGATACTTCGCCGGCCAGCGCAAGCGCGCCGGTCAGTCCCGGGCTTTCAATGCCGAACAGGTTGACGAGCCCCGGCACGCCGTGCACCGCGGCACCCTGGATGATGAAATCCTGGCTCTGCGCCGCCGGCACGACCTTGGGGCGGATGCCGGCATAGGCCGGGTATAAGGCGCCGTCCGGCAGAGCCGGCCAATACCGCCGGATCGCCGGGTAAAAGGCAGCCGCCCGGGCCGGGTCCATAGTATAGTCTATGGTTTCGACAGCCTGCACATCGGGCCCGAAGCGCGCGCCCCCGCCCAGGTCCAATGTCAGGTGAATGCCGGCCCCGCCCGGGATCGGCACCGGATAGATGAGGCGGCGAAAGGGGCTGCTGCCGGCGAGGCCGAAATATGAACCTTTGGCGAAATACGCCGGCGGCACATGGGCGGGCGCAAGCCCGTCGATGCAGCGCGCCAGCGGGATGGCGCCAAGCCCCGCCGCATTGACCAGATGCAGGCTTCGCACCTTGGTGCCATCCTCGGCCGACACCAGGAAGCCACCGCTTTCGCAAGTTACCCGTGTCACCGGGGTACGGAACGCGAACAATACGCCCGCCGCCTCGCCATCGGCCTGCAAAGACCGCATGAACGCATGGCTGTCCACAATTCCAGTTTCGGGCGAGAGCAGCGCGGCCGTGCAGGTCAGCGCTGGCTCCAGCGCGGCAGCCTGGCGGCCGTCGAGCCATTGCAGTGGTGCGACGCCGTTTTCCCGCGCGCGGGCGGCAATGGCGGCCAAGGTGGCCGCTTCGGCCGAATCGGTGGCCACCACCAGTTTGCCGACCGCCCGGGCGGCGATGTCGCGCGCCGCGCAGTATTCATACAGGGCAATGCGCCCGGCGACGCATAGGCGCGCGCGCCAACTGCCGGGCGCGTAATATAGCCCCGCATGAATGACTTCGCTGTTGCGCGACGATATCTCCATGCCAGGCGCCGGATTGCGTTCCAGCACCAGAACTTGGTGGCCGCATTGCGCCAGTCGCCGCGCCGCCGCCAGCCCCACCACGCCGGCGCCGACCATAATAGTTTCAATATCGTAGCTCATCGCGGCGCGCCGATACGATGTTGCGGCCATCTTCTACGTATCTCGTTCACGCGCGACGACGTGCAATATTGTTGACAATTCTGCAAGCTGGCGCGCCGCCCCTCTCTCGCCCAGTCATGCATGGCGGTGATGTTGCAACGTGGCTTGCGGCTGAGGCGTGTCCGCGGTGATGTCAGGCCCCGGTAACACATCGTTAGTGCCCAGTGACTTACACGATCAGAGTGTCCACCACGGCCGACGAACCCACTGTCAGCGAAATCCTCGCTGCGAGTTACTCAACGTTGCTGGCGCCGTATTATGCAAAGGACGTGCTCGATCGCGCGCTGCCGCTCATGAACAAGGCAAACCCGAAACTCATCGGTTGCGGTACCTATTACGTTGCCGAGCATTCCCAGGGCGGCTTGATCGGTTGTGGCGGCTGGACCCACGAACGTCCGGGCTCCACTGAGGTCGTTCAGGGGGAAGCCCATGTCCGCCATTTTGCCACCCATCCGGGTTGGACCCGCAAGGGCGTCGCCCAATCAATCATGGATCGATGCCGTGCCGAAGCGGTTTCGCAGGGCGTCACCCGCCTGCATTGCTACGCCACATTGGCGGCCGAGCGTTTCTACCATGCGCTCGGGTTCGAGACGATCGAGCGCGTGAATGTACGTATGCGTAATGATGTTGATCTCCCGAGTGTATTAATGCTGTGCGCGTTGCCTCGACATTCATAGGACAAGAGTTTTTTGTTTTCTTTTCTTCAAAAAAGAAATTCTCCCTGCTCTTCCCTTGACTTCAATAGTTGCCGCGCAGAAAGTCGCTTTTTAAACATATTATTAGCGCGCCTTTAAGATGGGCCATGTACGCCCCTCGCATGCAATGGCCGGAACACGAGGGCGATCCGGGCGGGCGCTTGGGGCAAGGGCTTGAGGGGGCGCGCGAGGGCTACCTGCTCATTCGCCCGTCCGGCCGGCTGGCCGCGAGCAACGCTGCCATGGTTAACTTCTTTCCCGCTCTGGCCGCCACGCTCGTGCCTGGCACACATATCTCGCGCTTGCTGGCCGCGGCATTGTCGCGGGGCTTCTCAACCGGGACGAGGCGAGCCAGCCGGCTGGCTGTTCGACATCAAGTGCTTGGGATCGCCACGACGCAAGCAGAGTTGCGGCTGCACGATGGGCGATGGCTACGTATTGGCGGAACCCTTACGCCAGACGGCGGTATGCTCGTAATTTGCATTGACGTCACCGCCGCACATGAACACGCCGAGGCGCTGGACATTGCGCGGTGCGACCGGGAAATCGTGGTGCAGAAACTCGCCCAGGGCATTTGCCTGTATGCGCCCGATGCCACGGTGCGGCTGGCCAACGCGCGTTATAGCGAGCTGCTTGGCATAAACCCTGCACTGCCGCGGCCAGGCGCTACCATGCGGTCGCTGCTGGCTGCGAGCATCGAGGCTGGGCATCACGGCGAGCGCTCGCTCGACGGCATGGAGCAGGCCTGCCTCGCCTTGGTCGCGCGCGGCGAGAAGCGTCGGCTGGTGCTGACCTTGTCCACCGGCCTGTTGGTCGCGTTCGACCACATACCGCTGGAGAATGGCGGTTGGCTGGCAACCTTCGAGGACATTACCGAGCGGCGGCGCATCGAGGAGCGGGCGGCCTTCCTGGCCCGGCACGATGCCCTGACCAGGTTGCCGAACCGCACGATGCTCAGTGAGCGGCTGGAACAGGCGATTGCTGCGTCAGGCCGCGGTGTCCGATTCGCGCTTCTGTGCCTCAACCTGGATCATTTCAAAATAATTAACGATACGCTCGGCCACAAGTTTGGTGACCGCCTGCTGCGGGCGGTGGGCGAACGGCTTCTTGCCTGCGTGCGCGAGACCGACATTGTGTGCCGCCTGGGCGGCGACGAGTTCGCCATTATTCAAACCGACATCGAACAGGCGGAGCACAGTGCCGAGCTCGGCCACCGCATGCTACGCGCGCTTGCGGCCCCGTTCCGCCTGGATGGCGAGCACGTGAACGTCAGCGGCTGTATCGGCATCGCGATCGGGCCCGACGATGGAACCCATGGCGATGCGCTGCTCAGGCATGCCGACACCGCCATGGTTCGCGCCAAACGGGACGGTGAGGGCACTTGTCGCTTGTTCGAACCTGAAATGGACGCCCGGGTGCAGGCACGGCGGGGAATGGAAACCGCTTTGCGCCGGGCGCTGGCGGACGGTGCGTTCGAGCTGTACTACCAGCCGCTGGTGGACGTGCAAGCAAACCGTGTGACCGGATTCGAGGCGCTGTTGCGCTGGCGGCATCCGGACGGCACCATGGTGCCCCCGGCGCAATTCATTACCCTGGCCGAGGAAATCGGCATCATCGTTCCGCTCGGCGCATGGGTGATGCACGCCGCTTGCGCGGTGGCCGCGTCATGGCCTGCCGGTTTGCGCATCGCGGTGAATGTTTCAGCCATGCAATTCAAGACGAGCGGCCTGGCCGCCTGCGTCACCTCCGCACTGGCAGCTTCCGGCCTGCCGGCGCGTCGCCTCGAACTCGAAATTACGGAATCGGTCCTGTTGGCCGACAATGCTGCCACCCTCGACGTGCTGCGTGACATGCGCGCCCGCGGCGTCCGTATTTCCATGGACGATTTCGGCACCGGACATTCGTCACTCAGCTACCTGCGCAGCTTCCCGTTCGACAAGATCAAGATCGACCAGTCCTTCGTGCGCGACCTGGAGGACTCGGCCGATTCCGCCGCGATCATTGGCGCCATCATTGGCCTCGGCCGCAGCCTCGGTATGCGCGTAACCGCGGAAGGCGTGGAGACGGCCGGCCAGTTGGATCACCTGCGCGCCGCGGGTTGCGATGAAGTGCAGGGCTATTACTTCAGTCGCCCGCGGCCTGGCGGGGAAGTCGCGGGAATCATAGCGCGAATCGAGGGAGAGTTGGTCGACGCCAAATGAAGCGATCTGCGCCGCAACGGATAAAAGTTTTTTGGTTCCGTTTTAAAAAAAGAACTCTTCTTCCTTCCGTTACGCTGAATGAAAATGCCCGTAAATCCGTTTCGCGGTTTCTTTCGAAATACCCTCCACAGCCTGTAAATCCTCCAGCCCTGCCTGCTTCACCCCCCGCGCCGATCCGAAATGATGCAGTAGCGCCTTCTTCCGCGCGGCACCGATGCCGGGAACTTCATCTAGTTCGCTCGTCACCAGCGATTTTGCGCGCCCCGCCCGATGCGTCGAAATCGCAAAACGGTGCGCTTCGTCACGCAAACGCTGCAAATAATACAATACCGGGTCCCGTGGCGGCAACTGGAACGGAGGCCGGTCGTCGGTGTGAAACCATTCGCGCCCGGCGTCACGATCCGGGCCCTTCGCAATCGCCACCAGTTTGACATCGGTTACGCCCAGATCGTCCAGCACGCCGCGCACTGCCGAAAACTGGCCCGCCCCGCCGTCTATCAGCAGCAGATCGGGCATTTTTGTTGCGTGATCAGCCTGCTCCTTCAGGGCGCGCACGAAGCGGCGTTCGAGCACTTCGCGCATCATGGCAAAATCGTCGCCCGGCGCAATAGGTGAACGAATGCTGTATTTGCGATACTCGTTCTTGCAGAATCCCTCGATGCCGGCAACCACCATTACGCCATACGCATTGGTGCCCATGATGTGGCTGTTGTCATAGATTTCGATGCGCTGCGGTTGCGCCGGCAGGTCGAACAAGGTCGCCACCAGATCGAGCAGTTTTTGCTGGCCCGTCGATTCCGCCAGCCGTCGTTCGAGTGCCTCGCGCGCATTGGTTTCTGCGTGCTGCAATACGGCATGTTTCTCGCCGCGCTGCGGCACGGCCAATTCCACCCTGCGGCCGGCCTTCAGGCTCAGCGCCTCCTCTATCAGTTCGGCTTCCGGTAAGGCATGGTTGGTGAGGATCAGGGGTGGCGGCGGCTTGTCGTCGTAGAACTGGGCAATGAAGGCGGCGAGCACGTCACCCGGTTCGTCGCCCTTGGCATGGCTCGGAAAATGCGCTCGGTTGCCGTTGTTGCGTCCGCCGCGCACAAAAAACACCTGCACGCAGCTTTGCCCAGCCGCCTGCCAGAGTGCCACGATGTCGGCGTCGGTGAGGCTGGCGGGATTGATGATTTCGCTGCCTTGAACATAGGACAGCGCGCGAATGCGGTCGCGCAGCGCGGCGGCCCGCTCGTATTCCATGTTCTCAGCAGCCATCTGCATTTCAGCCGAAAGATCGCGCTGCACGTGCGCAGCCTTGCCCGAGAGGAAGCTTTTCGCCTGCGAAACCAGTCGTCCATAATCGTCCGGCGTGATGCGTTCCACGCACGGCGCAGAGCAGCGCTTGATTTGAAATAGCAGGCAGGGGCGGGACCGGTTGGCAAACACCGTGTCGGCACAGGACCGTAGCAGGAATATGCGTTCCATGGCCGTCACGGTCTGGTTGACCGCCCACGCGCTGGCGAACGGGCCCCAGTAGCTGCCTTTACGCCCCTGCGCGCCGCGATGCTTGGCAATTTGCGGGAACGGGTGGTCCTCCGTCACCATCAGCCAGGGGTACGATTTGTCGTCGCGCAGCACGATGTTGAACCGTGGCTTCAGCCGCTTGATGAGGTTGGCCTCCAGCAGCAGGGCCTCCGCCTCGGTATGGGTGGTGACGATCTCCATCGACGCCGTCTCGGAAATCATGCGGCGCAGGCGTTCCTCGAGCCGGGCCGGCTGCGTATAGTTCGTTACACGCTTCCTCAGACTTCGTGCCTTGCCGACGTAAAGTGCGTCCCCCGCCGCGTCCAACATGCGGTAGACGCCGGGCGAGAGCGGCATCGTGGCAAGGGCCGCCTCGATAACCGTAACACCTTTGGCTGGCATCCTGGCTTCGGTTTCGGGTGCTGGGGACTCTGACATTCTATCGCAGGGTGGGCCCGGCTTTGGGGCACCTCAAGAGGGGAGCCTCAAGAACGATACACGTGGGACGGGTAAGGTGGGCTTGTGGATAAGTCTGTGGGAAGCGATGTGGGCAAGCTTCTGCGCCCAAGCATTTCCAACGGCTTATCACGAAATCGCGACCGCTGCCAGTTTCTCTAAGCCTTTGATTTTACTTAGCGACGCGCTTGCTCATCGACACGGTCCGGACGCAAATCTGTCACAAAACCTAAATAAAGAGACTTGCGCCGGTCAGGGGATTAAACCGCGCTGCTCGGGGTTTCGGCGCTCTATTTCGACGCCTACCGAGGCGGTATCGGCAAAAATATCCAGCTTCTCAACCCTCACCCGCGCCAGGCGCACGCGGGGATCTTCCAGACAGGTTTCCGCCAGCCGCTCGGCGAGTGTTTCGATCAGGCTGACATGTCCCGCGGCGACGATAGCCCGTAATCGGTCGGCCACGGCCTCGTAGTCTACCACGCGTGACAACTCGTCGCGCCCTTTCGCGCCGAAGGCCTGGGCGCCGCGTGACATGGCCTGTGCGCCATCGTCGTCCACCGCCAGGTCGACGTTCACCCGTATGCGTTGTGGTGCATCGTGCTCGAAGGCATGAACACCCACCGACGCACGCAGCACCATGTCTCGCAAGAATACATGGCGCAGCGCGCGCTGCTGGTCGGCCAGGCGAGGGGCGTTCATGGTGGGCCGAGCCGGATGAGTTGCCCGGTCATGCTGGGAAAATCCCACATCGCCAGGATGGCGGGGGCGAGATCGGCCCGCGCGGCGGATGTCGTATCCAAGCCGATTGCGTTCACCCGAATGCGCCGCGGCGCCCATGCGAGCGCCGCGTGGCGCGTAAACGCCCACAACAGCGCCGCGGCCTGGGCGCCGGGCCAATCGTCCGGCGCGTGAGCCCGCAAAATATTCACCACCAGCGCCTCCTGATCCGCCGGCACCGCATCGGCGAATTTTTCCGCGTTGGCAATGGCATGCCCGGCATCGCTGACCAGCAATAAGGCCGGCGGCCCGTCCACAACGGCAAACCCGGCCGCTTCGATGGCCGCCGCAAGGTCCACAGGCCCATCCAGCCAGGCGCTTTTGAATGGCAATAGTTTTTGCTTCTATTTTCAAAAAGAAGTCTGTTCTTTTTTGAAGAAAAGAACCAAAAAACTTTTGCTCATGGGTGTGGAATCCTTACGTTCAGGACTTCGTATCCTTTGACGAAGCTGGAGACGACGCGTTTGGGTTCTTCTACGACTTCTATCCTTCCGAAGCGCTTTAAGATTTCTTCCCACACGATGCGCAACTGCATGTCGGCCAGGCGTTCGCCCAGGCAGCGATGCAAGCCGAAGCCGAACGACAAATGGCGGCCGGACCGCTCGCGGTCAATGATCAGGCGATCGGCGTCGGGAATAACCTCCTCGTCGCGGTTGCCCGATACATACCACATTACCACCCGGTCGCCTGCATGGATCTTGTGGCCCTCGAACTCGAAATCGCGCGTCGCGGTGCGGCGCATGTGCGCCAGCGGCGTTTGCCATCGAATGATTTCCGGCACCATGTTCTTGATCAGCCCAGGGTTACCCAGCAGCTTAGTGTACTCATCGGGGAATTTGTTGAGCGCATAAATGCCGCCGCTGATCGAATTGCGCGTGGTGTCGTTGCCGCCGACGATCAGCAGCAGCAGATTGCCGAGCAACTCCATGGGCGATTGGTGGCGCGTTGCCTCCGCATGCGCCATGAGCGACAGCAGGTCGCCGCGTGGCTCGGCATTCACCCGCTCGTTCCACAAGCCCAGGAAATATTGCAGGCATTCCAGCAACTCGGCCTTGCGCTGATCCTCGGTATCCACAATGCCGCCACCGGGGGTCGCGGTCGCGACGTCCGACCAGCGGGTCAGGCGGCGGCGGTCCTGCCACGGAAAATCGAATAACGTGGCCAGCATTTGCGTGGTCAGCTCTATGGAAACCCGATCCACCCAGTTGAACACCTCGCCGACCGGCAGATTGTCGAGTATTTCCTGTGCCCGGTCGCGGATCAGCACTTCCAGGCGCGCGAGATTGGCGGGCGCCACGATCGGCTGCACCGCGGCGCGCTGGAAATCATGCACCGGCGGGTCCATGGCAATGAACATCGGCAGCACGAAATCCTCCAACTGATCGCGCAACGTAATGCCGCCGCGCGTCACGTCGGACGAAAATACCTCGTGGTTCGCCTCGATCTGCACGATGTGCTTGTATTTCGTAATGGACCAGTAATTGCCGAACTCGCCACAGTCGCAATAATGCACCGGCGCCTCGCGGCGCAGGCGTGCGAAATACGGCCAGAACGCGTCGTGTTGAAATAATATGGCGCGGCCGACATCGAATTGCGCCAGCGGCAAGGTCGCGGGATCCTCGGCCAAGTAGTCGCGTGGCGCGGCAACCAGTTCGGGTGCCATCTGGTCCATAAACTTGCCCTCGTTTGCTCCCGGTGATTGACGTTAACGTAAGTCAGGGGAACAGGAAAGCAGTTCTTTTTTGAAAAAAAGAACCCAAAAGCTTTTGATTTTGTAGAGGTTGGGGCGCTCGCGGAAAGGATGCGGTCAGGGGGGAGAGGTGGCGCGGGGGTCGGGCTCGGCTTCGTCGGGTTCGTCGGGGGCGAGGCCGAGAAACGCGTCGGGGAGGGTGGCGAGATCGACTTCGATTTCGAGATCTTCGCAAATGCTGAAAAAGATGCGGGAGAGGTCGAGGGTGCGGGCGGGGTCGGCTTGTAGATCTTCGTC
>CAJCIS010000150.1 GCA_903970435.1 Acidobacteriota bacterium | reverse complement strand
CGGTGACGACGGCGCCGGCCGCCTCGAACGCCCGCGCGGCCTTCACGGCAACATCGCGCACCGGCTGTTCCAGCGCCTGGCCGACGTCGAGGTCGAGCATCAGGCCGATGCGCAATTTGCGCAAAGGTTTGTCGTGGACCTTCCAGTGGATGTCGTTCGACGGCAGGCTCATGCTGTCGCGGCGATCGGGCTTTGACAGCACGCTCATCATCAAGGCGGCATCGTCGACGGTACGGGTCATCGGGCCGGCGACGCGGCCGAGATAGGGCGGGTCCACCGGCACGCGGCCAAAGCTGGGCTTGAGCGCGAAAATGCCGCACCATCCCGCCGGCAGCCGCACGGAGCCGCCAATATCCGTGCCGATATGCAACGGACCCAATCCCGCCGCGCAGGCCGCCGCCGCGCCGCCGCTGGACCCGCCGGCGGTGCGCGCTAGGTCCCACGGGTTGCGGCCGAGCGGATGAAAACTCGAAACGCCCGACGACAGCATGCCGTAATCGGGCATGGTGGTTTTGGCGAAGATGATGGCTCCTGCCGCGCGCACGCGCGCCGCCGGCGGCGCATCCTCCGGCGCCGGCGTCATGTCGGCGGCGGCCGTTCCAACCGGCACCGCAACGCCTTTTGTGGCAATGAGGTCTTTTATGGTGATCGGTACCCCATCGAGGGGTCCGCACGGCATGCCCTGGCGCCAGCGCGCCGCGCTGGCTGCGGCGGCCGCGCGCGCGCCGTCCGCATCCAGCGCGAACAGCGCGCCAAGTTCAGGTTCCCACAGCGCGGTGCGCGCCAGCACGGCCTCGATCGCCTCGACGGGCGACGCCGTGCCGCCGCGATAGGCCGCAAGCAATTCGAGCGCGGAGAAGTCGGCCAGGTCGCTCGATGCCACGTCGGTTCCCGAAATGCGGATTTGGCGAGGCTGGTACGAGGTCGCTGGAAAATCAACCCGGGCAGCGCCCCGGGCGGCAATGCGCGGCTATTTGAGGTGCTTGGCCAGCAGCTTGTTCATTTCGAACATAGTAACCTTGTCCTGGCCGAATACTTTCTTCAGCTTGTCGTCGGCCAGTATTTCACGCCCGTCCTTCGGGTTCTGCAGCTTGTGGGACTTGATATATTCCCAAACCTTGCTGACCACCTCGCCCCTGGGCATCGTGCCGCCGCCGACGATGGCGGCCAATTCGGACGACGGTTTCAGCGGCTGCTGCAGCGCGTTGGGCTTGCTGCCCTCCTTCGGCTTGTCAATCGTCTTGCCCGCTGGGGCGGCCGTTTTGGTGGGCGCTTTGGTCATCGACCTCTCCGGTGACTCCGCCTTGTTCGACGGCGAAGTTATGAACTTGCGATAGAGAAACGTGAATGCGCGGCACTCCGCCAAGTTCCGGCGCCCGCGCTGGCGCTTCAAGCATGGTGCCGGGTGAGGGGATCGAACCCCCGGCCTTCGGTTTACAAAACCGCTGCACTACCGCTGTGCTAACCCGGCGCGCGGGCTGCTTAGCGCATTGGGGGGGAGGGCAAAAGGTCTTAGGGGGGACAAAGAAGAATGTTCTTTTTTGAAAAGAAGAACCAAAAAACTTTGGCTACTGGGGCGACGCCAGGATGGGGTACCGGGGTTTGCGCGCGGCGGCGTCGGCTGGTGCGCGTGGGTCGGCGCCCACGTCCGGCGCGATGTTTACGGTGGCACCGTAGAGGAGTTCCATAACGGCCAGGCCGGCGGCCTCCTTGGCTTCGGGGCCGCTGAGCGCTTGGGTTTGCTGGTAAAACCGCACCAGATCCTGCGCCGCCGGAGCCAATTCGGCAAAGATCTGGTTGAACAGCGCCTTGTGGGCGGGATCGGTCCCGGCCCATGCGAAGAGGGCGTCGAGCACTTTGTCGTGCCGCAGGCGCAGCCAAAGCGTCCAGCCGCCGGTCCGCGCTTGCGCGGTGGCGACCAGAGGCATGTGCAGCACGGTCCATGCGATCTCTGCCCGTATTTGCCCCTGATCGCGCAGAAACCCGACGCCGAGATCGGGCGCCGCGCTCTCACGCACCCGCAACAGCGTGGCCTGCCACGCGGCGAGCGCAGGCTGTGCGCTGACGTCGCGCTCCGCCGGCATCTGAAATGTTTCGAACAGGCACAGCGGCACCACGGGGCGAACGCCGAAATCCCATGCGCCGGCGTGGGCGAAGCCGCCGGGGGCGGCCGGCGCGTCGTAGCCCCAGGCGTCCGCCAGCAGCGCCACCGTGCGCCCGCGATAGGAAAACACGTCCGCCGATCCGTAATCGCCGGTTTGGGAGGCATAGGCGGAGAAGCGCCCGCCTTGGTTTTCCGCCACCGATTGCAGCAGATTGCCGAGCGAAACACTGTCCAGCACGGCCGCGCCGCCGATCGTCACGCCGCGGGCGCGCTGCGCAAAGCCGCCAAAGGCATTGGCGACGCCGAGTTGAACGTGCACCTCCTGGCCGGCCAGGGTGCCTCTTTCCGGCCCATGCGTTCCGGCAATTTCCGCGGCGCCCTGCATGAAGGCAGGGTCAACCGAGCCGGCGCGTCCGAGCGCGACGTTCGCGTCGCCGGCCAGCGCCGCGCAGAAATCGGGGTTCAGACCGCCGGCGCCGCCGGCGATCTTGAAATGAACATATTGCGCGATGGCCTCGCCGCGGGGCGCGGGTCTCTGCCAGGCGGCCAGCGCAGCGGTCTGGTTGCGGAACGCGCCGGCCAGGCAATCGGCTTGCGCCGCCGATGGGGCAATGTCAGGCCCCCCCGCATCAGGCAAATGGCATGTTTGCGGAAGGCCGAGGAGAAACATTCGCTGCACCGCCAGCAGCACATCCCGGCCGGCGAAATCCGCCTGCCGGAGCTTTGCCTGCCAGGTTTCCACCATCGTTCTGTTGCGGGCCGCAAGATCGGGAGAGCTGCATGCCAGATGCTCGGCGGCCGTGGACGCTTCGAAACAATTTGTGCTGGCCGCGGCGGCATCCGCCGTCGGCGGGGCGGATGCGGTGTCCGGAGAATAGGGGCGGACGTGGTGGATCACGCATCCGGCCAGCACGCCGCAGAGCGGCAGCATCAGCGCCCGACCGCCGCGCCGCGCCGCCGAAGCCGAGCCTTTGACGAATGTCACAGGAAAATTCCTCACGGACCAAATATAAGCGTGCCATGCACGGCCGCGCGCGACGCGCCAAGGGCGGGCGGGGCGGGGAAGGGGGCGGCGGCGCGAATGGCGGCCTCTGCCGCCGCGTTGATTTCCGGCACCGCGCAAGGATCGATCGACAATCCGGCGAGCGACCCGTCGGAGCCCACCGACACGGTATAGTTGATCACGCAGGTGCGCCGGCGGTCCCATGCCAGCGACGGCTGCACGCGACGCGCCAGCACGGCCCGCCGCACCGCGGCCTGGAAATCGGCCAGGCTGCCCCGGCCGCCCGCACCGCCGCCGGCGGTTGTCGCCGCCTCCACGCCCAGGCCGGCATCGCCCGTAGCGGGGCCGAAATGCGCGGCGCCGGGGGGCGTCGAGGGGCGCGCGACGGGCACGATGGCGCGCGGCGCGCGGGGGTTCGCGGGCTGTGCGATTTCAACATCGGGGGCGCGGATGGGCGCCAGATCGGGCAGTTTCAACACCGGTAACAAATCGGCCGGTGGCGGCTTGGAAGGCCGGGGCGGCAGGATGCGGACCGCCTGCAACACGCGCGGTAGCGCCAGCTGCAGGGTGCCGGTTTGCGACAACAGCAGCGCGATCACCAGCCCATGCAATCCCGCCACCACGCCGAACGACACGATCCGCCGTGTCGCCGCGGGCTCCTGATAGACGGCCACCCGTTCGCTCCCTGCCGCCGATGTCGGCGACGTCTCAAGTTTCAGGTGTCTACCTTAACGCGTTCAAGGCTGTTCGGACCGGCGCCGGATGGGCGTATCGCCGTTTTCGCAACGGCTGCGCTTGGCCCGCGTCGCTGGGCCACAACATTTTGTGGTGGCGATGCAGTTGTCCACAAGTTTTTGTGTTCAAACCCCTTGAGCTTTCCATGGCAGCCTGCCTAGGCTCACACATCATCTGGTAGTCACCACAGGTGGGGAGCCCAATATGGAGTGGAACGAAGAATCTATTGGTAAACTCCGGGCCCTGTGGGCCGAGGGGCTTTCCACTGCCGAAATCGGCCGGCGCATGGGCATTTCGAAAAATGCCGTCGTCGGCAAGGCGCATCGCCTGAACCTGCCGCCGCGTCCATCGCCGATCCGCCGGGACGGTGAGCGGTCCGAGCGCCGCCGTGTGCCGCGGCGCATTCATGGCCCGACCTTGCCAGTCCTGCCGGCGGCGATGGCGCCGATGCCGCAGGAACAGCCGCGCATGATCGAGCGCGAACGGCCGCTGTCGGTCGTGCGCGCCGTGTGCCTGCCGCGTCCCGGCGCCCGGGTAACACCCTGCTGTTGGCCGATCGGAGAGCCCGGGACGAAAAGCTTCCGCTTCTGCGACGTCGGCGCGATTGCCGGCAAGCCGTACTGCGATGAGCACGCGGCGCTGGCGTACGTCAAAGTGCGCGACCGGCGCGAAGATGTGGCATGAAATGCCGTGCCGGGGTCGCGGGTAAGCTCTAACACCCAGGTCGCATTGTGGGCGGTGGTTAACCATCGAAGGCTGTCGGCCAAGGCGCGGGACATGATCCTCGACGCGCATAACGATCTTGTCGTGAGTGCCGCCAGCGTTTGGGAAATTTCAATCAAATTTGGCCTCGGCCTGAAAAGGGCCGATCGGCCAGGTCCCGGCGCCGTGCCATTTGGCGGCACGGAGGCGGTACGATTTTTCAGCGCGGCGGGCTATGCGATGTTGCCTGTCACGGCGCGTCATGCGGCGGCAGTCGATTCGCTGCCGCCGCTGCATGCCGATCCGTTCGACCGTCTTCTGGTGGCGCAGGCGTTTTCCGAACCTCTAGGATTTCTGACGGGAGATCCGAAAGTCTTGGCTTATGGGGGGACCACGATATCGATTTGATTGCAATGGTTAAGCAAGCAGTTCGTTTCTGAACAAAAGAACCAGAAGACTTTCGTTCATTTCAAGGACGCATCTTCTATCACGCCGTCGGCCCAGCCTTCGAGTTGGGCGGCAGAGCCGCGCAGGCCGGTTAACCTATCTTCAACACCGCCCAGTGCATCCTGGTAGACAGCAAGGGAGTGCCCCAGGCCGGCGACGCCGATGCCCAGTTCGGCCATGGCGAAACGCCAATTCTGCATGGCCTGCCGCTGCTCGTCCAACGCGCCTTGCAGGTTCTGCAATGCCGTCCGCAACCGCTCAGATGCCGCATCGGCCGGGCTGCGGCCGGGAAAGGGAATGATCACTGCGTCTGTCATGGGGCGCTCCGCTTCAATGCGGTTTACCTCTCATAAACCCGTCCAAAAATAAAGTATTTTTTTAGAACATGAGACGGCCGCCGATCAGGCGGATACCCAGGACGGTGGCCAGGATCAGACCGACAATCACCGTCATCGCCCAGCGAAGGATCATGTATCCCCGCGGCATCAGCTCGCGGCGGGCGGCGCGCTGCTCAATCACCGCGGTGCCGACAAAGCCGGCGATGAGCACAATCAGCGCTATGGCCGGCTGCGCGATCAACCCCAGCAACACCGCGCCCCACCCGACCAGCGCCGGCACAACACCCAGCACGAGCCGCGCCCGCTCGGCCGCCTCGCGTTCACCCTCCAGAACAAAGCCCCAATGAACGCCGCCGAGGAACGACAGAATGACCGCGCTGTAGCTCAGCAGCCCCATCGCGCCGATCTGCCCCGAAACAGGGTCGGAACGCACCGCGCTCAGCCCCGTCAGCAAAAACGGTATAAGTCCGGCAACACTCAGAATGATCGCCAGCGGCGGCAGTCGGCTCTCGGTCATGACGGCTTCCTATTCGCGCGTGACGCGGGGGTCCAGGGGCGTCACGCGAATGCGTGCTTCGCACGACGCCCCCGGCCTTCCTTTCTTATACCAACCGTCCTTGACGTTGACTCATGTTCATTGCCTCCGGCGGGCGGGGGGTTTCACCCCCCTGCACCCCCCACCGGCGTGCCGCCGGCGTCGCTAATTGGCA
>CAJCIS010000149.1 GCA_903970435.1 Acidobacteriota bacterium | reverse complement strand
GGCGGCACCGCCGGTACGTGCGGACATGCCGCGCCGGCCATCGCCCGCGGCCCCCCCCACACTGCCACAGCGCCCGGCGCCACGCCGGCGATGGCTGTGGTGGCTGATTGTGCTGCTGGTGGCACTCGGCCTGGTGTTGATCGGGTGGCGCCTGTTCGGGCCGAAGGGCGGGTCGGCGTCGCGGCACGGGACGGCCGAGCCGCCGCAGCCGGTCGGCGTGGCAAAAGTGGATACGGGCGACATGCGGGTTGTTCTGACCGGCCTTGGCACCGTCACGCCGGTGGCCACGATTACCGTGCAGACGCAGATTAGCGGGCAGCTCATGTCCGTAGGGTTCAAGGAAGGCCAGTTGGTCAGGAAGGGCGACCTGCTGGCGCAGATCGATCCGCGTCCGTACGACATAGCCTTGCAGCAGGCCGAAGGGACGCTGGCGCACGACACCGGCCTGCTGGCGCAGGCGCGGTCGGATCTGGCGCGCTACATGACGCTGAGCCGCAAGAACAGCATCGCGCAGCAGACGGTGACCGATCAGGAGTTCCTGGTGCAACAGGATCAGGGGACGGTGACGGAGGATCAGGCGTCGGTCGCCAGTTCCAGGCTCAATCTGATTTATTGCAGGATTACTTCGCCGGTTACGGGCCGTGTGGGGCTGCGGCTGGTGGATCCCGGCAATTACATACAGACATCGGGTTCGACCGGGCTGGTGGTGGTGACCCAGCTGCAGCCGATTTCGGTTATTTTTGTGCTGCCGGAAGACAACATTCCGGCGGTGGCGCAACAGATGAACGAAGGGGCCGCGCTGACCGTGGGTGCGTATGACCGCACCAATGCGACGCTGATTGCCGACGGTACGCTGACGACGATCGATAACACGGTGGATACCACCACCGGAACGGTCAAATTGCGGGCCAGCTTTGCCAATACGGATAATGCGCTGTTCCCAAATCAGTTCGTCAACGCAAGGCTATTGCTGAAGACGCTCGATCATGTGACGCGGGCGCCGACGGCGGCGGTGCAGCAGGGGGCGCCGGGGACTTTCGTATATCTCGTCAAGCCGGACGGGACCGTTGCGGTTCAGGTGATCAAGACGGGCGTGACCGATGGCGATGACGTGCAGGTGACCAGCGGGCTGAAGCCGGGCGATACCGTGGTGGTTGATGGCGCGGACCGGCTGAAGGACGGCGCGAAGGTAAAAGTAACGACGGACGCCGCGAACACGGCCGCAACCCCGAATAACGGCCCGGGCGCGCCACCGGGCGCGCAGCCGGGCAATGACACGCCGGTTCCCGGCCAGCCAAAGAAGCGGCATCACCGCCAGAGCGGCCAGCAGGCGCCCTGATGGGGCCTTCGCGCCTTTTCATTGTACGGCCGGTCGGCACGACATTGCTGATGGTGGCCTTGTTGCTGGTCGGTATTGTTGCGTATCAATTCCTGCCGGTGTCGGCCTTGCCGGAGGTGGATTATCCCACCATCCAGGTTTCGACTTTCTATCCGGGTGCGAGCCCCGAGGTGATGACCACGGCGGTGACCGCGCCGCTGGAGCGGCAATTCGGCGAAATGCCGGGACTCGGGCAGATGAGCTCCAACAGCTCGGCGGGATCCTCGGTGATTACGTTGCAATTCGACCTGGATTTGTCGTTGGACGTGGCCGAGCAGGAGGTGCAGGCGGCGATCAATGCGGCGACGAGCCTGTTGCCGTCCGACCTGCCGGCGCCGCCGGTGTATGCGAAGGTTAATCCGGCCGACACGCCGGTGGTGACGCTGGCGCTGACATCGAAAACCTTGCCGCTGACGCAGGTGGAAGATCTGGCCGATGTGCGGATTGCGCAAAAACTGTCGCAGCTTTCCGGCGTCGGGCTGGTCAGCCTGACGGGCGGCATGCGTCCGGCGGTGCGGATACAGATCAATCCGCGGGCGCTGGCCGCTTACGGCATTGCGATCGACGACATACGCACCGACATTTCCAACGAGAATACCGATACGCCGAAAGGCAATTTCGACGGCCCGGCGCAGGACACCACGATCAATAACAATGACCAGTTGCAGAGTTCGGACGAATATCGGAATCTTGTGCTCGCGTACAAGAATGGGAGCGCCATTCGCCTGTCCGACGTGGCGACGGTGGTGGACGGTTCGCAGAATGCGGAACTGGCCGCATGGGCCAACAGGACGCCGGCGATTATCCTGAACATCCAGCGGCAGCCCGGATCCAACGTGCTGGCCGTGGTCAATTCGGTGAAGGGGATTTTGCCACGGCTGGAACAGAGCTTGCCGGCTTCCCTGCAGGTGAGCGTTTTGGCGGACCAGACGACGACGATCCGCGCCTCCGTCTCGGACGTGGAGTTCGAGCTGCTGCTGTCGGTGGGGCTGGTGGTGCTGGTGATATTCGTATTCCTGCGCAGCCTGCCGGCCACGATCATTCCGAGCCTTTCGGTGCCATTGTCGCTGACGGGTACGCTGGGCGGCATGTATTTGTTTGGCTTTTCGATCGACAATCTGTCGCTGATGTCGCTGACCATCGCCACCGGTTTCGTGGTGGACGACGCGATTGTCATGATCGAGAACATTGCGCGGTATGTGGAGAAGGGCATGGCGCCGCTGGAGGCGGCGCTGAAGGGCTCCGACGAGATCGGATTCACCATCATTTCACTGACCGTGTCGCTGATCGCCGTGCTGATACCTTTGCTGTTCATGGGCGATGTGGTTGGCCGCCTGTTCTATGAATTCGCGGTGACGCTCGCGACCACGATCGTGCTGTCGGCCGTGGTGTCGCTGACATTGGTGCCGATGCTGTGCGCGATCATGATACGCCACCGGCCGGAAAGCGGGCGCAACCGGTTCGATCTTATGGCCGAGCGCGGGTTCAACCGGATCATTGCGGGTTACGACCGCGGCCTGACCTGGGTGCTGGACCATCAGGGACTGACCTTGATCGTTGCTGTTTTGACGCTTGCGCTGACGGCGTTTCAGTTCGTCGAAATTCCGAAGGGGTTTTTCCCGACGCAGGATACCGGAGAGATCCAGGGCATTTCGTATGCCGCGGAGGACATTTCGTTTGGCGACATGGGACGCAAGCAGCAGGCGCTTGCCGATGCGATTCTGAAGGATCGCGACGTTGTTTCGCTGTCGTCGTATATTGGCGTGGATGGCACCAACAGCACGCTGAATACCGGGCGGTTCCTGATTTCATTGCGGCCAAAGGATGAGCGGAGCGATAGCGTCACCGCGGTCATTCGCAGGATCAGCTTGGAAATTGCCGATGTGACGGGCATATCGCTGGCGATGCAACCGGTGCAGGATCTGACCATAGATAGTACGGTGGGGCGCGCGCAGTATTTGTTCTTCATGGAGAATTCCGACCAGACGCAATTTGCCGCCTGGGTGCCGAAGCTGGTGGCGCGGATGAAGCAGATGCCGGAGTTCGAGGACGTGCAGAGCGACATGGCGCAGCATGGACGCGAATTGCAGATCACCATCGACAGGGCGACCGCCGCGCGTTTTGGCATCACCCCGGCCACGATCGACAATGCGCTGTATGACGCATTCGGGCAGCGGATCGCTTCCACGCTCTATACGCAATCGAACCAGTATCGCGTCATCCTGAATGCCGATACGCACGGCATAAGCAGCCTGAACGATGCGCTTTCGGGTCTTTATCTGCCGTCCTCGACGGCCAGCTCCGGGCAGGTGCCGCTTTCGGCCATCGTTCACGTGACGGAGCAGAATGGACCGTTGCAGATCGAGCATTTGGGGCAGTTTCCGTCCATTTCGGTTTCCTTCAACCTGTCGGCGGGCGCGTCGCTGGGTGCGGCGGTATCGGACATTCAGCAGGCGGAACACGATATCGGGCTGCCGGAGAGCTTTCTGACGTCATACCAGGGCGCGTTGTCGGCATTCCAGAAATCGCTGTCGAACGAAATGCTGCTGATTCTGGCGGCTGTGGTCGCGGTGTATATCGTGCTTGGGGTATTATACGAGAGTTTCATTCATCCGATAACGATCCTGTCGACCTTGCCTTCGGCGGGCGTGGGGGCGCTGCTGGCGTTGCGAATTGCCGGGTCCGATCTGGATATCATCGGCATCATCGGCATCATTCTGCTGATCGGCATTGTGAAAAAGAACGCCATCATGATGATCGATTTCGCCCTGGAGCGGGAACGGGTAGAGGGCATGTCGCCGCGCGAGGCGATACACGAAGCCAGTTTGTTGCGTTTCAGGCCCATTTTGATGACGACGATGGCAGCGATGCTGGGCGCCATGCCGCTGATGTTGGGCAGCGGCACCGGCTCGGAATTGCGGCGGCCGCTGGGCATCGCCATCGTGGGTGGCCTGGCGGTGAGCCAGTTGCTGACCTTGTTTACGACGCCGGTGATTTATTTGGCGTTCGACAGGGTGGCGCAGCGGGCGAGCCGCCTGTTTGGCGCGAAGCCCGGGCCGCAGGCGGCGCCTGCGGAATGATACCCTTGGTGAGGATTACGGGCGCCCCCCGCGAGATCGATATGCGGACGCGTGTCCGCGCCAGGCGGGGGCTTAGCGCATGAACCTGTCCGCGCCGTTTATCCGCCGCCCGGTTGCCACAATCCTGCTGACCATTGCGATCGCGCTGGCGGGAATTCTTGGCTATGCGAAATTGCCGGTGGCTCCGCTGCCGCAGGTGGATTTTCCCACCATCAGCGTCTCCGCGCAGTTGCCCGGCGCCAGCCCGGAAGTTGTGGCGACCAGCCTTGCCGCGCCCTTGGAGCGGCATCTCGGCCAGATTGCCGATGTTACGGAAATGACATCGCAAAGCCAGACCGGCCAGGCCCGGATTACGATGCAATTCGGCCTGGACCGCGACATTAACGGCGCGGCGCGCGATGTGCAGGCGGGGATTAACGCGGCCCAGGCGGATTTGCCGACCAACCTTCTTTCGCAACCGACCTATCGAAAGGTAAACCCTGCCGATTCGCCGATATTGATCCTGTCGCTCACGTCCAGCACGCTCACGCGCGGACAAATATATGATGCCGCCAGCACGGTGATGCAGCAGAACCTGTCGCAAATAAACGGGGTCGGGCAAGTGGTTATCAACGGCGCCGCGCTGCCGGCCGTGCGGGTGGAAATGAACCCTCAGGCGCTGTTCCATTACGGAATCGGGCTGGAAGACGTCCGCTCGGCGCTTTCGAGCGCCAATGCGAACAGTCCGAAGGGCGATATCGATCTGGGTCCGCAGCGCTGGCAGATTTACACAAACGACCAATCGACCCGCGCCGCCGACTACCGGCCGCTTATCATTGCCTATCGCAATGGCGACGCGGTTCGGCTGGATAATGTCGCCGATGTGGGAGATTCGGTTCAGGATCTTCGCAATCTCGGTCTTGCCGATGGCAAGCCGGCGGTTCTTGTCATCGTGTTTCGTCAGCCTGGCGCCAACATTCTCAGCACCATCGCAGGTGTCCGCGCCGCGGTGCCGCGGCTGAAGGCGTCATTGCCCAAAGACATCGATATAACCTTTGCGATCAATCGCTCGGGCACCATCAGTGCCGCGCTCAATGACACGCAACGGACATTGATTATCGCGATGCTGCTGGTGATAGGCGTGGTGTATGTGTTCTTGCGCAACGGCCGCGCGACGATCATACCGGCCATTGCCGTGCCCATATCGATCGTCGGCACGTTCGGGGCGATGTATCTGCTGGATTATTCGCTCGACAATCTTTCCTTGATGGCACTCACGATTGCAACCGGCTTCGTGGTGGACGACGCCATCGTTGT
The DNA here is from genome assembly GCA_903970435.1 of Acidobacteriota bacterium. Taxonomy (GTDB): domain Bacteria; phylum Pseudomonadota; class Alphaproteobacteria; order Acetobacterales; family Acetobacteraceae; genus CAJCIS01. The sequence goes on along the minus strand of CAJCIS010000149.1, from coordinate 11,626 downwards.
GCTGGAAAACATCTCGCGTCATCTCGAGGACGGCATGCCGCGCGTGCAGGCGGCGCTGCGCGGTGCGAGCGAGGTGGGCTTCACAGTCGTTTCGATTACCCTTTCGCTGATCGCCGTATTCCTGCCGATTCTGCTGATGGGCGGCATTGTTGGCCGGCTGTTTCGCGAATTTGCGATGACCTTGTCGCTTGCCATTGCCATCTCGATGGTGATTTCGCTGACCACGACACCGATGCTGTGTGCCCTGTTCCTGAACCCGCAACAGCCGCGCGACGTGGCACGGCGGCCCACTTTATTCGAGCGCGTGCAGAATTTGTATGCACGTTCGTTGGCTGTTACCCTCAACCACAGTTTCGTGGTGCTGCTTGTGCTTTTCGGCACGATCGCCCTCAACATCTGGCTCATCGCCATCATTCCCAAGGGGTTTTTTCCACAGCAGGATACCGGCCTGATGATCGGCAGCCTGCAGGGCGACCAGAGCATATCATTCCAGCTTATGAGCAGGAAGCTGACCTCGATGATGTCTATCGTGCAGCATGACCGCGCGGTGGACCACGTTGTCGGCTATACGGGGGCGGGTAGCGGCGGTTCGGCCTCGCAGACGAACACGGGCCAGATTTTCGTTTCGCTCAAGCCGCTTACGCAGCGCGATTCGATGAATGTGGTGACGGCACGGCTTCGGCGCGCGCTGGGCCATGTGGCCGGCGGACGATTGTTTCTGGCGCCGGTGCAGGATATTCGCGTCGGCGGGCGCTCCAGCAACGCACAATATCAATATAGCATTCTGGGTGACAGCACCACCGAGGTTTATAAGTGGGCGCCGAAACTGCTGGCCGCGATGGAAAAGGACCCAACCTTCCTCGATGTCAGTTCGGATCAGCAGCAGCAGGGTTTGGAGACCAATGTGGTGGTCGATCGGGCCTCGGCATCGCGCCTGGGCCTGACGATGTATCAGATCGATAACAACCTGTACGACGCGTTCGGTCAGCGCTCGGTCTCGACCATCTACAACGCACTCAATCAATATCACGTCGTCATGGAAGTGGCGCCGCAATATTGGCAGCGCCCGTCCATGCTGAAGCAGATATGGATCAGTACCGCCGGGGCCCAGCCGAGCGGTTCGCAAACAACGCAATTGAGCGGCGGATCGGTCAGTGCGCCGGCCGCACTGACGGGCCCGGCGGCCATGACGCCGCCGGCGACGCCGACCTTGTCCTCGACGGTGGCTTCGGCCGGCAACAGCAGCGCGGCGCTCACCGCGAACCCGACCGTCATCAGCGCAAATCCGATCGTTATCTCCGCCAACCTTACGGTGCTCGGCCGCGGTGGAACCAGGAGTGCGTCATCGTCAAGCAGCAGTTCGTCCAGCAGTTCGGCGGCAAACAACGCCGTTCGAACGGCCGCGCAGGCCACGCTGGCGGCGACCGGCAATTCCGTCGGCTCGACCGGCGCCGCGGTTGCGACATCATCCGAGTCGATGATTCCCCTGTCCGCATTTGCAACTTACGGGCCGGCACACACGCCGCTCGCGGTCAACCACCAAAGCCAGTATGTGGCAACGACGATTTCGTTCAATTTGCCGGCCGACAAATCGCTCAGCGACGCCGCCGCCGCGATCAACCGCGACAAGCTGTCGATTCACTTGCCGGCGGATCTGACAGGCGGTTTTGCCGGCACCGCCTTGGTGTATGAGCAGTCGCTCAGTAGTGAAAAATTGCTGGTTATCGCCGCGCTGGCGGCGATCTACATCGTTCTTGGTGTACTCTATGAGAGTTTTGTTCACCCCATTACCATATTGTCGACATTGCCGTCGGCGGGGCTCGGCGCCTTTCTGGCTTTGCTGGCTTTTGGTATCCAGTTCACCATTATCGCCCTGATCGGCGTCATTCTGCTGATCGGCATCGTCAAGAAGAATGCCATTTTGATGATCGATTTTGCCCTGGAGGCGGAGCGCCATGAAGGCATGGACAGCCGCGAAGCCATCTTTCATGCCGCCGTGATGCGCTTCCGGCCGATCATGATGACAACGAGCGCGGCGTTGCTCGGCGCAATTCCGCTATGTTTGAGTTTCGGTGAGGGCAGCGAATTGCGGCAGCCTCTCGGCATTTCGATTGTGGGCGGTCTGTTGGTCAGCCAGGTACTGACGCTGTACACCACGCCGGTCGTCTATCTTTATCTCGACCGCATGCGGCTTGGCGCCGCGCGGCTGGTGCATCGCCGTGGCGCGCCGGAGGCGCAACGCCGTGGCGCGCCGGAGGCGCGACGCCGTGGCACGCCGTAGGCAGCATGATGATGCAGCATAAAACCCGCCTCTGCGTTCTGCTTGGCATCGCGCTTGCCGCGAGCGGCTGCATGGTTGGCCCCGATTATCACCGGCCGCGCGCGATATTGTCGATACATTACAAGGAGCTCGCCGGATGGACGCCGGCGCAGCCGGCGGATATGGCGAGCAAGGGCGACTGGTGGACGATTTACCATGATACGCTGCTCGACAAGCTTGAGTCCCGCGTCGAATTATCGAACCAGACCGTCAAGGAATATGTCGCGCAATATGCCGAGGCGCAGGCGACGGTGCAGGAAGCGCGCGCCCAGCTTTTTCCGACGCTGGGTGCCACGGCCGGCGTGACACGAAGTCGTGTCGGCAGCCGGTCGAGCACGGCCACGACAGGCGTGGGATTCAGTGCGAGCAAGGGTGTCACCACAACGGAATATTCGCTGGAGGGAACGGCAAGCTGGGACCTGGATCTATGGGGGCGCATCCGCCGCCAGGTGCAGAGTGACGTTGCGGCGGCGCAAGTCAGCGCCGCCGATTTGAAGAATGCGACACTTTCCGCGCAGGGGACGCTCGCGACCGACTATGTCGAATTGCAATATCAGGATAGCTTGCAGGATCTCCTGAATGCAACGGTTGCCGCCTATCGGGAAGCGTTGCGCATTACGCATAACCAGGTCGCCGCCGGCATTACGTCGCCGGCCGACGAAGCGGCGGCGGAAACGCAGCTTGCCTCGGCCCAGGCGTCCCTGCTCAATGTCGGCGTGTCGCGCGGCCAGTACGAGCATGCGATTGCCGTGCTGGCGGGGCTCACACCGGCGGACCTGAACATTTCGCATACACCGCTCGCCGACACGGTGCCGGTGACGCCGCCCGGCGTGCCCTCCACCTTGTTGCAGCGGCGCCCCGATATTGCCGCGGCGGAACGTACGATGGACGAGGAGAACGCCTTGATCGGCGTGCAGGTGGCGGCCTATTATCCTGACATTACGCTTTCCGCCGATTATGGCTGGCAGGGCGGTCCGATCGGCATGCTCATTTCGGCAGCCAATCGCGTATGGTCGCTTGGTGCCAGCGCCAGCGAGACGATATTCGAGGGCGGTGAGCGCTCGGCGGCTGTGCAGGCGGCGCGTGCCGCCTACGATGCCAGCGTGGCAAGCTATCGGCAGACGGTGTTGAGCGCACTTCAGCAAGTGGAAGATGAGCTAGTCGCTTTGCATGTGTTGCAGGTGCAATCAGCGGCCGAGGATTATGCGGTGAAGACGGCGCAGCGGTCGGTGGCGATTGCGTTGAATGAGTACGAGGCGGGAACGGAGGCCTACACGTCTGTCGTGACAGAACAGACGGCGTTATTGTCGGCTCAGGAAGCTGCGCTGGCGGTGCAGGAACAACGGCTGGAGGCGAGTGTGGCTTTGGTGCAGGCGCTTGGCGGCGGCTGGACCACGGCGGACTTGCCGTCGAAGGGCGCCCTGCAGAGCAAGCTACCCTTTTTATGATAAAAGTTTTTTGTTTCTTTTTTTCAAAAAAGAAATACTTCCTTTCTTAGGCTCACAACAATGGAACCCGTTCCACTATCAGAAAGTCAACTTCCGGCTGCGTAAGGAGACAGATTTCCGTCACCCTGCGCGGCGCGGCCAAAGCGGGCGCAAAATGGCGCTCGGCTTCCGATAACAGATAATCCCGTTCCGGCGGCGACAGGCGGCGGGTCAGGGTGACATGGAAGAGCCACTCGTCCATGACGTAGGGGTATCCCCATTGTTGCAGCAAAGCCTCCTGCCGGGCCGATAGCCCTGCCGCGCGCCGCCGGGCAAGTTCGTCTGGCGGCGGCGGCAATCGATGGGGATCTGTTTCGCGCACGCAGGAATCCGCGAGCGCCTGCATGGCGGCGCTTGGTTGCGAAAGTGTCAGCGCCAGAAAACCGTCAACGGTGCGGACGGTGAGCGGCGGCAAGGGAAACGAGCGCGTTGCCGCGGCGACGCGGTGTACCGCGGCGCGGAATGCGTCCCACGAGGTTGCCAGGCGCATGGGCGGGCGAAGCGTGCAGTGGAAACCGTAACGGCGCGCGTCCGCCGTCAGGGTCTTGATCCCGGTGATGCCAGGTTGCGCGCAAGGATTATCCGTGTCCGCATCCCGCCCCAGCCAGGAATTGCCCAAACCCGACAGCGGCTCCGACCTCGAAGGCGCCCAGTAAACCGCCACCCTCACTTAAAAAGCAAAAGCTTTTTGGTTCTTTTTTCAAAAAAGAACTGCTTCACTTCCTCTCTCACACCACCCGCTCCCCGAATTTCCAAACCTGCCGTACAACTGGCGCCCCGTCGTGCATTCGCACCCGCACCAGATCCGCGCGCAGCCCCACTTCGATGCGCCCCCGATCGGTAAAATTCGCCATCCGCGCCGGTGCGTCGCTCATCAAAGCGACAGCCTCGTGCAGCTTGATCCCCGCATGCGTCACCGCCCGGAACGCCGCGTCGACAAGGCTGCTCGGAACGTAATCCGACGCCAATGCGTCCACCAGGCCCGCAAGCAGCAGGTCGACGACGGCCACGTTGCCGGTGTGGCTGCCGCCGCGAACCAGGTTGGGCGCGCCCGCGATAATGCGTTGCTGTCCGTCGCGAGCGGCCGCCGCGGCCGTAACGTTCACCGGGAATTCGGCAATGACAATTCCGTCGGCCAGGTTTTCGGCGACTTCCTGCAACGTATTATCGTCGTGGCTGGCCAGGGGAACGCGTCCGCCGAGCATTGCCAGCAGTCCGGCGCGGTTGGCGTCGCGCAAACTGGCACGCTGCGCATTCAGGCTTGCCATCCGGCGTTCCGTTTCGCCCGGTGCCTCGCCGTCACGCAGGCGCATGGCGCGATAACGTTGCAAATCGCGATATTGGCCAATGCCGGGTGTGTGGTCCATCAGGCTTGCCAGCCGAAGCCGTGGATGATCGGCCAGGGGGGCCAGCAGCGCGAGCATGCCTGCGGCCGGCAATTCGCAGCGCAAATGAAGGTAATGTTCCGCCTTCAGAAGGCCCGTCGGCGCCAACGCATCGAGGTCGGCTATGCCTTCCTCGCAGGTGCGGCGGCGATCCTCATCGAAACCAAGATCGCCGACGCAGAGCGCGTCCAGCACGGTGGTAATGCCGGCGGCCGCGCATTGCGCATCGTGGGCGAGGAACGCATTGCGGCCGGGCCACCTCGTGTTGGCGCGGGGCTGCACCAATCGTTCCAGATTGTCGGTATGCAGGTCCACGCCGCCAGGCAGCAGCATATCGCCGTCCAGATCGATCGCCGCGGCTAGGCGGCTGGCGCCGGAGTCGACGGCCGAAATAACGCCGTTGGTTACGTGCACCGAACCGCGGAAAACACCGGCTCGCGTTACTATGTCCGCGTTGGTCAGCAGCATGGTTATTGATTATGCCAGCGCAAATCGCGGGGGGGAAGGAAGTAAGAAAGTCGTTCTTTTTTGAAAAAAAGAACCAAAAAACTTTTGCCATGTTGGCTCCCGGCATATAAGCAAGCTTGTCGCTTGCGTCGGGCAAGCCTGGGCCCCATTTTCGGTTCGGCGCACCTGTCGGCCAAATCCTGTCCCGCAACCAGCCCAGGTCGACAAGCAGGAACAGAATTCTTGGGCGTTTCTCATTTTTGACTGCCGCGTTTGGTTCCGCGCGCTTGCCAAACCGCCGCCCAGCCGCACCTGATGCGGGGGGAGCAACAATCATGGCCGACACGGAAGCAATCCCGGACGATCTGGCTGACTGGCGCTCGCGCGTAGCCGCCTTCGAACACGCGCTCGGCCAGGCCGTCATCGGCCAGTGCCACGCCATCCGCATGCTCACCCTCGCCATTCTCGCCCGCGGCCATGTGCTGCTGGAAGGCGATGTCGGCGTGGGCAAGACCACCCTGCTGCGCTGCGTCGCCCGCGCCCTCGGCGGACCCTACGAGCGTGTCGAAGGTACCATCGACCTGATGCCGGGCGACCTGGTTTATCACGCCTCTATAGGCGCCGAGGGCCGCCCGCGCCTCGATCCCGGCCCCGTGCTGCGCCACGGCGAGGACCTGGCCGTCTTTTTCTTCAACGAAATCAACCGCGCCCGCCCGCAAGTGCACGCTTTGCTGCTGCGCCTGATGGCCGAGCGCAGCGTCACCGCCTTCAACCGCGACATCGCCCTGCCCTACCTGCTGGTGTTCGCCGACCGCAACCGCCTGGAGCGGGAGGAGACGTTCGAACTGCCCGCCGCGGCGCGCGATCGCTTCTTCATGGAAATCGGCATCGAAACGCCCGCCGACCCTGCCATCCGCCGCCGCCTCGTGTTCGAGCCGCGCTTCCACGACGCCGACACGCTGGTCGCCTCTGTCCAGCCTGGCCTGCTGGATTATCGCGCCCTGCCGGCGCTGGCCCGCCGCATCCAGGCCGCCATCCACACCAGCGACCGCCTCGAAACCTACGTGGTCGCCCTGTGGGATGCGCTTCGCGACCCCGGCGGCGCCGGCCTGCGCCTGCCCGGCGTGGACATGGCGCGCCTGCTGCAGGGTGGCGTGAGCCCGCGCGGCCTCAGCTTCCTGGCCCGCGCGGCGCGCGTGCACGCCTGGCTGGCCGGCAGGGACATCGCCGTGCCGGAAGATGTGCGGGCCGTCTTCACCGAAGTGATGGCCCACCGCATCTTCGTCGGCGCCCTTTACGAAGGCCGCGCCGAAGAGCTCGTCCGCGACCTGTGCCGCCAGGTCTTCGCCACGGTCGCCGCACCGTGACGGACCCGGACCTGCATCTCGCCTACGCGGTGCGCTGGCGTGCCGGCGATGCCCGCCCCGGCAAGCACCCCGCCCGGCAGGCCGGCATCGGCGGGGCCATCCACGGCGTCCGCCCCTTCTGGCAGTGGCCGGACGCAAGGCGCATCGATGTCCGCCGCTCCATCACCGACCCGTTCGAGACGCTCATGGTGCGCCAGATGGAGAACACCGGCAGCATCACGCTGGTGCTGGCCGCCGATCTTTCCGCCTCCATGGCGGCGGCGCCCGGCGGCGCGCAGCTGCCGGCTCTGGCGGCGGCGGCCGGCCGCTCCGCCCATCGCGCCGGCGACGCATTCGGCTTCATCGGCTTCGACGACAGCATCCGGCCGGAGCTGAAGCTGCCGCCCACCCGGGCCCGCGGCGCCGGCGTCGAGATGGCGGCTCGCCTTGCCGACGCCCGCCCAGGCCACGGCGCGGCTGCCATCGCCGAACTCGCCCGGCATCTGCCAGCCCGCCGCTGCCTGCTGCTGCTGGTCAGCGACTTCCTGCTGCCGCTGGACCTGCTGGCCGACGCGCTCGCGCGGCTCGCCCGCCACGACGTGGCGCCGATCGTCACCCGGTCGGACACCGCCCTGCCGCGCGCCGGCCTGCTGCGCCTGCGCGACGCCGAGTCGGGCCGCACCCGCCTGCTGCTGCTGCGCCCATCGCTGCACCGCGCCTGGCAGCGCGCCCGCGCCGAGCGCCGCGCAGCGCTGGACGCGCTGTTCGCCCGCCATTGCCGGCCGGCTTTCTACATCGCCGGCGGCCTGGATTTGGCGGCACTCGGCGTTGGCTTGTGCGGGGTGTGATGCGAAGGAAGGAAAAGCAGTTCTTTTTTGAAAAAAAGAACCAAAAAACTTTTGCTCTCGTGGGTGCGTATGCGCGTTACAGCCGCGTCAACCCTACGAGAAAAGTTTTTTGTTTCTTTTTTTCAAAAAAGAAATACTTCCTTCCTTGCCTTGCGGCCCTGCTCACAACGCCAGCCGCGGCGCAGGTGCTGAGCGTAACGTTGCAACCCAGGCCGCGCGATTTCGGCTATTTCATTGGCGATACGATGACCCTGGGCACGCGTGTTCGTCTCGCCCCCGGCACGGTGCTCGACGCCGCTTCGCTGCCGGCCCCCGGCGCGGTCGCCGCCGCCATCGATTTGCGCCGCGTCACGGTCAGCCGCCAGGGCGATACGCTGCTGGTGCAGGCCGACTACCAGACTTTCGTGGCCCCGGAGGAGGCCATGCAGGTGCGCGTGCCGGGCTACATGCTGGCTTTCCGCAACGGCGCCAAAACGTTTCAGGCAACAATTCCGCCCTGGAGCTTCTACACCTCGCCGTTCCGCCATGAGCGCGCGGCGGTGACCGACCCCGCGGTGCTGCGGCCCGATCCGGGGCTCGCGCCACTTGATACGGAACCTTACCGGTTCGGCTGCGCCGCCGCATTCGCCCTGGCAGTGGCCGCCTTGCTCGTGCTGGCCCGGCTGCGCGGCTGGCGGCCGCGTTTGGCGCGGCGGCGGCCGCCCTTCGCCCACGCGGTGCGCCAGCTCGGCGGCGCAGACCAAATTTCGGCCATGCTGGCCCTGCACCGCGCCTTCGACGCCACCGCCGGCCGCGCCCTGCTGGCGGAGGATGTCGAGCCCTTCCTGCTGGCGCACCCGGTATTCCAGCCGTTACGTCACGACATAGAGTCGTTCTTCAGCCTCTCGCGCGCCAGCTTCTTCGGCCGGCAGGCCGCGTCCGACGCAGACCTGATGGCCCTGGTGCATGCCCTGGCCCGCCGCCTGCGCCGCGCCGAGCGGCGCGCATGAGCCTGGCCTTCGACCATTCCTGGCTGTTGCTGCTCTGCCTGCTGGCGGTACCGGCGCTGCGCGCCGGCCGCGCCGCCTGGCAGCCGTTCCCCTCACTGATCGACGTGCCGCGCGATGCGGCCGGGTCCTCGGTCGACGCGCTGCTGCGGCTGCTCGCCGCCGCCGCCATCGTTGCCACCGTGCTGGGCCTGGCCGGCCTGCACCGCAGCCGCCACAGCATCGAACGCCACGGCAACGGTGCCCATATCGTTCTGGTTCTGGACCGCAGCCTCAGCATGGACGAGGGCTTTGCCACCGTCGGGCACACGGCAACCGAAACCAAGACCGCAGCCGCCGCGCGGCTGATCGACGCCTTCTTCGCCAGCCGGCCGCAGGACAGTTTCGGTATCATTGCGTTTTCCACGGCGCCGATCCAGGCGCTGCCGATCACCGACGATCGCGCCGCAGCCGCCGCCGCGCTGCGCGCCATGCGGCAGAAGGCGCTGGCCAATACCGACATCGGCGGCGGCCTGCGCGCGGCACTCGCCATGTTCGCGCATGACGATGCGGCGGCGACACGGGTGGTCCTGCTCGTCTCCGACGGCGCCGGTTACATCCAGGAGGCGACGCAGGACGCGATACGCGCCGAGGCGGTGCGCGAACGCGTGCATCTCTACTACCTTTATCTGCGCGCCGGCGATGAGCCGCCGTTGCTGGAGGCGGCCACGACCGACGCCACGCACCCGGCGGCGCTCGATGCCTTCTTCCGGAGCCTGCGCGTGCCCTATCGCGGGTTCGAGGCGGCCGACACGCAATCGGTGCGCCGCGCCACGGACGCGATCGGCGCGCTGGAAACGCGGCCCCTGACCTGGCTGGAAACCGTGGGGCGGCTGGATTACGCGTGGCTTTGTTACGCCATTGCCGCCGCCTGCCTCGTGCCCCTGCTGCTGGCGCGCGCGGCGGAGCGGCCGCTCGGCGCGGTGCGCCAGCTTCGGTGGGAAACGGCGGAATGATGCGCTGGCGCATGCGTGAACTTGCCTGCGCCGGCCTGGCGGCGGCTGCACTGGTGGCGGAAGCGGCGTGCGGCGCCGGCTGGTGGCGCATGGCGTCTGCGAACCGGGCCATCGCCGCCCTTGCGGCCGGCAACGACATGGCCGTGGGGCATGACGCACCGGCGCGCGCCCAGGCGGCGCGCGGCCTGTTTCTGGTACGGCAGCACAGGCTGGAGGAAGCCATGGCGGTGGCGGAACGGCTGGACAACGATGCGGCCGCCCGCGCCGCTTTGCTTTATGCCCTGGGCAACGCGCATATGCGGCGCGGACTCGCGATCTTCGCCGACGCGCCGATCCGCGAAGTGGCGCCGCTGATCAACCAGGCGAAAGCCGAATACCGGCTTTCGTTGCAGCTTCGGCCGGATAACTGGGATGCACGCTTCAATTACGACGTCGCCGCCTCGCTGGTGCGCGACCAGGACCCGCCGCCGCCCAAGAAGGGCGACGAACTGGCCCGCGAGCGCGCGCTGATCCCCGATCTGCCGGGCGTACCGAACGGTTTGCCGTGACCCTGGCATGACCTTGTTATGACCTTGGCGCAGGACCGCGCGCTCTGGCTGCGCTTGGCCGCCCTTTCGCTGCTGCTGGTGACGTTTGCGCTGCGACCCGTTTCGATGATGCGGCCGATCTATGACGCCGTGGTGGTGATGGACATCACCGGCAGCATGAATGTGCGCGACGAGCGGCTCGATGGCGCGGTGGCAACGCGGCTGGCGATGGAAAAGGCGGCCACGCGCGCCTTGCTCGCCGCCCTGCCCTGCGGCTCGCGTCTGGCGCTCGCCATCTTCGTCGAGACGCGGCCCATGCTGCTGCTGGAACCTGTAGAAGTTTGCGACAATTTTTCCGTTTTGGACGCAGAAATTGCGGCGATCGACTGGAAGATGGGCTGGGATTCGGAAAGCCATGTCGCCGCCGCACTGGCTGCCGCCATGCGCATGGCGGCGCCGCTGAATGCCGACCTGATTTTCATGACGGACGGGCAGGAGGAGCCGCCCCTGGCCTGGTTCGCGCCGCCGGATTTCGCCCGCTTGCCAGGGCTGACGCATGGGCTGGTGGTGGGTGTGGGCGGCTATGCGTTTTCGCCCATTCCGCGTTTCGACCGGCAGGGGCGGGAAATCGGCGTGTGGCGGCCGGGCGACGTGCCCCTGGAAACCGGCGGCCTATTTCGCGGGCGGGAGCATCTGTCGGCGGTTGACGAGCCGCATTTGCGCGACCTGGCGCAGCGCACCGGCCTTGCCTATCTGCATCTGGAGGACACCCAGGCGCTGCTGCCGGCTTTGGCGCGCGTGGTGCCGCGCCGCGAGCGGCCGAGCACACTGGATGTGCGGTTCCTGCCGGCGTCGCTGGCGCTGGTGCTGTTGGCGGCGGCGGTGTAATACCAGCCGCTCTTGATGTTGACCCCCGCGTTTCGCCTTCGGCGACGAGGGTCAATTCGCGCGCAAAATTGCGATTGCAAGGTGGCAGGCTCACGGGGGGCATGGAAAGTGGTTCTGCCCGACATAGGTGTGGGCTGGAAAACACCGGCCTGCAAATAACCTAGTGTTTACAACGCGATAATCCGAAAGATGGCTCCCGGAGTAGGACTCGAACCTACGACCGAGCGATTAACAGTCGCTTGCTCTACCAACTGAGCTATCCGGGACCAGACGGGGCCCGGTATAGCGGGGGGGGTGCGGCGGGTAAAGCCCGGCGTCGGGCGCGTAGTGGGTCAGTTTGAGGCGGCGCCGGCCCACACCCCCGCCCGGCCACCCGGGCGGGGTGTGGGCCGGCGCC
>CAJCIS010000148.1 GCA_903970435.1 Acidobacteriota bacterium | reverse complement strand
CACCAGCGCAACCACCGGGAACGGCACCCGGCGCCGCGCGTCGCGATGCAGCCCGCGCGTGCGCCGCACCTGCTCCAGCTCGCGTTTCAGCCGGGCGATCCGGTCGGTAATCAGCCGCCGGTCCGCCTCGATCTGCGTCTCGCCGGGACCGCCCAGGAAGCCGAAGCCGCCGCGCTGCCGCTCAAGGTGGGTCCAGGACCGCACGAGGCGCGACCGCTGGTAGTCCAGGTGCGCGAGTTCCACCTGCAGCGCGCCCTCCTTGGTCGCCGCGCGCTCGCCGAAAATATCCAGGATCAGGCCGGTGCGGTCGATCACCTTCACGTCCCAGGCGCGCTCCAGGTTGCGCTGCTGCACCGGGCTCAGCGCCGCATCCACGATGCACACCGTCGCCCCCGCATCGGCAAGCGCCTGTTTCTCGGCCTCCACCTGGCCCGACCCGAGCAGGGTCGCCGGCCGGCGCGCCCGCAGCGGCAGGATGCGTTCATGCACAACCACCAGCCCGATCGAGGCGGCAAGCCCCACCGCTTCGGCCAGGCGCGCGGCCGCCGCGCGGGCGGCCTCGGCCTTGTCCGATTTGTCGAAGGGCAGGATGACAGCGGCGCGGGTTGGCGCGCCGGCGCTGGACTCAGTCTGGGCCGGCAGCAACCGTCTCCCGCATTCCCGTGGCGCCTTCAACCTTGGCGGCGTCGAACAGCACGATGGGCGCGCCCGGCATCACGGTGCTGATGGCATGCTTGTAGACAAGCTGCGTATGGCCGTCGCGCCGCAGCAACACTGAGAAATTATCGAACCAGGTGATGATGCCCTGCAATTTCACGCCATTCACAAGGAACACGGTGACAGGGGTTTTTGCCTTTCGGACAGTGTTGAGGAACACGTCCTGCACGTTTTGGGATTTCTCGTTAGCCACGAGCTTTTTCCTTTTGTGTGCCGGGGGGAAAATGCCGGCAGGTGAGTTTGGTTTCGGTCGGTTATTTTCGGCCGCGGTTTGTCCGCCTGGCTTATCTAACGCACGCCATCGTCCACACAAGCCGTAGAAACCGATAACCCCCCGGCGCGTGGCCAACCTGCACCGCCGCCCCCCGATGCCATCTCCCAAGAATCGGAAGAATCCCGTCCCGTGCCGCAGGCGCCAAGACACCCGTGCCGCAGGCGCCAGGACAAAAGTCTTTTGGTTCTTTTCTTCAGAAAAGAACATCCTTCCTTTCAACCCACGGATCAAAGTTGACGTCCTAGCTCAAGCCGAATTGCGCCCAAGTGTAACGTGCGCCGCCATAAACCCAAACAATTGCCGCGCCACCGGCCCCGGCGTGCCGTCGCCGACCGGCGCCCCGTCCAGGCGTGTAATGGGTTTGACAAAACTGGTGGCGGCCGTAATGAATATTTCCCGCGCCGCGCGCAATTCGTCCACCGAGAACGCGCGCGCGTGCACCGCCACGCCGCGGTCCGCCAGTTGCGCCAGCAGCGCCGCGCGCGTGCACCCCGGCAGGATTTCCGGCCCCAGCGCCCGCGTGCGCAGCACGCCGTCCGCGTCCACGATGAACACCGACGTGGCGGCGCCCTCGGTCACCATCCCCTCGCGATCGAAGAAGATCGCTTCCTGCGCGCCGGCCTGCCGCGCCGCCTCGCGGCCCAGAACATTGGGCAGCAGCGACACCGATTTGATGTCGCAGCGCGCCCAGCGCTGGTCCGGCAACGTGATCGCCGCGGCGTGCCAGGCATCGACCGACGCCGGAAACGGGGCCGCGCGCCGCATGGTGACAACCAGCGTGGACGGCGTCCCCGCCGGGGGAAAGCTGTGCAGACGCGGCGCGCTGCCGCGCGTCACCTGAATATACAGCAGCCCGCTGTGCAGCCGGTTGCGCCGCGCGACCTCCGCCAGAATGGCCAGCAGGGCAGGGCGGCCCACCGGCGCCGTGAGCGCCAATTCGCCCAGGCTCCGCGCCAGCCGCGCCAAATGCAGGTCCATGTCCACCAGGCGCCCCGCGTGCCGATAGACCACTTCGTACACGCCGTCGGCGAACTGAAAGCCGCGATCCTCGACGTGAACGGCCGCGTCCGCGAGCCGGAGGTAGGCGCCGTTCACATAGGCAATGCGCGACATGGCGGGCTTCACAGCTAGGGTTCGATGGGCCGCCGCCAGACAGCATCTCGCGGTCCGCCGCACAACCGCCGCCGGGTAACGTTGCCCGGTCTTGCGCGCCCGCCCTGCGGTTAAGGCCGTCTTCACCCCGCCGCCGGAGGCTGCGCCGAACAATAAGGCGGGCGCGCCGTGCGTTTTTTCATCCTCGCGGCATTTGCGACGCTCTTTGGCTGCGCGACGGGCCGGTCCACGCTGGCCGCCCGCCGCATCGCGCAGGCGGTTTTCGGGCAAAGCCTGCCATTCGCCGCGCGCGTGACGCAGGGCGGCGCCCTGTCGGGCATCACCAATACCCTGTTCACCGCATGGATGCCGCCCGGCCTGGGTTTCGGCGGCCTCGCGGGCAAGGTCAGCCTCACCGGCAACGACCCCAGCTTCAGCGAGGCCCTGGTGTTGCTGGGCACCACCGCCGACGATGAAACCGCGTGCGCCCGGCAGAACGGCGTGACGGTAGCCGTCCCGCCCGCCATCACCCGGCTATGGGCCGCCATCGCCAAAACCAACGGCACCGCCGCCGTCACGCTACCGGTCAATTTCGCCTTGCCCTACGGCGTGGCGCCGCCGCAGCCATCGTCCGGCACCTGCATGATGGTCCTCATCAACGCCGGCTTCCCGTACCTCAACGGCACCATCGCCCGCTACACCACCACGGTCGCCGACGTGTCGGCCGCCACGGTGCCGGTGCCCTCGGGCACCATCGTGCTGCCCTTCGGCATGGGTGGCGAATTCCGCTTTCCGCCGGGCACCACGCCGTCGAGCGTCTATGTCGGCATCATGGCGAAGCGGCCCCTGGCGGTGGATGGCATTGCCGCCGCGCTCAGCGCCGCGCCGGTGGCCGGCGCGCCGGCCGGCACCGGATGGTCGCCGCTGCCGGCTTCCGCCTGGGCCGTCATGAGCACCTTCCTGTACCTGCCCGCCGGCGCCTGCGCCGCGGCCAATTTCAGGACCCAGCCCTGGCAGGGAAATTTCGCCGTCCTGCGCATGGCCACGCCGTCACGCCTGGCCGCGCCCCGCGGCGCCATTCCGGTCCTGCAAATGCCGATGATGAGCACCGCAACGCTGGCAACCCAGCGCGCAACGTACCACGCGGTCCCGCCCACCGCGCCCGGCGGCACATTGGCGCCCGGCGATTGCCTGGTCGTGTATGAAACCGTCTATCCGGGCGCCTTCACAAATTCCGGCGTACTGGACGTCGAAAACCAGTCCACCGTCTATCTCCGGGAACGACCGTAACGATGTCCCGTCTTTTTCCGGCCCAACGATTATGAAACAGAAGCCGTTCTTTTCTGAAGAAAAGAACCAAAAGACTTTTGCCCCTACGCCTGCGGGAACGTCCGGGCCATATCTGAAGCGCAATGCCGGAATTAATCCTCTCTTGACCACGCGCGTGTAAACCAACCCCATGGCGGACGCGCGAACAGGCATGCAGGGCCGACCGGTCGAGACGTTTCTTCCGGCAACGTTTCTCGAACGCGGCGCAAGCGTGCCCTTCACCGCCCACGCGTTGGCCGGCACGCGCGTGCGCCGCAGCCGGGACGGCAAGCTGGAGAGCGTCTTGCCCAGCCCGGTCGGCCGCGGCGTCTATGTCATGCCCTGGAACGGCGTCGGCTCGCTCTGCCGCCCGACCGCGCACGACATGCGCCTGATCGAAGGCATTGCCACGCTGAGGGTGGTCACGCCGCGCACGGTCCGCGCCCTGAGCCGCGGCGTGGCGGCGGAAGGTTTTGCCGGGCGCCCGGCGATGAACGCCGCCAGAGCCGCCATCGAAACGGCGGCCAAGGTGCGGCGACAGACGCATCACTGGTTGCTGCTGCGCCTGATCGAGGATTGCGAGCCCGGCGGTCAGGTTCCACACGCGCAGGACATTTCGGCCGCCGTGCAGGCGCGGGCGCTTCAGGTCATGGTGCAATTGGCCGACCGCGTCGGCTGCAACGCCCATATGATCGCCGACGCATTGGAAGAACTGGCCGATCGCCTCGCCCCGCTCGGCGTCAGCCCCGACATCGCGGACGCCTGTCTGCCGCGCATGTGTGCCGGGCTGAGCGCCATGCGCGACGGGCTGCGCGCCGCGGCCGCCGAAATCGATACATCCCAGGTCGATGTGATGCTGATCGCCGACATTATCGATCTGCTCCTGACCCGCGTCGCCACCGCCATCGGCGATGCGCTGACCCTGACCGGACGGATGGGTCACCTCCTGCAACACTGGCTCGCCGACCCCGCCGCGATGGACGGTGTCATCTCCCAGCCGGAATGGTTGCTCGACGGCTGGGACCGTATCCATTCGCTGTGGCGGCTGCGTGAGGCCGACCGGAGGCGCGCATTGCCGATCCGGGACGTCGTGGCATTGCTGCCGCTGGCGCCCCGGGCCGAGCCGCTGGCCGCCGGCATGTACCGCGCCCTGCAAAACCTGATGCACGACCGGCAGAAAAGCAAACGGCTCGCCGGCGATTGGGAGTCCTCGTCCGTCATGCTCGAGCATATCGCGCGCAACGAGGCGGTCCTTGCGTATGCGGCCTGACCCGCGCCCGATCGCCCGGAACAACGGGCGCAACAACGGGCGCGACACCGGGCGCGACACCGGGCGCAACACCGGGCAGAATGCCGCGCCATCCGCACGTCCCCGAAGGGACACGTGAACACCCAGGGCGCGCCGGAATCTCCGGCACGACTCGCCGATTCCGAGCTTCGCGGCGTGCGGCGCGAACTGGCATCGGCGCGCGACGAGCAACTCGCCCGTGTCGTGGCGTTGCTCGACGCCATGCCGGCGCGCGGCGACGCCGATGCGGTGGTGGCACCCTTCCGCGACCGGCTCGCCGTGCTGAAGCCAACCCGCCCCTTGAGTTTCACCCGGCTCCTCTTCACACCCTTGAACCCGCTGATCGTGGCGCCGGCGTCATGGCGGCGCGGCGCCCAAACCGTGCCACGCCACACGCTTTCGGCATTTTCAGCCGTCGTCCGCGCCGCCATGGGACCACGCGCGCGGGCGGTTGATATTGCGATTTCAAACCAAATTCGACCGCCTTCGAAACAAATAGACCCCTCGCCGCACGCCCACCCGCCCATTGCCGAATTAGGCAGGATGCTGTGGCCGGAAGCCGCGCAGATTCTCGCCGCGGCCACGGTGCCGGATCGCTGGCGCATCGAAACCAGCCTGTCCGACCACGATTTCGCGCCGCTGGCGCGCCTGATATCCGCACTCCTGGCGATGGCGCTCGACCGCCAGATCATCGCCGAACAGATCAGCCACGACGGTATGGCCAACCCTGCGAACCTTTCCGACATCGTCGCCGCATCGCTGGGCGCGCCGGCCGACATCGCCGTCGCCGCGACCGGAATGCTGCTCGTCGGCATGCCGCGGCCCGACCTGGTGATGGAGGCGGTGGAGGCGCAATCACCCGCGGCGGGCGCCGCCGCCGCCGCCATCACCGAAGGGGCGATCGTGTTCGCCCTGAAACGAACACAGGCAGGTGCCGGAGCCCTGGCCGACCAGGCGCCAAACCTGGACAGCCTGCGCCAGGGCGCGGCGCTGCTCCAGGCCATCGAATCGCGGCCGACACAAGCCGGCAACCGGCGCGCGCTCATCCAGCAGGTCCGCGCAACCGTTGAAGAAGGCTGCGGCAAAATCTTCGCCGACACGGTCAATACCCATCTGCACGGCGCGATGGCGGAATTCAGCGGCGTGGCAACCGACGGCCAGATCGCGTCACTCGAACAGACCGCGCGCGATTTGCGCGAGCTTGAAACGATCGGCCGCCAGCTCGGCCGGGCAACCGCGTATCGTGACAAGCTGCAATCCACCCTGGCCCGCGTGCAAGCCTGTCCGAACCTGACCCTCGTCGATCGGGTCCGACTGACCGAGCTGCTCGCCGACACCGAAACCGCCATGCAGCTCCTCAACGCAAAGCCCTAACCAGGTTCCTCCTTGCCCGCCGCGGTAGCCCGTCATGGAGCGCCGCGGCATGCGGGCCTGCCGCGGCCAACCGCCACGCCCTTCTCCGCCCGGAGCCGCCCCCCTGGCTTCCTTGCGGGCCGGAAACTCCTGCACCACCATCGGCTTGTTGCTGAGGAGGCGCGCCGACATGAAGATTGTGCTGGGATCCGTGTTCAAACACCTGATCCGCCACGGGGAACTGTCCGTCACCTGGCCGGACGGCACGACCACCCGGTTCGGCGGTGCCGGCGGTTCGCAAGCCGGCGTCGTCATCCGCGATTGGCGCGCCGTGCGCCGCCTGGCGCTCAACCCCGGCCTCGCGTTCGGCGAAGCCTACATGGACGGGACGCTCGAACCCGCCGGATGCGGCATCTACGATCTGCTCGACCTCGTGCTCCTCAACATCAATGCCGGCGGCAGCCACCCCGTGCTGCGCTGGCACCAGAACCTGCTCGCCCTCACGCGCCGCCTGCGCCAGGTCAACGACGCCGGCCGCGCGCGCAAGCATGTGGCACATCATTACGACCTCGACAGCCAGCTCTACAGCCTGTTCCTCGACAGCGACCAGCAATATTCCTGCGCCTATTTCCGCCGCGGCGACGAAACGCTCGAAGAAGCCCAACGCGCCAAGAAACGCCTCATCGCCGCCAAGCTCTGCCTCGACCGCCCCGGCCTGACCGTGCTCGACATCGGCTGCGGCTGGGGCGGCCTGGCCCTCACCCTGGCCGGCGAATTCGGCGCCCGGGTCACCGGCATCACCCTCTCCACCGAACAACTCGCCCTCGCCCGCGCCCGCGCCCGCGCCGCCGGCGTCGCCGACCGCGTGCAATTCGAACTGGCCGACTATCGAACCGTCCGGCATCGTTTCGACCGCGTCGTCTCCGTCGGCATGATGGAACATGTCGGCATCGTCAATTACGACGCCTTCTTCCAGGTCGTGCGCAATTGCCTCACCGAGGACGGTATCGCCCTGATCCACCATATCGGCCGCAGCAACGGCCCCGGCACCACCGCGGCCTGGCTCGAGAAATACATCTTCCCCGGCGGCTACTCGCCCGCCCTCAGCGAGGTCATGCCCTCGATCGAAGGGTCCGGCATGATGGTCACCGATATCGAAATCCTGCGCCTCCATTACGCCCGCACCATCGAGCTCTGGCGCGAACGTTTCGCTGCCAACCGAGACGAGGTGCGCGCCCTTTACGACGAACGCTTCTGCCGCATGTTCGAGTTTTACCTCGCCTGCGCCGAACTCGCCTTCCGGCGCGAGCGGGAAGTGGTTTTTCAAATCCAGCTTTCACCTTCGCAGACTTCTGTGCCGCCGACGCGGGATTATATGCTGGGGGCGGGGGCGTTCGCGCGGGAACGGACGTTTTAGAGCATTATCAGCCTGACTGGAATCGTGCCTATCGAGCCGGCGGCCTGAGGGCTGATGAAAATGCTCGCTCAAACAAAGAGCCAGAGCGGCCTGACGGAGGGTGCCGATTTTCCAGTCAGACTGAAGCCGCTCCAGGAAGTCGTTCTGTTTTGAAAAAAGGAACCAAAGACTTTTTTCTGTCAAGGGAAGAACCATTCCGGGAACTCTGCGAATGCTTCACGCACGCGGTTGCTGCGGGTTTTGCCCAGGGCGTTCATGTAGGCGAAGGGCAGACCGGTTGTAAGGGAGCCTACCGGCGCGGGTTGGTAGCGGCCTTGGCGGAACGCCAGATACGCGTAGTCGAAATCAAATCCCGCATGCGCCAGGATGCGGGGGCACACGGTGCCGGGGTGCAGGCAGAGATCCTCCAGCCGCACCAGCAGCGCACGCGGATCGTTCACTTTGCGTACCCTTTCGAATTGCTCGTAATGCAGCCGCATATAGCCGATCTTGGCCGGCGCGTAGGCGTCGAACCAGCCATCGAAATCCGCGGCGCCGGCCGCCTTGAAGTCGGAAAATACCGTGCCGCGCGGGTCCTTGAAGGTGACGATGAACGGAACCGGCGTCTTGGCCATGCAATCGTCCAGCGTCGCCAGATAGCGCGGCGTCTTGTCGAAAATCATTCCGGTTCCCGGACGCATCACCGTGGAAGCGGCCAGCAGCCGCCCGTAGAACGCCGCAAAATCGCCGGTGTCGCAGCACTGCGCCAGCGCGTCCTGCGTCAATCCCCAGTTCCAGAGCATGTTGCCGCTGAAGGGCTGGATCGCCAGGAATTCACGCGGTGTGCGTCCCAGCAGCACGCCGATTTCAAACCCCGCATCCACCCCCGGCACCTGCCGCAGCAACTCCGACACCACGGTGGTGCCACTTCGTTCCAGCCCACAAACAACCAATTTGAGCATGCAGCCTTCCACCCAAGAGCAAAAGTTTTTTGCTTCTTTTTTTCAAAAAAGAAGTTCTTCCTTCCTTTTTCCTCACGGCCGCAACCCCAACCGCCACCTTGTCGCCCCAGGCAGCAAGGAAGTCGCCGCCCCCGCAACCCAAGCCGCCTCCCCCGCCCCATAATACGGCGAAAGCGGATTGTCGCTTTGCCCCACAGGCATGTCGAAAAGCGCACGATCTTCGTGCCCCGGACTGACCACCATGCGTTCGGAAGCGCCAAAGCCCGGGATTGCCACGCGCGGAACGATATTATCCCCTGCCACCGGCACGTCCGGCGGGTCGGTCAGCCAGCCGAGCGGCTTGAAGGCGCGCGCCAGCGGGTGATGAATGCCGACATGGTTGCGCGCGCCCCAATTATACCCTGCCAGCCCGCCGTTCGCGGCCGCCGCAATTGCCACCGCGTCGGCCGCCGCGCCG
>CAJCIS010000147.1 GCA_903970435.1 Acidobacteriota bacterium | reverse complement strand
ACCGCGGACAAGTGATCGTCGCAAAAGGCCAGGGCAATGCGCCCCTGGCCTTTGATCACGCCGTATCCGTCCGAAAGAAGTCAGCCGAAATCAATGCATTAAGTAGGAAGAACGTTCTTTTCTGAAGAAAAGAACGGCTTCTTCCGCCACGCCCTCCGTGAAACTTTCCTGACAGGTGCATCCATGGCGCCTTGCCAAACGACCAGTGTATCCGCGCGCACTGACGGCGCGGACAACACACTGGGCAAAGGAAGACAACCATGTTCGCACCACGCCAACGCGCCGCCGCTTGCGCCGCAACGCTGGCCACCTGCCTCGCCATAACGCCGGCCGCGGCCGCCAGCGGCTCCGCATCCTTCCTTGTCGTGCACGGCATCCCGGGCCGCGACGTCGGCAAAACCATCGACCCCGCCCTGCCGGTCGATGTGCTGATCAACGGCAGCCTCTGCCTGCTGAAGGGCCTCACCTTCGGCGATATCGCCGGCCCGTTCGACGTCCCGGCCGCCACCTACACCGTCGCCATCTCGCTGGCCAACCCGATCTCGCCCTGCTCGAACGCCGCCGTCATTTCCGCCAGCGTGACGCTCAACAGCGGCGATTTCGGCGCCGTCGTGGCGGAGCTTTCCACCAAGGGCGAACCCACGGCCGGCGTTTACCCGATCGATGTCAGTTCGGTCGGCAGCGGCAAAGTGCGTTTCGTTACCGCGCACGCCGCCGATGCCCCCGCCGTCACCGTCACCGCCGAAAGCCTCGGCGCCAAGTCGGAAAAAGTCTCGTTCAAGATCAAGCCGGGCGACACGAAGGTCAGCGAAGTGCCGTTCCGGCCCGCCTTCGCCCTCACCATCAGCGCCGGCGGCAAGACCGTGGCCGGCCCGATCGACGCCGGCAATGCCGGCGACCAGTCGCTCATCTTCGCCGCCGCCGTCGGCAACGCGGCGACGGGGAGTGTCACGATCCTGACGAAGTTGCTGCGTAGCGTTTTCTGACCCCTTGGCGGCTTCCTGGGCGACTGGCGTGATGTGGCTCAGGAAGCCGTTCCCTTTTGAAAAAAGGAACCAGGAAACTTTTGCTTTTCAGGGTGTGATGTCGTGCCTTGGCTCACATTCCACGGTTCGCTACGGTGCCGCGCACCCTGACAGCAGAGCGGACAACGTTGGATACAGCGTGGGACGATACCGCGGCGGAATTGTCCGACCTGCTGTCGCGCTGCGCCGCCGGCGACCGTGCCGCATTGCGCCGGCTCTACGATTTGCAGGCACCCCGGCTGAAGGGCCTGGCGCTGCGGATCACCGGCAGCCAGGCAATGGCGGAGGATGTGCTGCACGACGTCTTCCTGCGTGTCTGGCAGCAGGCCGGACAATTCGATCCGGCCCGCGGCACCCCGCGCGCCTGGCTCACCACGCTCACCCGCTACCGCGCACTCGATCTGCGGCGCCATGCCGGCCGCGAAGTGGCCGCCGCCGCGCCGCCGGACCTCGCCGATGAAAGCCCGGACGCGATCGCGCGCCTGATCGCCAGCGCCGACGGCCGGGCGCTGTATCATTGCCTCGCGGCGCTGGACGCCCCGCGCCGCCGCATGATCAGGCTCGCCTTCATCGACGGCCGCACCCACGCCGATATCGCGGCCACTCTCGACATGCCGCTCGGCACGGTCAAATCCATGATAAGGCGCGGATTGTCCGCGCTCAAAAGGTGTCTGGAACAATGAGCGGCGGCGGCGACACCGAGGACGCGCGCGACACGCTGGCCGGCGATTATGTGCTCGGCCTGCTCGGCGAAGCGGCGGCACGCGACGTCGAACGCCAGGCCGCGACCGACGCGCCGCTCGCCGCCGCCATCGCCGCCTGGCGGATCCGCCTGGACCCGCTTGCCGACCTGGCCGCCCCATCGGCGCCCAGCGACGGGGCGTGGCGCCGTATCGAGGCCAGCCTGCCCGCCGCTCCGCCGTTCCGCGCGCCGCGCAATCTCTGGCGGCCGCTCGCGATGGCGAGCCTTGCCGCGGCGGCCTGTCTGGCGGTCTTCGTCTGGCGCGGCCTGCCGGCGGCGCCGCCGGCGCCGTGGGCTCGCGCGGTCGCGCTGCTGGCCGCGCCGGGCAGCGTGCAGGCCGTGGTGCGCGTGCAGGCGCTGTCGGATGGCACCCTGACGATCGTGCCGCTGCAGAAACTGGCGCTGGCGGATGGCAGGCGCCTGGGCTTCTGGGCCTGGCCGCGCACCGAGAAGGCCCCGGTGCTGCTCGGCATGCTGCCGCCCGACGGCGGACAGGTGCGGTATCCGTTCGGCGTGCAGGACGGCACGCCCGTGATGGTCACGTCCGAGCCTGCCGAGGGGGCGGGCAAGACACCGGGGCCGACGCTTTTTCTGGGGCTTTTGGCGGTGACCAGTTAAGAAGAAGAAGTAGTTCTTTTTTGAAAAAAAGAACCAAAAAACTTTTGCTCTTTTTGGTGCACGAACCGAACGTAATATGCCCCTTCCAACAGGCAAAAGTTTTTTGGTTCTTTTTTTCAAAAAAGAACGGCTTCCTTGCTTCCTTCTGCTCCTCGTTTCCGCCTGCGCCGACCCCGGTTCACCATGCTACCTGCGTGACGAAGCGGCAACTTGGCCGCCCACCGAATTCGAAACCCTGAACCGGGTCTGCAACTGGCCGCACCGTAACGTTGCGACCGTCACGGTCGAAACGGGTGACGTGTGGCCCGCGGCACCGCGGCTTGTACCCACGATGCTGGACGTGCAAAGGCAGGCGGCGGAGGCCGGCCAGACGCGCGCCTCCGTACGGCCGCCCCGGCGGCGCCCGAACGACTTCAATCTTTGCCGCGCTATCCCGCCCGGCCCGGACGCGCGAGCACTGTGCTACCGGCCGATGTATGGCATCAATTAGGCTGACGCCCCTGCGCGCCCGCCGCCGTTTGCGACCCCGCCGCGCGATAGGACCGGTTCAACCTGGCCACCTTGTAGGACACGCAATCGTCTATCGATGCGTAATCAAAGTGATTCCGGTCCAGATCGTCATTGCAGCTTTTCAGGGCCGCTTGCTGAAATTTTGCCTGTACATCGGGCGGTGGCGCCGCGTTTTCCTGTGCTGCCGCGCCGCCGAAGGGCACCAGCGCCAGGCCGAGGGCGGCTATAATTCCGAAACTGCGAACCATGCGATCGTCTCCTGAAAGGACGAACGCTCCCCGCCGGCCGGCCCTTCGTGCCGGGGCCTTCACTCCTATTTAGTAGCGCGCCTTACTAATGCCAAGCTTTTTTTGCTGCACTGCACCCAAGGCCTGGAAGGAAGGACGTTCTTTTCTGAAGAAAAGAACCAAAAGACTTTTGTCTGTGGGCCTGCACGGAGGTTGGCGCCATGGCCCGACAGGTCGGGGACTGCATCAAGGGCAAATGTCTTTTGGTTCTTTTGTGGCCTATGCGGCCTGCGCCGCGGTGACACCCTCGGCCACCAACTCCCTCAGTTTCGGATGGAGATGCGCGTTGCCGGCCACCAAGTCGTTCGGCGGGGTGTCGCTCGGCACGAACGCGCTGCCGTCCGGGTGGGTGACCGTGCCGCCGGCCTCGCGCACGATCACCGCGCCGGCCGCGACGTCCCAGGCGGACAGACCGAGCTCCCAATAGCCGTCATACCGGCCGGCGGCGACCCAGGCGAGGTCCAGCGCGGCGCTGCCGAAGCGCCGCACACCGGCCGTCAGCGGCATCAGCGACCCCAGGGTGCGCGCGAAGGCGAGCCGGTTGCGCGGCAGCACGGCGGCGAACGGAATGCCGGTGGCGAACAGCGCGTCCTTCAGGTCGCGGCGGGCCGATACGCGCAGCCGCCGCTCGTTCAGGAACGCGCCGCCACCCTTCTCCGCCCAAAACATTTCGTCCGCGGCGGGGCTGTAGATCACGCCGGCGGACGGCTCGATGGTGCCGTCGGCCAGGCGCCGCTGCAGCGCGATGCTGATCGCCCAGTGCGGAATGCCGTGCAGAAAGTTGGTGGTGCCGTCGAGCGGGTCCACCACCCACCGCCAGGTCCAGTTGTCGCTGCCGGACGCCCCGCTCTCCTCCATCAGGAACGCGTAGCCGGGGCGGGCTTTTTCCAGCTCCTCGCGCAGGATCGCCTCGGCGCGGACGTCCGCCTGGCTGACAAAGTCCGAGGGGCCCTTTATGCTGACTTGCAACTGCTCGACTTCATTGAAGTCTCGCAACAGACGCTTGGCCGCCTTCTGCGCGGCGTTTTGCATGACGACGAGGTGGGGCGATAGACGAGGAGCCATGCGGCACTTTAGGACCGGCGGCCGGGCAAGGGATAGGGTAGGCCCCCGAAAGGAAGGAAGTATTTCTTTTTTGAAAAAAAGAAACAAAAAACTTTTGTCGGTTCAACGTGCTGCACTGGCGGGTATGCTGGCGGCGCGCGCGGCTCATGCGGACGGGTGCGCGGTGGCGGTGGCCGGATTTACCCATTCCAAGGGGCAGGCGAACCCGCAAACGGTGTTCCTGCTGGACAGCAAGACCTACCCGGAGGCGCTGTGTGCCGACGGCACGCCGGGGGGCTATATCCTCCGGGAGGGGTTCGGCCCGGGGGCGCAGCGCCTGGTGGTGGCGCTGCAAGGCGGCGGGTACTGCGCCGACAACGGCGATTGCGGCAAGCGGTCGAAAAGCCTCATCAGCACCAAGGGGCTGAAATCCGGCCGCAGCCATGGCCCGACCCTGGATGGCATTCTCTCGGCGGACCAGGCCGTCAACCCCGATTTCTATGACGCCACGGCGGTGCGGGTGCTGTACTGCTCCAGCGACTTCTGGACCGGCGACAAGGCGCCCTCGCAGCTTCCGTTCACGCGCGATAACGCCGCGCAGACCTGGTATTTCCGCGGCCGTGCGATCGCGCTGGCGGCGCTGACCGACGTGCTGGCCAAGGTGGAAGCTGCTTCCGGCCTGCTGCTGACGGGCGATTCCGCGGGCGGCGTGGGCATCGTGCTGAACGCCAACGACCTGCTGCCGCTCGTGCCGGCCGGCCTGCGCACGCTGGTTGCCGGGGATGCCGGTTATACGCTGGATATCGGCGCCTTCGATCTGAACGCGCCGCAGACGCAATATGTTTCGCCGGCAAAACCGACGCCGGTCGAACGGATCATTACGGCGGGCCATGCATTCTGGGGCGGCCGCGGTGACCGGATCTGCACCGCGGATGCCCGGACCGGCGCCGCGCGGGACCGGTGCTACAATACCGCCTACGTCATTTCCCAAGGCTACCTGCCGGTGCCGGCCGGCACCGCGCAGGCGCTGGATGACACGACCCAGCTTTTATATGACGGCCTGCCGCCGGGCGTGCCGAAGCAGGGCACGCCCGAGGCGATCTATGCCGCCGCGTTCGCCGCCGCGATGACGGCGTCCGTGCTGGGGGTTGGGGTGTATAATGGCGTGTATGCCCCTTACGCCTTCATCCACGAAATGTTCACCACCGGGTCGAATGGGAAAGAGGCGTTCGATACGCCGCACAAATTTCCCGGCGTGGGGAACGTGGCCCCCTACCAATGGGTGGGACCCTGGTATTCGGACCCTTGCGCAGGCACCAAGCTGATCGGCGGGCCGTAACTGAAGGCTACAACCGCGCCTGGTCTTGACTCATCGGCATTGCCTTCGGCGACCGGGGGCTTTGCCCCCTGGACCCCCACCGGCGTGCCGCCGGTGGGGGGTGCAGGGGGGGTGAAACCCCCCGCCCGCCGGAGGCGATGCCGACGACTACGGGATGGCGACTAGGACTTGGCCCTTTCGACGTAGGACCCATCGTCGGTGCGCACCACGACGCGCTCGCCGGTTTCGATGAACGGCGGCACCGAGGTTTTCACGCCGTTCGACAGCATCGCCGGCTTGTAGCTGCTCGCCGCGGTCTGGCCTTTCACCACGGGATCCGCCTCGACAATTTCCAAGGTGACGGTGGCCGGCAGATGCGCGCCGACCGGTTCGCCCTCCACCAGGTCCACGTCGATGGTCATGTTGTCCTGCAGGAACGGCGCGGAGTCGCCGAGCAGCGCGAGCGGCACATGCGTCTGCTCGAACGTTTCCGGGTCCATCAGCACCATGTTGTCGCCGTCGGTGTAGCTGTAGGTGTAGTCCTTGTTGTCGGTCTGCAGGCGTTCGACCGTGTCGGCGGTGCGCCAGCGTTCGTTGGTTTTGTTGCCGGTCTTGAGGTCGCGCATTTCCACCTGGATGAACGCGCCGCCTTTGCCGGGCGTGATGATCTGCTGCTTCAGCACGGTCCAGCGGCGGCCGTCATGCTCGATCACCTGGCCGGCACGGATCAGGTTTGCCTGCTGCTTCATGGGGCCGAAAAACTCTGGCTGAGGAGCCGGGTGTCTACCCGGTGGCCGCCGCCCGGGCAAGAAGGGGCGGGGGTGCGGGCCGGTGCCGCCTTGATCTCGCACGAGCGGCTTGCTTGATCGCGGCATGACGCAGCCATGGTGGAACGCCGAAAGCCTGGCCGCGCGGCTGCCGATGCTGCGGCGGCGCGGATTGCTCACCGCGGCCACGCGTGCGTTCTTCCAGGCCCGCGGCTTCACCGAGGTGGAAACGCCCTACGCCGTGCCGGTTCCCGGCGAGGAGGTGCATGTCCGCACCTTCGCCACCCGGTTCGAGACGGTGCGCGGCGAGACCGTGAAGCTGTGGCTGCACACCAGTCCCGAATTCGCCATGAAGAAGCTGCTGGCCGGCGGGGCGGGCCCGATCTTCCAGTTCGCCCGGGTGTGGCGGAACGCGGAGGGGTCGGCCACCCACGCGCCGGAGTTTACCATGCTGGAATGGTACACCCCCGGCGCCTCGATGGCCGCCCTGATGGACGAGACCGAAGCGCTGTTCAGGGCCGTGCTGCCGCCATGCGTTACCTGCCGGGGCGTCACCACCAGCCTGGCGCGTTTCGATCGCATCACCGTCGCCGAGGCGTTTTTTCGCTGGGCCGGCACCGATGTGCTGGCGAGCGCCGGCGACGCGGCGGCGCTGGCCGCGGCCTCGGGCGCCGCGCACCGCGAGGGCGAGGACTGGGAGGATCTTTTCTTCCGCCTGCTGCTCGAGCGCGTGGAGCCGCATCTTGGCCGCGACCACCCCACGTTCCTCACCCATTGGCCGGCCGCCCAGGCGGCACTCGCCAGGCGCGACCCGCATGACGGCCGCGTTGCACTTCGTTTCGAAATTTATGCCGCCGGCCTGGAGCTGGCCAACGCGTTCGAGGAGCTGACCGAACCGGCCGAACAGCGCGCCCGGTTTGTTACGGATCGCGCCCGCCGCCATGCCTTGTCCGGCCCGGATTGGGAGATGGACGAGGATTTCCTTGCGGCTTTGCCGGGCATGCCGCCCTGCGCGGGCATTGCGCTGGGGTTCGACCGGCTGGCGATGTTGGCCGCGGGTGCGGACAGCATCGAGCAGGTACTCTGGTTGCCGGGGGCGGCTGATCCTATTTATAGGAAATGATAAAAGTTTTTTGGTTCTTTTTTTCAAAAAAGAACTACTTCCTTCCTACGAGGAGTCGCCTTTGGCGGCAAAGGGCAAGTCCATGAAGCACCCCGCAAAGTCCCTTTCCATCGCATCCGTGCTGGCACTGGCGGCATGCGCGTATCCCAACCCGCAGCACGTCTCGGCGATGAACGCACTGGTCGGCAAATCCGAAGCCGAGGTGGTGAAAACCCTCGGCGTGCCGAGCCGCACGATCGAGACGGGCGGGCACAAATATCTCGCCTATAGCCGCAACAAGCTGGTGACGATTCCCGGCGATTACGGGTTTGGTCCCGGATGGGGCTGGGGCTATTGGGGCGGCGGTTGGGGCGGCTGGGGCGGTTTCCCGCCCGAAATCGTGCAGCGCGACTGCGAAACCACTTTCGACCTGCTCGGCGGCACAGTCCAAAGCTGGACCTTCCGCGGCAACGACTGCTAGCCGGGCCGCCCGCCGGGGGGGTTGCCCGCGGTGTGCGCAGCCTGCATGCGCGTGACCGGGCGTGGGCCGTCGCCCCGCTCGTTGTCTGGGGATTGCCATGCCTGAGCTGGTCGACGTGCTGCCGCACCACCGCTTCGACGAGGCCGCGTTGGCGGGCTACCTGGCCGGCCGTGTGGCGGGCATCGTGCCGCCGTTGCAGATACGCCAGTTCCAGGGCGGACAGTCCAATCCCACGTTCCGGATCACCGACGCGGCCGGCCACCGCTACGTGCTGCGCAAGAAGCCGCCGGGCGCCATTCTGCCGTCGGCGCACGCGGTGGAGCGCGAATACGCGGTCATGCATGCGCTCGCGCCCACCGGCGTGCCGGTGCCGGTCATGCGCCTGCTGTGCGAGGATGCCGGCATCATCGGCACGCCGTTCTACCTGATGGATTACATCGACGGCCGCGTTCTGATCGACATCAAGCTGCCCGATCTTTCGCCGGCCGAACGCACCGCCATCTACCTGGCCATGGTCGACGGCCTGGCCGCGCTGCACCGCGTCGACTGGCGGGCCGTCGGCCTGGGCGGTTTCGGCAAGCCGGAAAACTATGTCGCCCGCCAGATCAGCCGATGGACCCGGCAATATCTCGCCAGCAACCCCGAACCGAACCCGGACATGGAAGCGCTGCTGCGCTGGCTGCCGGAAAACGTTCCGGCCGAGGATGCCCCGACCATCGCGCACGGCGACTACCGCCTCGGCAACCTGATGTTCGCCGAGGACAGCGCCACCCTGCTGGCCATTCTGGACTGGGAATTATGCACCATCGGCCAGCCGCTCAGCGACCTCGCCTATCTGTGCAGCTTCTACCACCTGCCGCACGACGGCGCGCCCTTCCGCGGCCTCAAAGGGCTCGACCTTCTGGCCATGGGCATCCCAAGCGAGGCCGACCTGATCGCCCGGTATTGCGAAGGGGTGGGCCGCGCCTGTCCGCCGCCGGCGTTCAACACCTATCTCGCCTTTTCCTCGTTCCGCTCGGCGGCCATCGGGCAGGGCGTGTACGACCGGTCGCAACGCGGCAACGCGGCCGATTCCCGGGCGCATCTTTATATGAACATGGTGCGGGCCTGTGCGCGGACGGGGTGGGAGATTGCGCAAGGGGAAGGGTAGGAAGCCGTTCTTTTTTGAAAAAAAGAACCAAAAAACTTTGGCTCATTGGCCGCGGAACACGCGCAGCAGGTCGGTTACTTGAATGCCATCGATGGTCATGCCGGTGACGTTGGCGTTTGTGATTTCGGCACCGGACAGGTTGGCATCGTTTATCCTTATGCCGGACATGTTGATGTTCTCGAACGTCACGTCCTTCATTTTAACATCGTTAAAGGATGACCCGGTCAGGTCCGCGTCGGTGACCTCAAGGACTTCCCTGGCCCGATGAATCTTCATGCTCCCCTCCTCACACGGCTCCGTGCCGCAAGGTTTGCGGCCAACGCCGCTCTTATATCATATTGTTCGCACCCGGCGTCAGTCCGTACCGGAGGGCAGGTCATCGATGCGCGTCATCCTGATAACAGTCGCCGCCTTGATCCTGCTGGTGGTGGCGGCGCTGGCCGGAACGATCGCGTTCGACAAACCGGTGGCGCCGCCGCCCATGGCGAGCGTCGCTGATCCGTTTCGCAAGGTCGACTTCTCGGATCTCCCGCCACCGACGAAATACCCCGCGCGTGACGGCACCCAACTGGCCTACCGGCGCTACAACGCCAACCCGGACCTGCCAAAAACAGACCGGCTGGTCGTCCTGATCCACGGCTCGGCCGGCTCCTCCATCAGCATGCACGCCACGGCAAAGGCGCTCGCCGCCGCCGGCGCCACCGTGGTCGCGCCGGATATCCGCGGCCACGGCGAATCGGGCAGCTCCGGCGACATCGCCTATATCGGCCAACTGGAAGACGACCTCGAGGACCTGCTGAACACCCTCGACCACACACATCATGCAGCCGAAACCACGCTCATCGGCTTCTCCGCCGGCGGCGGCTTCGCTCTGCGGATCGCCGGCAGCCGGCTCGGCCCCCGCTTCAGCCGCGTCATCCTGCTCGCACCCTATCTGCGCTATGATGCCCCCAACGCCCGCACCGGAGGCAACGCCGGGGGATGGTACGATATCGCAATTCCGCGCATCGTGGCGCTTTCGCTGCTGACCCAGGTCGGCATCGCGTCCTTCGATGGATTACCCGCGCTTGCCTTTGCCCTGCCGCCGGGCAACCCGAACCATCTCACGCCGACCTATTCCTACCGTCTGCTGCTGAATTTTGCGCCCGACGATGACTACCTCGGCGACCTGCGCCGCACCTCCCGGCCGCTCATGGCGATGGACGGTGCGGACGACGAAATGTTCTTGAGCGACAAGCTGCAATCTTCACTGGCCGCCGGCAGGCCGGGGACACGCGTCGATATCGTGCCCGGCGTGGGCCATATCGGGCTGACAACGACGCCGGCAGGCACCGCGGCGATTGCGAAGGCCTGGAGCGGAAGTTTCTAGAGCGGCCAGCGCGTCTCCATCGGGCGATTAGCCGGGAGACCCCGCATTCCGCTACGCTCCATGCCGGGCTACGGCATGCACCAGGAGCAGAAGTTTTTTGGTTCTTTTTTTCAAAAAAGAACGGCTTCCTTATTTCTTGAGCGCCGACACGCTGGAGACGGATTCATCGATCTGTTCCGCCCCGACCGGCCTGCCGAACAAATAGCCCTGCATGTCGAAACAGCCTGTCGCGTTGAGGCGCGCGACCTGTTCGGCAGTTTCCACCCCCTCCGCAATGACCGAAAGCCGGAGCGCTTTTGCCAGCTTCACGATCGCGCCGATGACGGCTTCGGACTCCGCCTCGACCCCCAGGTTGGCAATGAAAGACTGGTCGATCTTGATCTTGTTGATCGGGTAGCGCTGAAGATAACTCAGGCTGGAATAGCCGGTGCCGAAATCGTCCAGCACAAGGGAAAAGCCGGCACTGCGAAGCCGGTTCAGCATGTCGTGCGTGTCGGGGTCGTCGCCCAGCAAAATCCCCTCGGTAATTTCCAGCTCGAAGCGCCCGGGATCGACGCCGATTTCGTGCACCAGCGCCATGACCCTTGCCGCGAAATCGCGCATGCGCAGTTGCTTGGCCGACACGTTGACGGCCACCCTCAAATGCTTCCACCGCTTGCTGTCCTCGAACGCGCGCCGCAGCGTGAACATGCCCAGATCGAGGATCAAGCCGGACTCTTCGGCGACCGGCACAAAGAACGAGGGTCCGATTTCACCTCGTTCCGGGTGCCGCCAGCGCACCAGCGCCTCCACCCCCACCATGCCGCCGCGTTCGTTGACCTGCGGCTGGTAACACATATGAAGCGCGCCCTGCGCCAAGGCGTCACGCAAATCCGATTCCAGCGACCGCCGCGCCTTGATGACGAGGTCCATTTCGATTTCAAAGAAGCAGAACTGACCCTTGGCGGTATCCTTGGCCCGGTACAATGCCAGGTCCGCCTGGCGCAGCGCCTCGGCCGGATCGATGCCGGCATCCTGTATGATCGTAATGCCGATCGAGCAGCCGATGAAGACCCGGCCCGCCTCGAGCTCGATCGGCTGCGTCATCGCCTCCGCAAGCCGCGTCGCCAGCGACGCTGCCGCCGACACGGACGTTCCGGTCTGAATGATCGCGAATTCGTCGCCGGACAGGCGGGCGAACGTATCCGGCAATCTGCACTGCGCCGCCAACCGCTTGCCCACCTGGCGGATCAGGTCGTCGCCGGCGGGATGCCCGAACGTGTCGTTAACATCTTTGAAACGATCGAGATCGATCAGCAACACGGCGATCGTCTCATCGGTTCGGCGCATCTGGTGCAAGGCATGGCCCAGCCGGTCGAAGAACAGCAGCCGGTTGGGCAAGCCGGTCAACGCATCATGGTAGGCCATGTGCGTCGCCCGCGCTTCGCTCGTCATCAGCACCTCGGCGATCTTTTGACCACGATGGTACAGGAACAGCACGCCGGCGGCCAGGCACGCCAGGATCCCCAGCACGGGCAAGCCGAGTTGCCGCAGCAGAACCTGCCCGGGCATCTGCGGCGTCCATTCGAGCGTTGCAATGTCGACCCCGCGATGGTTCTTCAGCGCAATGTGGGCGGCGCCGGGCGCGCCCGACGCTTGGGCAACATCGCCGCTGCCGACATGAATGCGCACATTGCGGAGCAGGAACCGATCCGCGAATGAGTTCAGAAACGCCTGGTCCATCGCCATGGCCGTGATCACGATGGGCGCCCGCGGTCCCTTCGGCCTCACCGTGCCGAAATCCGGTTGCACCAGCGTCGCCGTCAGGATGTAGAGGCTGCCGCCGACATCGGCCAGCGTGGTCGCCTGAACGGCGTCCGCCAGCGCCTGGCTCACCACCGGCGCGCCTTTCTTGCCGCGCAAGGCTTCCGCCGCGCGCACTTCCTTCACTAGCGAGCCGGCGCCGCCGGCAAATCGTTGATAGAATGTTGCCGGGTCGACCGCGTCGCTCAGGCGCGCGGCATAGATCGGCCTATCGGCGGCATCCATGACGAAGGAGGCGGCGAACCCGTCGCTCTGGTTGAAATAGGCGCCGATATTGAGCTGTGCCCAGGCCGGGTCGAACCGGTTGTCCAGGTTGCGCACCGACTGGTCCCACATGCACTCGCCCGTCGCCATATGCGCCACTTCGCCCATGCGGCCGGAGATGCCGTTCTGCACCACCGATTGCTCCCGATTCCGGGCGGCAATGTCGAACGCCGTCAGCAGCCCCAGCCCGGCCGCCGCGACCCCGGCGAACACAAGAACCGAAAGCAAAGCCAGCGGCCAAAACAGGTTCGCCTTGAGCGACGGTGCCCGCAAGTTCATCAACCTCTGGCGCTAGCCAGGGTAGTCTTGCCGCGTGCGGGTTAATAATTCGGAAACGAAGGTTAAGCGAAAGAGCCGTTCTGTTCTTCAGAAGAGAACCGCTTCCCTATCCCATGTTCCACCGATCCGCCTCTTGCGCGTCCTGCGCGGCGGCCTCGACCCAGCGCGCGGTTCCGTCGGCCATTTCCTCGCGCTTCCAGAACGGCGCCTTCGTCTTCAGCCAGTCGATCAGGAACGACGTGGCATCCAGGGCCGCCCGGCGGTGCGCCGCGGCGGCCGCCACGAACACGATACGGTCGCCTGGCAGCAAGCGGCCGAAGCGGTGAATGACCGTGCATCCCAGCAAGTCAAATCTCGTTTCGGCCGCGCCGACGATCGACGCGATCGCCGCGACGGTCATTGCCGGATAATGCTCCAAGGTCATGGCAACGATCGGCTGCGCCGCGTTGCTTCGCACCACGCCTATGAAGCTGCCGAGGCCGCCCGCACCGGGGGCGCGCGCCAGCAACGCGTCGAATTCCGCGCCGGGCGAAAAATCCTCGGGCTGGACGCGGACAGTGCCCATTGTCTCAGGCTCCGCGAAAGGAAAGGAAGCCGTTCTTTTCTGAAGAAAAGAACCAAAAGACTTTTGCTCGTGATGCAATCCCTGACTTATCGGACATGGCCCAAACCTTTGCGCCGGCGCGAGAGCCGAAGTCTTTCAACCCCCGGTGACCGGCGGAAAAAACGCCACCTCGTCGCCCGCGGCCACCGGCGTTTCGGCCGACGCAAAATTCTGGTTCACCGCCGCGCGCACGACGCGGCGCATGGCGAACGCCTCCGCAAGTGCCGGGTCGCGGCGGCCGAGCCAATCCATCAGCGCGCCCACCGTGGCCACATCGGGCGGCAAGGTCAGCGCCTCCTCGCCGCGCCCGGCACGCTCGCGCAGCCAGGCGAAATACAGGATGCGCACCTCGGCCATGGGTGAGGCGTCTATTTGTCGGCGGGAACGACGGTGACCTTGCCGGTGGGCGAAATCACCGTGTTGGTGCCGTTGCCGTTCGGCACCACGATGTTGCCGCCTGCCGTGGTCTGCGCCCGTGACGGCGGCGCGCTCGGCGGCGCGCCGGCGACGCCATATTTCGTCGTGGCACTGCGGCCGCCGGGAAGACCCACCGCGCCGCCCAGGAACAGGTTGGCGGGCGCCGGACTGCCCGGTTCGGGTGCCGAGATTTCGTAGCCCGGCAGCGACGGCAGCGGCGGCAAGGGCGCCAGGCCGCCGGCGGCCGGGTTGTTGATTTCAGCGGTTTGCTGCTTCTGCAAATCCTTCAGGGTAGGCACCGGTTGGGTAGGTCCCGGCCAGATATCGCCGGCCTCGGTTTGCAGATGCGGCGGCTCGACGGTTTTGGTGCCGTGCCGCGAGGCCGCGAAGTTTTCGCTGCTGCTGACCGGCTGGTTCGGATTCTGCCAGGGGAAGGTGAAGGTATCCTCCTCATAGCGCCAGAACCCGGAGCCGGAGCACCCTGTCAGCAGGAGGACGGCGACCAAGGCGAAACGGCGCATTAACAACTCCCGGATGGGTTGGGCGGCGCACCATGCCCCCGACAAGGCAAAGGCTCAAGGCCACGGGTCTGGCCGGAATAAGGTTAGGAAGCTGTTCTTTTCTGAAGAAAAGAACTACTTTCCTTCCATCTTATCAACCAGTTGCCCGATCGTGCCGCGCGTGCCAGGCCTGCATCAGCTGAAGCACCGTGGCCGCCGTCTCCTCGATGGACCGGCGGGTCACATCGATCACCGGCCAGCCCCGCCGCGTGCAGAGCCGCCGCGCCCAGAGCAGCTCCGCCTTGACGGCATCCATGTCGACATACTCGCTGCTGTCCTGGCGGATGTGCCCGGCCCCGTGCCCCTGCGCGATCAGCTTCAGCCGGTGGCGCCTGATTTCGATCAGCGCCTCCGCATCCAGGGTCAAGCCGATCACCGGGCAATGGGGTGCCTCCAGCCCGGGCGGTTCCGGCAGCGACGGCACCAGCGGCACGTTGGCCGCCTTGATGCCGCGATTGGCCAGGTAGAAGCTGGTGGGCGTCTTGCTGCTGCGCGACACCCCCACCAGGATCACGTCGGCCTCCGCAATGCCGGTCTGTGCCTGGCCGTCATCATGCGCCAGCACGAAATGAATGGCGTCGATCCGGCGGAAATAGTCCGCGTCCAGCACATATTGCTTGCCGGGACGCGCTGTGGCCTGGGCGCCCACCTGGTCCTGCAGCATGGCAATCACCGGGTCGAGCACGTTGACCACCGGCACGCCGAGGCGCTGGCACGCGGTTTCCAGGTCCGATCGGAGGGCCCTGTCCACCACAGTGGACAGCACGGGGCCGGGTTCGCTCTCCACCCCCTCCAGCACGCGGTGAAGCTGGAAACGGGTGCGGATCAGGCTCCAGCGATGATAATTCACCGTGACCGGCTCGAACTGCGAAACCGTTGCCCGGGCAATGGAGTTCAAGGTTTCACCGGTGGCATCCGACACCAGGTGAAGATTGAGCCGTTGTTGGGTCATGCGGCCCGGGTCATGCTGCCTGGGTCATGCGGCCCGGTCATGCGGCCCGGGTCATCTTTTGTGTGCCATGCGTGGATACCGGGGATAAGTGGCGCCCGCAGCGTGCCTCGCCATGGCGCCAAAGGAAAGATGGGGACAACCCCACCGGACCCAGGCACATGGAAAAAGCCGGCCTGCCTTCTCACGGGCTTCGGGATAGATTACCAAACTGTTAATTCCTCAGGGGTTTGCGGGCCGCGCCTGATGTGGAGAAAACCGGGATGAGATCCTGCAACCGGGGTACCACACCGTCCACAGCCCCTACTACCTCCCCTATTTTCTCTTTTAAGAATCTTTTCTAAGGAAGGGTGCGCCGACGAGCCGGCTTTCGCCAGGACGTGCCCCAAACAACATGACCGACAAACCTTTGATGCGCGTTCTCGGCGGCGAGCCGGTGTGGCCTCCGCCGGCGTGGCTCATGCGGCAGGCGGGCCGCTACCTGCCTGAATACCGCGCCTTGCGGGAAAGCTCCGGCGGCTTTTTGGCCCGTTGCATGACGCCGGAGCTGGCCACGGACATCACCCTGCAGCCGGTGCGGCGCTATGGCATGGATGCCGCCATCCTGTTCAGCGACATCCTGGTGCTGCCCTGGGCACTCGGCCAGGATCTGCGCTTCGTGGATGGCGAAGGCCCCGTGATGACCCCCATCCGTGATAACGCCGCCCTCGAACAGCTCGATCTTGCCCGCGCGCCGGCCGAAACCGCACCCGTGATGGAGACGGTTCGCCGCGTGCGGGCGGCTTTGCCGGACGCGTGCACCCTGCTCGGCTTTGCCGGCAGTCCGTTCACCGTGGCCTGCTACATGGTCGAGGGCGGCGGCTCAAAGGATTTCGCCGCCACCCGCCTGATGGCCTATCACCAGCCGGACTTCTTCGCCGCCCTGATCGACATCCTGGTCGAGGCCACCATCACCTACCTCGATGCCCAGGTCGGCGCCGGCGCCGATGCGCTGATGCTGTTCGACAGCTGGTCCGGTGTGCTGCCGCCGGCGCAGTTCCGCCGCTGGGTGATCGAGCCGACGACACGCATCGTCGCC
>CAJCIS010000146.1 GCA_903970435.1 Acidobacteriota bacterium | reverse complement strand
AGGGGGTGAAACCCCCTGGCCTTCTTCGAAGAGTCAGTCTCAACGCGGGTTCGAATAAAACGGCACTCAACGCGGCAAAGCCCACCCGCCGTCAACCTTGTACAAGGCCGCCACCGGCGCCCGCCCAACCTCCCGCAGCCCCTCCGGCAAGGCCCCCGGATCGCCGCCAAAATTCATCACCAAAACGAAATCGAACTTCGACTTCCAACCCAGCCAGTAAACATTTCCCCCATACCCATAAGGTATCACCACACCCGGCTGATCCGTCCTCACCGCGCCGTCGCGTAATTGCGCCATATCGATCGCCCCGGCATTTGGCGAGGACGCGGCCCGGAAAGCGGGCCGCACCTCCACCGGGGTCGCACCGGTCAATAGAAACGGCACGAACGCGTCGCGGTCCAACGTTGCGAGCAAGCCAAGATGCCCGGTGAGCAATGGCGAGACCAGGCGCAGCGGCGCGCCCGCCTGCCCGGTGTCGACCACCAGCAACCGCGCGCCCTCCGGCAGGGCGCGCAGCAAAGACCGGACCTCCGCCGCCTGCGCGTCGAGTTGCCGCAGCAGAACGAACGTCGCAGCCGATCGCACGGCCACCATCACGCAGAGCGCCGCGACGGCTGCCCGTAAAATCCGGCGCCCGAGCGGCCGTGCCGGCGCCAGCCCGGCAATCAGCACCATGGCCAGCACGAGCGGCAGCCGCATGTCGGTCGCCCACGCATTGAACAGCACCGAGGGCGCCGCCGCCGCCGCTGCCGCCACCGCGAGCGCCGGGCCAGCCAGCGCCCGGTGCAGCCGAACGCGTCGCGCAACCCAGCACACCAGAACGGCCAGCGGCAGGAGCGCGAACGCGGCGAAAATCCATTCCGGCCCCGGAAATAGCACCGGCGTGAACGGGGCGGCAACCTTGCCGGCGATCGTGCCATAGCGGGTCACCGCGGCGCCTCCGAAGGCCCCGCTGGCGCCGAACGCCCACGCCAGCAACAGGCAAGGCAGCGTTTGGGCAGCCGCGGCCGCCCAGTCCTGCGCCACCGCGGCGGCAGGCCGGAACCGCCGTCGCACCGCAATGCACACCTGGTCCCCCGCGACCAGGATGCAGTACGTGACGCCCGCGTAGGCATGGCCGAGAAACACGACAGCGAGACCGGCGCCGCAGAGCGCCGCCCGCCGCCAGCGCGGCCCCGCGGCCATGCCCAGCCAGGCGGCGAACAGCGCCAGACCGAGGCCCGCGGAAAACAGATAATCCACCAGCCCGCGTGAAATCAGAAAATTGTAACTCACCAGAAACCCGGCGGCGGGTGCGAGACCGACCCGTCGATACACCGCGAACCGCAAGGCACCGGCGGCGGCGGGCGGCACCAGCAGGCACAAAGCGAGAAACACGCGGCCGGCAGCGTACAGCGGCAAGACAGTGCGGAGCGCGCCCACCACCACATCCATCGCCTGATACGGCACCAGGCGTGGCGCCGGCTCGTAATACGCCGCGAGTTTCGACCCGGTCCCGAAACTTTCAAGTATGTGGATACGGGCAAGGTGATTTGGGTAATCGCCGAGCACCGGCACACTGACCGCCAGCACCGGGGCGATGACCACCGCGGCCAGGACCGCATAGAGCAACGCCAGCCGCCACCCTGCCGTCCATGCCGAACCGGGCGTCGTCTCGGCCTGCATCGTCGCGCCGCCCCCTCCGGCAAGCGGTTTGCCGCCGCTGGCTTACACCGGGCCGCCTGAGTCGCAACCCACGCCCCCTTTTCTGCCTCGCAGGCATTGCTACATGGGGGTAACTGTTAACGCCTTACGGAGCAGCCTGCATGTCCGCCGCCGACACCGGCACGAAGCCTCCCGTCGATCGAACCGAGGAAGAGTGGGCGGCAACGCTTACCCCCGACCAGTTCCGCGTCCTGCGCATGCACGGCACCGAGCGCGCCGGCGAAAGCGGCCTCAACAGCGAAAAACGCCCGGGCCAATATCGCTGCGCGGGCTGTGACGCCGTGCTGTTCGATAGCGCGACGAAATTCGAAAGCGGCAGCGGCTGGCCAAGTTTCTACAAACCGGTCGAGGGCGCGATCGGCACCAATGTCGACACCTCCTACGGCATGCGCCGCGTGGAGGTGCACTGCGCCCAGTGCGGCGGACACCTCGGCCACGTCTTCCCCGACGGCCCGCGCCCGACCGGCGAGCGCTACTGCATGAACGGTGTGGCGCTGAAATTCGAGCCGGCCCCATCGCCGCCCGCATGAGCGTCGCCGCCGCCGTTCAGGACGACGACCTGCTGCCCGAACTGCGCGCGCTGCTCGCCGGCGAGCGAGACCCGGTCGCCAACGCGGCCAATACCGCCGCCCTCATTTTCACCCGCCTGCCCCGCCTCAACTGGGCCGGCTTTTATTTCCTGCAGGGCGACACGCTCGTGCTCGGCCCGTTCCAGGGCCAGCCGGCCTGCACCCGCATCAGACTGGGCCAGGGCGTTTGCGGCACCGCCGCCTTGCGTAACGAAACCATTATCGTGCCCGACGTGCATGAATTTCCCGGCCACATTGTCTGTGACTCAGCGTCCTTGAGCG
Source organism: Acidobacteriota bacterium (assembly GCA_903970435.1). Classification (GTDB taxonomy): domain Bacteria; phylum Pseudomonadota; class Alphaproteobacteria; order Acetobacterales; family Acetobacteraceae; genus CAJCIS01. The sequence continues at coordinate 5,363 of CAJCIS010000146.1, read as the reverse complement.
AAATCGTCGTGCCGCTGAGCATCGCCGGAAAACTCTCGGGTGTTCTGGATATCGACAGCCCGGCGCTGGACCGTTTCGGTCCCGCTGAGCGGGCGCTGATCGAAGCGGTGGCGGCTTTGTATGTGGAGGCTTGCGAGTAAGAAGTCGTTCTTTTTTGAACAAAAAGAACCAAGAAACCTTTGCTCTTGTGACTCTCCAAACCGACATGGCGTAGCCCGTCATGGCGCGAAGCGGAATGCGGGTTGCCATGCCGAAGGCGAGGCTTTTTCTGTCTGGAACATTTTTCCAAAACCTACCGGAGCGACAAAATGATTGGTTGGAAACACGCCGTTCCCGTCCTCGCCCTGCTCACGGCCGGTTCGGCACACGCCGCGACATCCGACGTGCCCGACGCTGTTTCCCGCCATATCGCCCGCCTGATCGGCGCCCCCGCACCCACGCAAACCATGGAACTCGCGATCTCCTTGCCGCTCCATAACGAACCCGCCTTGCGCGCCCTGCTCCACAGCCTCTACGACCCCGCAAGCCCTTCCTTCCGGCACTACCTGACGGTCGCCGACTTCACCGCCCGGTTCGGTCCCACCGAGGCCGAATATGCATCCTTGCTGAATTTCGCCGCCACCTACAACCTGCATCCCCGCGCGCTTGCGGCAAACCGCCGCGTGCTCGATCTGTACGGAACCGTGGCCGACGTGGAGCGTGCTTTGCACGTAACCATCGGCCTGTACCAGCACCCCACCGAAGCGCGGAATTTCTACGCTCCCGATCGTGAACCCACGCCGGACACCGCGGTGCCCATCCTGCACATTTCGGGGCTCGACGATTACGATCTGCCAACCCCACATCTGATCCGCGGCGATCAGGCAAAGCCTGCATCGAATGGCGGAACCGGCTCCGGCCCGAACGGCAATTTCATCGGCAGCGACATCCGTGCCGCCTATTACGGCGGCACAACGCTGAACGGCGCCGGCCAGTCGCTCGGCCTGCTGGAATACCGGGGATACAACCTGGCCGACGTGCGGGCTTATTTCAGCAACGTGCAACAGGCCCTCAACGTCCCCATTGTGGGAGAGGCCCTGAACGGCGCCAACCTCAACTGCCGCGGCAACTGCGACGATTCCGAACAGGTGCTCGACATGCAGGAAGCCATTTCCATGGCGCCTGGCCTCAAACAGCTCGTCATCTATGTCGGCCACACCGACGTATCGATGCTGAACCAGATGGCCAGCGACAACACCAGCAAGCAGCTCAGTTCATCGTGGGGCTGGAAAGCCGACCCCGAAACGCTCGACCCGATTTTCGAGGAGTTCGCAGCCCAAGGCCAAAGCTTCGTCGATGCGACCGGCGATGAAGGCTACCATCTGCTGGCCGACGCCGTGTGGCCCGCCGACGACCAATACGTGACCGCGGTCGGCGGCACCGATCTGACGACAACTGGCCCGGGCGGCGCATGGTCACGCGAAGTCGGCTGGCACTATAGCGGCGGCGGCCCGTCGCCCGACCATATCGCCATCCCCGCCTACCAGGTGCCGTTCATTACGCCCAACAACAACGGATCGAAGAAACGGCGCAACGTACCCGACATTGCCGGCGACGCGAACACCGACAATTACAGCTGTTACGACGGCGGCTGCTACACCGGCAACGGCGGCACAAGCTACGCAGCCCCACTCTGGGCCGGCTTCATCGCGCTGGCCAACCAGCAGGCAGCCGCCACCGGCAAGCCGCCGGTCGGATTTCTCAATCCAACGATCTACACCATCGGCGCCACGGGCTCGTATCGCCGCGACTTCCACGACGAGGTCGTAGGCAATAATCGCCGCTATATTGCGGGGCGAGGCTTCGACCTCGTGACCGGCTTTGGCAGCCCGAACGGGGCGGCGCTCATCGATGCGCTGGTGCGGGGGAAATAAAAGGAGAAGTAGTTCTTTTTTGAAAAAAAGAACCAAAAAACTTTTGCTTTATGGTGCGCACTTTGGAAACAATCGCCTTCAAAGAGTAAAAGTTTTTTGGTTCTTTTTTTCAAAGAAGAACTACCTTCTGTCACTTTGCCTGTCGTCGGCGCGTCAGACTGCCGGCTCAAACCCTCTTGACCGTATAACTCTCCGCCAGCGCCGCCTCGATCTGCGCCGCATGCCCGGGATCCCGCGCCTCCACCAACACCTCAAGCTGCGCCGCCTGAACGCTCGGCGAGGCAAACAGACGCTGATGATTGACTTCCAGAATATTGCCCCGGCAGCCGCCGATGCGCGCCGCAATGTCCGCCAGCACACCAGGCCGGTCCGGAATATCCATATGCAGCCGTAACAACCTGCCGTCGCGCAGCAGCCCGCGCAGCAGAACATTCGCCAGAATGCGGGCGTCGATATTGCCGCCGCACACCACAATCCCCACGCGCTTGCCGGCGAAACGATCGCGGTGCGCCAGCAGCCCCGCCAACCCGGCAGCGCCGGCCCCTTCCGCCACCACCTTCGCCGCCTCGGCCAGCATGGCGATCGCGTCCTCCACCATCAATTCCGGCGCGACCAGCACACGCTTCACCAAAGCGGCAATAACCCGGCCGGTCAGCGCGCCGACATCCTTTACTGCCATGCCCTCGGCCGTCGTGGCGCCACCGAGCACTTCCGACGCCGCCCCCATCCGCTGTGCCAGCGCGGAATAGGGCGCCACCTGCACCCCCACCATTTCAGTGCGCGGCGACACCGCCTGCGCCACCACCGCGCAGCCCGCAATCAGGCCGCCGCCGCCGATCGGCACCAGCAACGCATCCAGCGCCGGCGCGTCCTCCAGCATTTCCAGCGCCAGCGTGCCCTGACCCGCCATCACCGCCGGATCGTCATAGGGATGGATGAAAATCATGCCCTCCCGCGCCGCCAGGTCCCACGCGTGGCTGGCCGCTTCCTCCACAGTGTCACCGAACAGCACCACCTGCGCGCCCCACGCCGCGGTGCCGCTCACTTTCGCCAGCGGCGTGTGCCGCGGCATGACGATGGTGGCCGCAACCCCCTGCCGGCTGGCATGCCGCGCCACGCCTTGCGCATGGTTGCCGGCGGACATCGCCACCACACCGCGCGCCCGCTCGGGCGCGGTCAGCAGCGCCAGCCGGTTCGCCGCGCCGCGTTCCTTGAAGCTGCCTACCGCCTGCAAATTGTCCAGCTTGAGCCAGACTTCCGCGCCGGTCATACGGCTCAGAACCGCGCTCGGCAGTGTCGGCGTGCGCAGCACATGCCCTGCGATCCGCGCGGCGGCAGCCCGCACGTCGTCGATCGTCAGTACATCCTGAGTGACAAACGCCTGGTCCATACGCCTCCCCTTAACGGGTCAGGCGTACTTCACTCCAACAATTTCGTAGCTGCGGTCGCCGCCAGGGGCCGGCACGCTCACCGTCTCGCCCAGCCGCTTGCCGATCAGCGCCTTGGCAAGCGGCGACGACACCGACAGCAACCCCTGCTTGATGTCGGCCTCATAGACGCCAACGATCTGATACGACGCCTCTTTTTCCGTCTCCTCATCGACCAGCGCCACATGCGCCCCGAATTTCACGTTGTCGCCGGAAAGCGTGCTGGGGTCGATCACCTCGACGGCGCTGACAATCATCTCCAGCTCCTCGATGCGTCCCTCGATAAAGCTCTGACGCTCGCGCGCCGCGTGATATTCGGCGTTTTCGGACAGGTCGCCATGGCTGCGCGCCTCGGCAATGGCCTGGATAATGTTCGGCCGCTCCACGCTCTTCAGGTTCTTCAGCTCCTCCTCGAGGCGCTTGAGGCCGGGGCCAGTCATGGGAAATTTCTGCAACTTCGGGTCCTCGTTGGCACGCGTACGTGCCGCGTTGGCCATAGGAAGGAAGGCCGGGGGCTCTGCCCCTGGACCCCGCTGGGGACAAGTCCCCAGATCCCATTTGCTTAAGGAAGTCAGGGGATAAGGAGGGAGGCATGCGGATCCTGCGAACGGATCGTGTGCCCCCTCCTTATCCCCTGACCTCTTAAGTAACAGGTTCTAAGGACTTGTCCTTAGCGGGGGTCCAGGGGGCAGAGCCCCCTGGCCTTTCTTTTCTACAGCCAAAGCGGCCTAGAACGATCGGCGAAAATACGACTGAAGTGGCGCCACTTCAAGCGTCCCGCCCCGCAGTGCCGCTATGGCGTGAACGGCGGCCCGCGCGCCGGCGATCGTTGTGTAGTGCGGCACCCCATGGGTCAGCGCGCTGCGCCTGATGTCGAAACTGTCGGCTGTCGATTGGGCGCCTTGCGTCGTGTTGATCACCATCTGCACCTCGCCGTTGCGAATGGCGTCCACGCAATGCGGCCGGCCCTCCAGAACCTTTTTCACGGTTTTCACCGGCAACCCGGCGTCCGCGATGCGTGACGCGGTGCCGCCGGTGGCCAGGATGGCGAACCCCATATCCACCAGACGCCGCGCCATCGCCGGCAGCGCCGCCTTGTCGCCGTCGCGCACGCTGATGAAGATCGTGCCCGCCAGCGGCAGGTTGACGCCGGCGCCCAGTTGCGATTTGGCGAACGCCCGCTCGAACGAATGGTCCAGCCCCATCACCTCGCCGGTCGATTTCATTTCGGGCCCGAGAATGGTATCCACGCCCGCGAACCGGCTGAACGGAAACACCGCCTCCTTCACCGCGACATGCGGCGCGATGGCCGTATCGTCCAGCTTGAAATCCTTCAGCCGCGCCCCGGCCATCACCTGCGCGCCGATCTTGGCCACCGCAACGCCCGTCGCCTTGGCCACGAACGGCACCGTGCGCGAGGCCCGCGGATTGACCTCCAGCACATAAACCGAGCCGTCCTTGATGGCATATTGCACGTTCATCAGCCCGACCACGCCGAGCGCCCGCGCCAGCGCATCGGTTTCGGTTTTCAACTCCGTCACCATGGCGGGCGACAGCGAATAGGGCGGCAGCGAGCACGCGCTATCCCCGGAATGAATGCCCGCTTCCTCGATATGCTCCATGACGCCCGCGACATATACCGTTTCGCCATCGGCGATGCAGTCCACATCCACCTCGATCGCGTCGTTGAGATATTTGTCGATCAGCACGGGGCTGTCGCCGGAGACGCGCACCGCCTCGCGCATGTACCGATGCAGTTGCGCGCGATCGAACACGATTTCCATGGCGCGGCCGCCCAGCACGTAGCTCGGCCGGATCACCACCGGATAGCCGATGCGCTCGGCAATCGTTTCCGCCTGCTCGGACGACCGCGCGGTGCCGTTGTCCGGCTGCCGCAGGCCCAGCTTGCGCAGCAGCACCTGAAACCGCTCGCGATCCTCCGCGATGTCGATGGCATCGGCACTCGTGCCGAGCACGGGAATGCCCGCCGCCGGCAGCGCCTGGCTGAGCTTGAGCGGCGTCT
>CAJCIS010000145.1 GCA_903970435.1 Acidobacteriota bacterium | reverse complement strand
CCTCATCGAGAACTTCTTTGGTAAGCTGAAGGAATTCAAGCGCATCGCCCTGCGCAGCGAGAAAACCGACGCAAGCTTCGAGGCCATGATCCATCTCGCCGCCGCAGTCATCAACTCACGCTGATTTTCAACAGACCCTAGAGCGGCTTCCGTCTGACTGGAAAATCGGCACCCGCCATCAGGCCGCCGGCTCGATAGGCACGATTCCAGTCAGGCTGTAATGCTCTAATCCTGACATCACCCCGCCCGAAGCAGCCGGGGCCCCTCTTCATGCAGCCAGGCAACGGCCTGCGTGCGGTGCGGGGAGAGTTCGTCGGTAAGCGCCCAGAACGCCGCGCCGTGGTTCATGTGGCGCAGATGCGCCACTTCGTGCGCGACGACGTAATCCTGCACGAAGGGAGGGGCCATGATGAGGCGCCAGCAGAACATCAGCACGCCGTCGGGCGAGCAGCTGCCCCAGCGTGTATGGGTGTTCTTGACCGTCACGCGGCGGGGCGCGAGGCCGGCTCTTTGCGCCTTGACCAGCGCCTGGGCGCCGAAGCGGCGCTTTGCCTCGGCGCGCAGGAAATCGTGCACGCGCCGGGCCAGGAAGGATGGGTCGCCAGCGACGCGCACCACGCCGTCCTCGATCCAGGCGCCGCCGCGGGTGCCGGGGGCGTGCGCGATCGGGTGCAGGACGCCGTCGATCATGACGTTGGCGCCGGCCTCGAAGGGGGCTTTTTCGGGCAGTGCCGCCAGGCGCTCGGTGACCCAGGCGGCGTTGTCGGTGAGCAGGGCCATGCCCGCGGCGCGTCCGGTTCGCATGGGCAGTGTGACCACAACCTGACCCCTGGTCGGGTCGATACGCAGGCTGACCCTCCTCGCCTTGGCGCTTCGGCGCCAGCAAACGGCGGCAGGGCCGCCTGGGAGGAGGAATGGCTCCGGCGGTAATGATTTCACGTGGTTCGTATGCAAGGTGGTTTCGAGTCTATGCAACACCTGTGTCCGTACGGCCGGCGCTGGGCGTGAACGCGGCGAGCGGCCAACCCTGGCAAAGGCGGTCTGTGGCGGCCAGGCGCGTTTGGCGGGAGGGTTAGGAAAGCAGTTCTTTTCTGAAGAAAAGAACCAAAAGACTTTTGCTCTTGGTGCAATCCCCCACGTATCGGCCATGGTTCGCACCTGATGGCAGGCGCAGGCCAAAAGTCTTTTGGTTCTTTTCTTCAGAAAAGAACTGCTGTCCTTAGAGACGATTTCCAGATGCGCCTTGCAACCCCGATGGCCGCGCTGATTGCCTGGAGCTTCGCCTTGCCGGGGGCGGACGCCGCCTGTCCGGGTTACCTTGTTTGCCCGGCGGTCTCCTATCCAGCCGTATTGCGTGAGGCGCCGGCGCGGGCGGTGGTGGCGGGAGTCGACGCGGAGGAAGCCCGGGCCGTGAAGGCCGCGGCGGGCAACGGGATCAATTTCGGGCAGGTGGTGTCGCGGCTGGGCAAGGCGCTGGCGTTCGACCGGTCCCTGTCGGTCCGGGGCAGCGAGGCCTGTGCGTCTTGCCATGGGGAGGCGGCCGGCTTTGCCGGGGGCATTGCGGCGTTTGCGCGGGCGGGCGGCGTGTTGCCGGGCGATATCGTGTGGCGCACGGGACCGCGGGCGCCGCTCTCGTTGGCCTATGCGGCGTATGCGCCGGTGCTGCATTACCGGGCGCAGACGCAGGATTTTGCCGGCGGCAATTTCTGGGACAGCCGGGCGACCGGGCTGCTCACCGGCAGCCCGGCGGTGGACCAGGCGATGGTGCCGTTGACCAGCCCGTTCGAAATGGCGTTGCCCGATGTGGCGTGCGCCGTTTGGCATGTCGGCCAGGCGCCGTATGGGCCGTTGTTCCGCAAGGTATGGGGCCTGGGGTCGCTGGCGATCGCGTGGCCGGCGGACACGGCGCAAGTCTGCGCGAGACCGAACGATGGTGGCGCGGACCAGGCACCACTGCATCTCTCCCCATCCGCGCGGGCGCGTGCTGTGCTGAGCGCGCGGCAGATCGGCCAGACGATCGAAACCTTCGAGGCGAGTTCGCTGGCCAGTCCGTTCAGCGCCAAATTCGACGCGGTGCGCGCCGGCGCGGCCCGTTTCACGCCAGCCGAGGCGCGCGGATTTGCGCTGTTTACCGGGCGCGGGAAGTGTTCGGCGTGCCATGTGGCGACAGGATCGCCGGTGGTGTTTACCGCTTTCACGAGCGCCAATATCGGTGTGCCTCGAAATCCGGACTTGCCGTTTCTGAGCGAGAGCGTGGCGGACCGGGCGCATTATGTGGCCAACCCGGCCGGGGAGGGGTTTATCGACGAGGGGCTGGGCGGGTTTTTGGCCTCGGACGGCGATCCTGATCCGCAGTGGAAGCGCCAGGCGCAGCGCTTCATGGGCGCGTTTCAGGTGCCGACGTTGCGCAACGTGGCGCTGGCGCCGCGGCCCGGGTTTGCCAGATCATACATGCATAACGGTTACTTTACCGATTTGAAAACGCTGGTGCATTTCCTCAATACGCGGGACGTGCTGCCGCGGTGCGGCGCCGGCGGAGAGGTGGGTGTGACGTGCTGGCCCGCGCCGGAGCAGCCCAGGAACGTCAATGTTACGCTGACCGGAAGGTTGGGACTGTCGGATGCCGAGGAGCGCGACCTGGTAACGTTCCTCGGAACGTTGAATGACGGCTTTTTTTTGTAACGAAGAAGGAAGCATTTCTTTTTTGAAAAAAAGAAACAAGAAACTTTTGCTCGTTTGGTTGACGCGGGCGGAACGAACGTCACGTACCGCAGAGGGCAGAAGTTTTTTGGTTCTTCCTTCGGCAGCGGGTCGCGATTGAGATGGAATGTCTGGTTCTAGGCGCCGCCGCGGGCGGAGGATTTCCGCAATGGAACTGCGGCTGCGCGAACTGCGTCCGCGCCAGGTCGGGAGATCCGGCGGCAAAACCCAGAACGCAGGCGAGCGTCGCCGTCTCGGGCGACGGGGCGCGTTGGCTGATCGTGGGCGCCAGCCCGGATTTGCGGCAGCAGATATTGGCCAACGACGTGCTGGCGCCGCCACCGGGAACACGAAACGCGCCGATTGGCGGCGTGGTGCTGGTGAGCGCGGATGTGGACGGCATTGCCGGCTTGCTGGTGTTGCGTGAGCAGCATCGGTTCCGGTTGTTCGCGCCGGCGGCAATCCTGCGCGTGCTGGCGGAGAATGGGGTTTTTGCGAGCCTGGATTCAGCGCTGGTGGAGCGGGTGGAGGTTGTGCCGGACGTCGAGGTGGATACGGGGCTGGGCGTGGCGCTGACATTGCTCGCCATGCCGGGCAAGGTGCCACTGTATCAGGAAACCGCGCGGTCGGCGCCGCAGGTGGAGGGGGCGGCGACCCATGCGGCGCGTTTGGAGGCCGGCGGCCGTGTGTGCGTGGTGGCGCCGGCCTGCGCGGATTTGACCGATGCGGTGGTGGCGCGGCTGGAAGATGCGGACGTGCTGTTCTTCGACGGCACGTTGTTTCATGACAACGAAATGATCGATGCGGGGCTCGGGTGGAAGACCGGGCGGCGCATGGGGCATGTTTCGGTGTCGGGCGCCGAGGGGGCGCTGGCGCGGCTGGGCGGCCTGAAGGCGCGGAAGATTTTCTTCCATATCAATAACAGCAATCCGATTTTGCTGGATGATTCGGACGCGCGGCGGATGGTGGAAGCGGGCGGGTTTGCCGTTGGGTATGATGGGATGCGGGTGACGATTTGATGGAAAGCGAAAGCAAGCCGTTCTTTTTTGAAAAAAAGAGCCAAAAGACTTTTGCGCCGCCACGGGCGCCTCTGCCGACGCGGCTGCGCAGTCAGCTCGAGGCCTTTATGGTCCTGCGGCGCAATCCGCTCGAACTGTGGGGGGCGCCCGCCTACGCGCTGGATGTCGCGGAGGGGAAATTCCTCGGCCGCCAGCAGCTGCTGCTGAACGCGCCGGACGCCATACGGCATGTGCTGGTCAGCAACGCGGCCAACTACCGCCGCAACGAAGCCACGCGGCGCGTGCTCGCGCCCATCCTGGGCGAGGGCCTGTTTCTCGCCGAGGGCGAGGCGTGGCGGCATCAGCGGCGCACCATCGCACCCGCGCTCGCGCCCCGGACCATGCCCATGCTTGCGCGCCACGTGGTGGCGGCGTGCCAGAATACGGAGGCGCAGCTTGGCCGGCTCCTGGACCGGCCGGTGGCGCTTCTGCCGCACATGCAAACCCTGGCGCTGAACATTGCCGGGCAGTCGATGTTTTCGCTCGAAATGTCGGGCTACGGCGCCGAACTGCGCGGCCTGATCATGGAGTACGGCATGCGCTTCGCGCAGCCGGACCTGTTCGACCTGCTGCGACCGGCCGCAGCCTTCGGCGCGGCGGCCAGCCCGGCGGCGCGCGGCCGCGCCCGGTTTCGCGTCACATGGCTCGCCTTCCTCGACCGGCTCATCGCCGCCCGGCGTGAACAGCCGAGCCATCCCGATGCGCCGCGGGATCTGTTCGACCTGCTGGATGCCGCGCGCGATCCGGAAACCGGCGCCGCCTTCACCCACGCCCAGTTGCGCGACGAAGTGTCCACCATGATCCTGGCCGGTCACGAAACCACGGCGGTGACGCTGTTCTGGTGCCTCTATCTCGCGGCGCTGTATCCGGAAGCACAGGACGCGATTGCGGCGGAGGCTGGGCAGGCTGACCTGGACGGCGATCCCGCCGGGTCGCTGGCGTCGCTGCCGCGCACGCGGGCGCACGTGGATGAAGCGCTGCGCCTCTATCCGCCGGCGTTCATGCTGACCCGTGAGGCCATCGCGGCCGACGAGGTCGCCGGGCGACGCGTGGCGCCGGGCAGCGTGGTCGTGATCTCGCCTTGGGTGCTGCACCGGCATCGCCGTCTCTGGACGGCGCCGGACAGTTTCGACCCGTCGCGCTTTCTGCCGGGGGCGCCCGCGGTGGATCGGTTCGCCTATCTGCCGTTTGGGGCCGGTCCGCGGATATGCGTGGGCGCGACCTTTGCGCTGACCGAGGCGGTGCTGGTTCTGGCGCGGTTGCTACGGGTTTTCCGTATCGGGCTGTGCGGGAGCGGCGTGGTGTTGCCGCGCGGCATCGTCACGACGCAGCCGGATCGGGAGGTGCGTTTCCTGGTGTCGCCTCGGGGCAGACTCACCGCCGTGGAAAAGCAGGAAGCCGTTCTTTCTTGAAAAAAAACCCAAAAACTTTTACTCGTTGGGGTTGTTTTTGCAGATGGTGTTGGGGCCGTCTTGCCAGCAATAGAGCTGGGTCAGGCTGCCTGGTATCGTCACCGGACGCGGGGGGGGATGCGGGTGGTTTTCGGGGACGTCGGCCGCGGCATCGGCACGCTGGCGCGCTGTGCCAGGCCCTGAAACGGGCCCGCAGGCAGCGAGTGCCAACACGCCCAACACACAAACAAATCTCATGCTGTAACCTCCTCGTAGGGGCACGTCACGGCGGGGGTGGACTCCCCGAAAGGCCGTTATTGACCGGGCCGGTCGGCCCTGTCGTACTGATGGAACTGCCGGACGCACCGATGTTGGCGGGTCCCGTCATGCCGGACGGCGATGGGCCGGGCGCCGGCTGCATGCCCATTTGCGCTCTGCCGACCGGCGGCGACGCGCCGTTGCCGAGAACCGAGCTTCGGGCAGGCGCGAAGGTGGTGAAGGACGGAACGCTGATCGGCGCCGTGGCCGGCGCGACGGGAACCGTATAGCTCGACCCCGACTGCGCCATGACAGGCTGTTGATTGGGCGGGTTATAGACGAGCTTATTCATCGTTTGCAGGGCCTGACAGCCGTGAATGGTGGGCGCCAGAAATCCCATCATAACGACGAAACCGGCGCTCAGACTGAAGATACGCCATTTCGGGAATTTTGGTTCCCGTGTCTTGAGCCACTCCCGCACCAGCCACACCGGCGGATGCGGCGCGTCGCCAACCACGCCCAACACCTTGGTGCGCCGGGCATCGTTCTCATATCGTTCCATAACCAGGCAGCGGATTTCGTCGGCGCCGCGCAAATCCATGGCCAGATACCAGCGCAGCATGTCATCCGGATTGAACTTGACGTATTCGAAGTCACCGATCAGTTGCCGCCAAAAGATGGCGATCCTGATTTCCTTTCTGACCTCCGTGCGGTCTCTTTCCCTGTCGCTCGATGCCATTCGCTCCCGGGTCCCTGTTGCACGGCGGCCTTATACCCGATTTAGGACCGTTCGTCGTCATTCATCGGCAGGCCTGGGCGACGCCATGGCCAAAGTCTTTTGGTTCTTTTCTTCGGAAAAGAAGTGCTTTCTAAACCGGCGCGGGGCCGCGGCGCCCCAGGAGGATGATATCTTGCGTAGTACCCGTGCCGGCTCAGCTGCCTTGCTCGCGACCGCTTTGCTCGCCGGCTGCACCGTGGGGCCGGGCTGGAAGCAGCCTTCGATGTGGGCGCCGGGCGGCTGGTTCGGCCGACACGATGCGGGGGCCCCCGCGGTCGCCAGCCAGCCGGTCACCGAGCCCGTCGACCCGGCCTGGTGGAATATTCTGCACGATCCCGAGCTGACGGCGCTGGAACAGCGCGTGGCGGCCGCCAACCTGAATGTGCGCCTGGCCACCATCCGGCTGGCGGAAAGCCGCAGCCAGCGGCGCATCACCGGGGCCGACCAGTTCCCCTCCCTGCAGGCGGACGGCAGCTACACCGGCGAGAAAATCAGCAGCAAGGGCGTGCTCGGCATTCTGGGCGGGGGCGGCGGCGGCACCAGTTTCACCAGCCAGGGCAGCAGCGCCAACGGGCTGTCCGGCCGCAGCGGCGGCATTCCCACCAAGGCGACGGGCGCCACCTCCATTCCGTCGTTCAGCCTGTGGCAATATGGCTTCGATGCGTCCTGGGAGCTGGACCTGTGGGGCCGCGTGCGCCGCGAGGTGGAGAGCGCGGATGCGAGCGTGCAGGCCTCCGCGGACGACCGGCGCAATTCGCTGCTGAGCGTGCTGGCCGAAGTGGCGCGCGACTACGTGCAATTGCGCGGCATCCAGGAGCAGTTGCGGATTGCAAACGAAAATATCGGCACCGACCGCGAGAGCCTCGAACTCACGCAACTGCGCTACCGCGGCGGCCTGACCACCGAGCTGGACGTCGCCAACGCGGCGGCGCAGCTGGCCAGCACCCAAGCCAATGTGCCGCAGCTCGAGCAGCAGCGCGACGAGCAGATCAACGCGCTCAGCTTTCTGTTGGGCGAGGGGCCGCAGGCGCTGCGGGCCGAGCTGATTACGCCGGAGGCGGTGCCGCCGGTGCCGCCGACGGTGCCGATCGGGTTGCCGTCCGAGCTGGCGCGGCGCCGGCCGGACATTCGCGCGGCGGAGGACAATCTGCACGCGGCGACGGCCGACATTGGCGTCGCGGTGGCGGATTTTTACCCGAAGGTCACGCTGGATGGCAGCGTTGGCTTGCAGGCGCTGCGCTTCAAGGATCTGGGCAACTGGGGTGCGCATCAGTACGGGATCGGGCCGAGCATCACGCTGCCGATTTTCGAGGGCGGCCGGCTGCGCGCGACGCTGGAACTGCGCAAGACGCAGCAGCAGGAGGCCGCGTTGAACTATCAGCAGACGGTGCTGCAGGCGTGGCACGACGTGGATAATGCAATGACCGCGTATGCGGCCGAACAGAAGCGGCGGGATGCGCTGGCGGTGAGCGTGGACCAGAACCGGACGGCGTTGAGCCTGGCCCGGGCGCGCTATCAGCAGGGCGTCGCGGATTTCCTCAACGTGCTCGATACGGAGCGGTCGCTGTTGGCGGCGCAGCTTCAGCTGGCGCAGAGCACGACGACGGTGTCGGCGAATTTGGTACAGCTTTACAAGGCGATCGGCGGCGGGTGGGAGACGAGTTTTCCGGTCGCCGATAAGGGGAGGTGAAGGCCAGGGTCTCTGCCCCTGGACCCCGCCCAGGACAAGTCCTTAGAACCTGTCACTTACCGGAGGCCAGGGGATCAGGAGGGGGCACGCGGACCGTTCCCAGGTCACGCATGTCCCCTCCTGATCCCCGGACTATTCTTAAACAAATGGGGTCTGGGGACTTGTTCCGGTCACGCCTATGCGTGCTTGCGCACGACGGGGTCCAGGAGCAGAGCCCCTCGCCTTACTTCCTTGAGGTCCAAAATGCTCGATGATTCCGCCCTGGACAAACTCTTCCGCACCGCCCGCACCCAAAACGCCTGGACCGCCAAGCCCATTTCCGACGACACGCTCCGTGAAATCTATGAGTTGGCAAAATTCGGCCCCACCAGCGCCAACAGTTCCCCCGCCCGCTTCGTCTTCCTGCGCGGCCAAGAGGCCCGCGAAAAATTGCTGCCTGCGCTCTCCGCCGGCAACGTCGCCAAGACGATGTCCGCTGCGGTGACCGTCATCGTCGCCTACGACCCGGCGTTCTTCGAGCACCTCCCCACCCTGTTTCCGCAAGTCGACGCGCGCGCCTGGTTCGCCGGCAATGCCGCGCTGGCGGAGGAAACCGCGTTCCGCAACGGCACCCTGCAGGGCGCCTATCTCATCATGGCCGCCCGCGCGCTCGGCCTGGATACCGGCCCGATGAGCGGCTTCGACCGCGCCATCGTGGACCGCGCCTTCTTTGCCCAAACCGGCTGGAAATCGAATTTCCTCCTCAACCTGGGCGAGGGCGATCCCGCCGCACTGTTTCCACGCAATCCCAGGCTCACCTTCGACGAAGCCTGCCTTATTCTGTGAGCACCGGATGGCTTGTGCTCGCGATCGCGTCGGCGTCCGGCGGCGGCGCCGCGGCGATGGTGCGCGACGGCACCGTGCTGGCGGAGGCGCATCATGAAGCCGGCCACGGGCTGCCGGCCGCGTTGCCGCTGCTGATTGCGGGCCTGATCGAGAAGGCAGGCGCGCCCGGCCTCGTGGCCGTGGTGGTCGGACCCGGCAGCTTTACCGGCCTGCGCGCGGGACTCTCGGTGGCGCACGGCGTGGGGCTCGGCGCCGGCATCGAGGTGGTCGGGGTGACGGTGGCCGAAGCGCTGGCCGAAGCTTTGGGGGAAGCGTTGCCGGCGCTGGGTGCGCGGGCATTATGGGTGGCGATGGAAAGCCGGCGCGGCCACGTGTTCCTGGACCGGGGAGGTGACTGCGCCGCCTACGCATTGGATGCCTTGCCGCCGGCGCGTGGACCGATTGCGATTGCGGGCGATGCGGCAAACCAGGTCGCGGCCACGCTCGCGGCCGGTGGCGCCGACGTGATGCTCACCCCTGAGCGCCGCCCCGCGCCGCGTCACGTGGCCGCGGTGGGGGTGCGACGCGCGGCGGGCCTGTTGGCGGTGCTGGCGGCGGTGCCGCTCTATGTCGATGCGCCGGAGGCAAAGCCGCCGGCGGGCGGATTGCGGCCGCCGCCGCGATGACGAACCGGCCCCTCATCATGCGGGCCGGGCGGGCGCACCCGATCGTGCTGGCCACCATCCACGCCCACTGTTTTCCAGCCGGCGAGGCATGGGACGCCAGTGTCATGGCGGCCGAATTGTCGCAGCCGGGTGTGTTCGGCTTTCTGGCGGAGGCCGGCGGCATGATCCTGTGCCGCGTGGCGGCCGACGAGGCGGAGATATTGACGCTCGCTGTCCTACAGGCGGCGCGCCGCCGCGGCATCGGGCGCGCGCTGGTTGATGCCGCCGCTTCGTACGCCCTGTCGCAGGGCGCTGCGCGTTTTTTTTTGGAAGTTTCGACATCAAACCAGCCGGCGCAGGCGCTGTATCGTTCGGCGGGATTTGCCCAGGTGGGGATACGGCGGCGTTATTACCCCGATGGCGCGGATGCGCTTGTGCTGTCGCGCGGCCTCCGATCGTCGGATAACACCAACCGTCCTTAATCTTGGCTCATCGGTTTCGCCTTCGCCGAAGGCGAAACGCGGGGGTCAACATCAAGGACGGTCGGTACAAGATGGTGTCGGAAAAGGATTAAATTACTATTCATAACAATGGTATGGAAGGTAATACAGTGGCAAGATACCGTCTCAACTTGGGGCAGATTTTCTCTAGCCGCGGCGCAACCGTAGAATTGTAATTCCGTCGTCGAAGCGGTGCTGCGAGACGACCATGTGGCCCTGCGCCATTGCGGTGCGCGGCACGTTTTGGGCGGCGTCGGCGCCGCGCAGCCGCACTTCGAGTATTTGGCCGCTTGCCATGCGGTCCAGCTTCAGCCGGGTGCGTACATAGGTCATCGGACAAGTCTCGCCTGTGATATCGAGTGTATCATCAGGCGTATTCGTCTGTGACAGATCAGGACTTAGCATAAATATTCGCCTGCGGGTTGCGAAACGGTCAGGTCAAACCGTATATAAGGTCAAGTCAAGGACATGAAGAGAGGGTGACCATGGCGGAGCAGCCATTGTCGATAGAGATGCTCGGTCTCACGGCCCAGATTGTAGCTGCACACGTGTCCAACAACCCGGTGGCGCCCGAAGGTTTGCCGGGGCTGATCCAGGACGTCTATCGTACGCTGAACGGCATTGGGAAGGACGTCGCGCTGCCGCCGGTGCCGGAGCGGCAGGCGCCTGCCGTTCCGATCAAGAAATCAATTTTCCCGGACTATCTGGTGTGCCTGGAGGACGGCAAGCGGCTGAAGATGCTGAAACGGCATTTGTCCACGGCTTACAACATGACGCCGGAACAATATCGCGAGAAATGGGGCCTGTCGGCGGACTACCCGATGGTGGCGCCGAGCTATGCCAAGCATCGTTCATCGCTGGCCAAGAAAATTGGTTTGGGTACGAAAGCCAAGGAGCCGTGAAAGGGTAGGAAGTCGTTTTTTTCTGAGGAAAAGAACCAAGCGACTTTTGCTCTTGATGCAATCCCTGACGTATCGGCTATGGCCCGAACCATTATGCAGGACCAGGGCAAAAGTTTTTTGGTTCTTTTTTTCAAAAAAGAACTGCTTCCTTCTACTCCGGCTCCACGCCCCCCGCCCGCTTTTGAAACCGCCGCTGCCCCAGGGCTGCAAGTTTCGGCAGCAATTCGACCAGGTCGCGCTCCGCCACGCAACACAGAAACTGCCCGGCCGGGATTTCGGACACCGTCTCGGCGGGAAGCCCGTCCGGCCCGAGCGGCACGGCGGTCAATCCCAGTTCATTGTAAATCTTCAACATGCCGGTGCCGGCGCGCCAGATCGCGGCGTGGCGGCCTTCCTGTTGCGCCAGGTCGCGCAGCCGCCAGACGGCGGCCGCCCGATCGCCCTCCGCGCCGGCCGGATCGCCAAGGCCGAGCAGCACGTGGCCGACCCGCCGGAACGGAATGCCGGCGCGCCCGAGCTCGCCCATGATCAGGCCATCGGCCTCCGGCGGCGGCAAGGCGCCCAGCGCCGCATACCGCAACCGGCCTTCGCCATTCCACGGCACCGCCGTCACCCGCCCGGGCCGGATCACCCCCCATAAGGCCACCAGCAGCAGGATTACCGCCAGGGCCACCGCGGCGCGCACGCTGGTGGGCGTCTGCGCGCTGAGCACCACGGCCCACCACGAACTGCGGGCCAGGCGGTGCACCGTGGGCACGAAATTGGCGAGCCACACGACCGCACCCAGCAGGCCGAGCAGCGGCAGCAAGGTGCCTGGGCGCAGCGTGTGACTGATCAGCCGTGCGTCGCGGTAATAAACGTCGCGGAACGGCGCGATGGAGAGCGCCGCGATGACCAGCAGTCCGGGCACCCACCACGGCTCGCCTTGCAGCCCGGTGACCGCGGCGCCGGCCAGCAGCATCACGATCGTGGTCCCCCAGGCCAAGGTCACGCGCTGCGACAGACCCACCGCCAGTACCATCAGCGCCGCGCCGATCAGGCTTGGTACATACTGCCCGGCGCTGGTGGCGAAGGCTTCCAGCCCCGGATCCATCCACGAAAAATCCGGGTGGGTATCGAGCACGCCGACGCCCAGCAGCATGGCGCCGCACACCGCGACGCCACCCACGGATGCGGCCACGGCAAAATCCGGCTCGCCGCCGGGCAGGCGGCTGGGCATGCCGCCGCCCAGGGGGGCGCCGAAACGCCGCGCCGCGTGGGTCCGCACCAGGAATTCGTTGCCGGCGAACAGGGCGCCGGCGAGGAATAAAGGAATGATATAGTAATAAAGGCGGAAGATCAGCAGGGCGCTGAGCACCACGGGCGCCGGCAGGTAGCCGGACAGCCCCAGCAGGATCGCGGCGTCGAATACGCCAAGCCCGCCGGGCACGTTGGCGACCAGGCCCGCCGCATAGCTGCCGAGATAGACCGCGACGAAGCGCAGCCAGGTCATGCCATGGGACGGCGGCAGCAGGGCATAGAAGATGCTCGCGGTGACCGCGACGTCCACCGTGGCCAGGCTCACCTGCAGCAAGGCCATGCGCCAGCCGGGGAGTTCGATGGTGCGGCCGCGCAGGCGCAGGACCGGGAAGCGGGTGGAGATGAACACGTAGGTGCCGACGGAAGCCCACATCAGCGCGCCCACCACATGGAGCGCGAACCGCGGCAGATGGGTGCCGAACCACGGCACCGCGCCTGACTCGCCAAACAATATGGCGCCGCCGAGCGACAGGCCGCCGAGCCCGAAGGTGAGGCTGCAGAAGGCGATCACCTTGGCGATCTGCGGCGGCGTCAGCCCCCAATTGGCATACAGCCGGTAGCGCACGGCCGCACCCGACACGGCGGCGAACCCCAGATTATGCGCCAGCGCATAGGCACAAAAGCTGGCAAACGCGGTGCGCAGGTAGCTGACCCTGTGGCCGGCATAGATGGTGGCCAGCCGGTCGTAGAAGGTCAGCACGCCGTAGGCCGCAATGTTCCAAAGTGCGGCCACGATGAGGGCGCGGCGCGGCATGTTCTGTACGGCACGTCCCACCTCGCGCACATTGAGGTGCCGGAACTCGCGCTGCACGACATAGATGGCGCCGATCAGCAGCAGCACGCCCAGCACGGCCGGCAGGTGCCGCGCCGCGCGCTTGAGCGCGGCGGCGTCGGCGAGGCGGGCAAGCGGCGCGTCGTCGGGCATCGAGGCGGTGTTTCGACGATAATGGGATGCCGCGCAAACCCAGCCGGCGCGCCCCGGCCGAGACGCAAGCAAGAAGGAAGATAGAATGTTCTTTTCTGAAGAAAAGAACCAAAAGACTTTTGCTCTGTGCCATCCCTGATCGATGGGCCAAGGCCCGAACCTTTGTGCAGGCGCAATTTTTTGGAAACATCCCCTCGCGTTTGTGACGCTTGGATAAATTCCCGCCGGCTGCCGCCATGCGGATTGACCGGTTGGCTTCGATCTCGGCAGTGTAGCGCACGGCCATTGGGGATCGCGGCATGAAATTCGGACTTTTTGCGGCAGCCGCCGTACTGCTGGCCGCCACGCAAGCCGCCTCGGCCGCGCCACACTATACCACGCTCTATCAATTTACCGGCGGCGCCAGCGGCGCCAATCCGCAATCGGGGCTGATCGCCGACCTGAACGGCAACCTGTATGGCACGACCAGTGCGGGCGGCAACAGCGAGGACGGTGCCGGTACGGTGTATGAGTTGACGCCGCCTGCGCAGCAGGGCGCGAAATGGATTTTTACCAGGCTTTGGACGTTCCACGGCGCCGACGGCGCCAGCCCGGTGGGCGGGCTGCTGATGGACAAGTCCGGTGCGCTGTACGGAACAACGTCGAGCGGCGTCACCAACAATCAATTATGGGGAACCGTTTTCAAACTTTCCCCGCCGGCCAACGGCGCGACCAAATGGACGTTTGAAAAGATATGGACATTGCGGGCGAACCACGACGGGGCAAACCCGGACGCGGGCCTGGTCATGGACAATAACGGCGCGCTGTTCGGAACAACCTCGCTCGCCGGCCAGGGCCATGGCGAGGGCTGGGGAACCGTGTTCAAGCTGACGCCACCGGCACAGCAGGGCGGCGCCTGGATTTTCGACCGGCTTTGCTTCTTTCCTCAGAATGAAGTGGCGGGTGGCCAACCGATTGCCCCGGTCTATCTCGCCCCGAACGGTGCCCTGTTCGGCACAGCGTTCTCGGGCGGCCGGCATACCGGCAGTGAGGGCGATGCCTTCATGCTGACGCCGCCGCAGAACGGCGGCACCGCATGGACCAGGACGGTGATTGCCCGTTTCGGAGAGTTCGATGCGGATCCGGCGGGTGGGCTCCTCCCGGGTGCCGGCGGCGTGCTGTACGGCACCGCGTCCGGCTTCGGCGACCGAACCCCTGGTGCCGTGTATGAACTTACGCCACCGGCCCATGGCGCGACGCGGTGGAAAACGCAGACTTTGTTCCAATTCAATGGATCGAATGGCGCAACACCCACCGGCGCGCTGACCGCCGATGGCAGCGGCGGTTTCTACGGCGCCGATTTCAACGGCGGCGCGTACGGCTACGGAACGCTGTTTCACCTGCTGCCGCCAGGAAACGGCAACAAGCAATGGTCGCTGACGACACTACGCGACTTCAAGCTCGTGCCGGACAAGCCGTCCGCGATTCAGCCGAATGGGGGACTGCTGCTGGATGCGAAGGGGTCGCTGTACGGCACGGCCTTTCAGGATACCGAGTATTTCTCGGGCGCGGTGTTTCGTCTCGATCCCCGATAGGCACGATTCCAGTCAGGCTGATAATGCTCTAGTCATGCGGTGTCTTTTGCGTCTTTGAATCAAAAGTTTTTTGGTTCTTTTTTTCAAAAAAGAACTGCTTCCTTCCTTGCCTAAGCCGCCCTCGACGTCAGCGCCGCCTCGATCAGCGCCACCGTCTCGCTCACCCCATACAGGGCCACGAACCCGCCGAACCGGGGCCCTTCCTGCTGGCCGAGGAGGACTTGGTAGAGGCAGCCGAACCAGTCCTTCAGCGCCGCGAAGGGATGCCGCTTGCCGACTTCGTAGACCGCGGTCTGGATGGTTTCCGCGTGCGTTGCGGGATCCATGCCGCGCAAGGTTTCCGCGAGGTCGGCCAGGGCCGCGCGTTCGATGTCATTGGCGGCGCGGAATTTCTTCGCGGGGCGGACGAAGTCGCGGTAAAAGGCCACGGCGTGTTCCACCAGGCGGGCCAGGAACGGCATCGTTGCGGGGGAGGCGTCGTGGTTGTAGCGGCGGATGAAGCCCCACAGCATGTCGGGCGTGTCGGCATTCACCACGCTGGCCAGGTTCAGCAGCATGGTGTACGAAATGGGGCTGCCGGCATGGTCGGGGATGCGGCCGGCGTGAAAATGCCAGGCGGGGTTCGCCTTCAGCGCCTCGGCATCCTCGCCGCGCGCGCGGTCCACGTGGGCGAGATATTCGTCCGCGGCGCGGGGAATGACATCGAAATAAAGCCGCTTGGCCCGATGCGGCTGGTTGTACATGAATTGCGACAGGCTTTCCGGCGGCGCGTAGCGCAACCATTCCTCCACCGACAACCCATTCCCCTTGCTCTTGCTGATCTTCTGGCCATGATCGTCAAGAAATAGCTCGTACGTGTAGCCGATCGGCGGCCTGGCGCCGAGAATTCCGCAAATCCGGGTGGACAGCTTCATGCTGTCGATCAGGTCCTTGCCCGACATTTCGTAGTCCACGCCGAGCGCATACCAGCGCATCGCCCAATCGGCCTTCCACTGGCATTTCGCCCCGCCGCCATACACCGGGGTTTCGAATTTGCGACCGTTATCATCGGTCCAGAACACGGTGCCGGCGTCGGCATCCACCTGATCGATGCGCACCTGCATGACGATGCCGGTTTCGGGGTGGATCGGCAGGATCGGGGCATAGGTCTCCCGCCGCTCCTGGCCCAGCGACGGCAGCATCACTGCCAGCACTTCGTCGAAACATTCCAGTAACCGCTTCAGTGCCGCGTCAAACGTGCCTGCCGCGTAATAGACACTCGAGGACGCGAATTCATACTGGAAGCCGAAACTGTCGAGAAAGCCGCGCAGCCGCGCATTGTTATGGTGGCCAAAGCTTTCGTGGGTGCCGAACGGATCGGGGATTTTGGTGAGCGGCTTGCCGAGAAAACCGCGCAACAGGTCGCGGTTCGGCACATTGTCCGGCACCTTGCGCAGCCCGTCCATGTCGTCGGAGAAGGCCAGCAGGCGCGCTGGCTTGCCGGTGAGCGTCTGGTAGGCATGGCGCACCCAACTGGTGCGCGCCACTTCCCCGAACGTGCCGATATGCGGCAGGCCGCTCGGTCCGTAGCCGGTTTCAAACAGGACCTCGCGCCGCGCGAGTTCTTCGGCACGCACGGCAAGCTTCTGCGCCTCTTCGAACGGCCAAGCCTTGGGAATTGGAGAATCAAACATGTCCCCAAGCTAGCAGGAAAGTCCAACCCCGAAGAGAGCAAAAGTTTTTTGCTTCTTTTTTTCAAAAAAGAAGACTTCTTCTTTGAAAAAAGAAGCAAGAAACTTTTGCTCATGGCACTTCCATGTCCGGACTATATCTGCGGCATGCTTGCTGCCCCCGCCCTCGTTGCCGGACATGCTCGGGCCGCCATCCTTACGCCGGACGGCGAGTTGCTGACGCTGAGCTCGGCCGAAGCGGTTACGGCGCTCAGGTCGATGCGGCCGCCGCTGGTGGTACATGCACCGGCGACATTTCGCAGGCTTGGGCTGAAAGCGGGTGCGCCGGCGCTCGACCTGCTGGAGCTGTTCGCCTTCGTGCTGCCGGCGCGGGGCGTGGCGCCCACGCCGCGCGGCCTCGCTTTGGCGCTCGACCTCAAGCCGCCCGCGACCTTGGAGGATGGCGCCGCCCTGCTGCCCGACATTGCCCAAGCGCTGCTGCACCGGTTGCGCGTCGCGGCCGCGGTGCCGCTCAACCAGTTCGCCGCCGGCATTGCGGACCGCATGGGCCGCGCCGGGTGGCTGTGGGCGCCGGCGATCCGGGCCGCCCTGCCGCAAGCACCGCCG
This sequence comes from Acidobacteriota bacterium, assembly GCA_903970435.1. Taxonomy (GTDB): domain Bacteria; phylum Pseudomonadota; class Alphaproteobacteria; order Acetobacterales; family Acetobacteraceae; genus CAJCIS01. Next base: position 14,511 of record CAJCIS010000145.1, on the reverse strand, counting down.
GGACTGGACGGGTTTCGCCCCTGGCGCCGCCTGCCGGAGTGGGAGGAATTGCCGCCGCCGCCGCCGCCCTCGGCGCATCCCGTCGCACCGGGCGAGGCGCGCACCCGGCTTGCCGCCATCCTGGGGCCGGGCGCCGAGCAGCGGCCCGGCCAGGCCGACTACGCCGATGCGGTCAGCGCCGCCTTCGCGCCGCGCCAAACCGAGGGTGTGCCGCACTTCGTTCTGGCCGAGGCCGGCACCGGCACCGGCAAGACGCTCGGCTATATCGCGCCGGCCAGCCTGTGGGCGGAGCGCAACCACGGCCCGGTGTGGATCAGCACCTTCACCAAGCATTTGCAGCGGCAGATCGAAGCCGAGCTGGTGCGCCTGTTTCCCGACCCTGCCGAGCGAAGGCGCCGGGTGGTGGTGCGCAAGGGGCGGGAAAATTATCTCTGCCTGCTCAATATGGAGGATGCGGTCTCCGGTGTGCTGGGCGGCGGCAGCGGGCGGCTCGTTCCGCTCGGCCTGCTGGCACGCTGGGTGGCCGCGACGTCGGACGGCGATCTGCTCGGCGGCGATCTGCCGGGCTGGTTCAGCGAATTGTTCGGCAGCCTGGCGACGCTGGGCCTCGCCGACCGGCGCGGCGAATGCATTCACGGCGCCTGCCCGCATTACAAGAAATGCTTCATCGAGCACACGATCCGCCGCGCCCGCACCGCCGACCTGGTCGTCGCCAACCATGCGCTGGTGATGACGCAGGCGGCGCTCGGCGGGCTCGACGACGCCCAGGTGCCCACGCGGTATGTGTTCGATGAAGGCCACCACGTCTTCGAGGCGGCCGATTCAGCATTCGCCGCCGAAATATCGGGCGCCGAGGGCGCCGAATTGCGGCGCTGGCTGCTCGGCGCCGAAGGTGGATCGTCGCGCGCGCGGGGGCTGAAACGGCGGCTGGACGAACTGGTGGTCGGCGACACGGATCTCGAAACGCCGCTGGAGGCCGTGCTGCAGGCCGCCCGCGCCCTGCCGGCGCCGGGCTGGTCGATGCGCCTGCATGAGCCGCGGGCGCCGGCGCTCGCGGCCGCCATCCCTGGCGGCAACAATCCGTTCGAGGCGTTCCTGGCCGCGGTGCGCGCCCAGGTGCTGGCGCGGGTGCCCGACGCGCGCGGCACCCGCAACAGCGACGAGGTGGATGCCTTTCCGGTGACCGACGCGATCATGGAGACCGCGCCGTTGCTGGTCCGCGCGCTGGCCCGCCTGGCGGAGCCGTTGCGCACGCTGGTCCGGCGGTTAGGCGAAAAGCTCGACCGCGACTCCGACGAGCTCGACAGCACGACCCGCGAACGCATCGAGGCGGCGCTGCGCGGCCTGCAGCATCGCGCGCTCGACCACGTCAATATCTGGGTCAGCATGTTGGGCGCGCTCACGTCGCCGGAAAAGGAACCGGGACAGCGCCCCACCTACGTGCATTTCCTGGTCCTGGAGCGGCGCGAGGGGCAGGATCGCGACGCCGCCTACGCGCGCCACCACCTCGATCCGACGCATCCGTTTGCGCTGACCCTGGGCGGACCCGCGCACGGCCTGCTGGTGACCAGCGCCACCCTGCGCGACAGCTCGGCGGGCGATCCGGAGGCCGGATGGGACGCCGCCGAAGCCCGCGTCGGCGCGCCGCATCTGCAAAGCACGCCGTATCGCGCGGCCCTCGGCAGCCCGTTCGATTATGCGCGTCAGACCCGCTGCTTTCTCGTCACCGACGTGACCAACGACCTGGCCGCGCTGGCGGCGGCCTATCGCACCTTGTTCCTGGCGGCCGGCGGCGGCGCGCTCGGTCTGTTCACGGCGATTTCCCGCTTGCAGGCCGTGCATGCCCGCATCGCGCCGGCGCTGGAGGAAGCGGGCATTCCGCTGCTGGCCCAGCATGTCGACCCGATGGACAATGCGACTCTGGTGGACATTTTCCGCACCGAGGAAAACAGCTGCCTGCTGGGCACCGACGCCATGCGCGACGGGGTGGACGTGCCCGGCCGCGCGTTGCGCCTTGTGGTGTTCGAACGGGTGCCGTGGCCGCGCCCGGACATTCTGCACCGCGAGCGCCGGATACACCTTTCCGGGGGCGATACAACCGGCTACGACGACCGTATCGCCCGCCTGCGGCTGCGCCAGGCGTTTGGGCGCCTGATACGCGTGGCGGGCGATCGCGGCGTGTTCGTGCTGCTGGACCGCCGCATGCCGTCGCGGCTGCTGTCGGCATTCCCGCAGGGTGTCGAGGTCCGGCGCGTGGGACTGGCGGAGGCGGCGCGGCAGACGGCGGCGTTTCTGGAGGAACAGAAGGCAGTTCTTTTCTGACGAAAAGACCTTTGCTGCTTGACGCAATCCCGACGTCCCGGCCTGGACCCGAAACCATGTGCCGGCGCAGGAGCCTGGGGTCCCGGCTTCGACGACGGCCCCGGCTTCGGCTGGCAGGACGGTTGCCAAGGCGCCATCCGGCTGCGTAGCCTTGGCGCCGACATGGCCACCCCGGATGCATACGCCAACGCCGTGCACGCCTATATCGCGGCGTTCGACGCCGGCGATGCGCATGCTGCGGCGGCCTTGTTCGCGCCGGACGGCACGATCGAGGATCCCTACGGGAGTCCGGCCCGGGTGGGGACGGAGTCGATTCTGGCGTTCTACCAGTTTGCCATGGCGGGCCATGCGCGCCTGAGCCTGACCGGTCCGGTTCGCGTGGCCGGCGACGCGGCCGCGTTTGCGTTTACCGCGCATGTCAGCCAGCCCGGCGGCACCACGCTGGAAATCGATATCATCGACGTGTTCCGGTTCGACGAGAGCGGGTTGATCCGCGCCATGCAGGCGTTCTGGAGCCCCGCCAACATGCGCAGCGTTTGAAACGACATCGGGAGAAAACGGCGTGAATGCCAGTTTGCTCAAGGCGGGCGCGCGGCTGAAGAGCGCGGTCTGCGACACCCAGATCATGGTGCTGCGTATCCCGCCCGCGCCGCTGGACCTGCGCTGCGGCGGCCAGCCGATGCGCCCGATGAATGATGCGATTTCCACTGACGTCGTGATGGACCCGTCGTTCGCCGGCCCGACGCTGACCGGAAAACGCTACACCGATGGCGACGAAACGATGGAATTTCTCTGCACCAAGGGGGGAGCCGGTGCGCTGAGCGTGAATGGAACGGCACTGGCCGTGAAGCAAGCCAAGCAACTCCCGTCGTCGGATTGACGTGCCCGAAAAAGTTCAAAAGTTTTTTGGTTCTTTTTTTCAAAAAAGAACGACTTCCCTGGAGACACCACCATGTTGCGCGGCCGCTCGATAATTCCGCTGATTTTGCTGACCGTTCAGCCGGCTCTCGCGGCATCAGTCTCGCCGCCCTACGCGCAAGTGCAACCCGGCCAGACCGTTACGTTCACGTCCGACCTGCCGGGCGGCGTGATCTGGCAGGTCGATAACGCCACCGGCAACTTCATTACGCAGCAGGGCGTGTTTACCGCGCCCGCCACGCCGCCGCGCCCGGCGGTGGCGACCATCACCGCGGTGTCCGTCGACGATCCGACCCGGAGCGCCACGGCCACGGTGAGCCTGCTGAGCGCGCCGTTGACCGGCACCACCTGGTATGTCGCCACCGACGGCAGCGATTCCAATCCCGGCACGTTGGCTGCGCCGTTCGCAACGTTGCAGCACGCGGCCGGCGTGGCACAGCCCGGCGATACGGTGCTGGCGCGCGGCGGGGTCTACAACAAGCTGCTGACGCTGACGAAATCCGGCACACAGGCGGCTCCGATTATTTTCGCGAGCTATTCGGGCGAAACAGCAACGATCGACGGGCGCGGCCTGCCCATCCCAGGGGGTCAGAACGGCCTGATGACGTTGAATAGTGTCGGCAACGTCATCATCGAAGGGTTCGAATTGCGCAACTACACCACGACGAGCCGGGCCCAGGTGCCGATTGGCATTTACATCACCGGCGCCGGCGATGGCGTGCAGATCATCAACAACCACATCCACGACATCATCACCACAGCGCATACGACGCCGAAACAATGCGGCTCGGACGCGCTGGGCATGGCGGTGTATGGCGACCGCGCGCCCGCCGCGATCAGCCATCTGGCGATCAGCGGCAACGAGTTGGACCGGCTGGTGACCGGGTGCAGCGAATCGATGTCGCTGGATGGCAATGTCGACGGCTTCGCGGTGCTGAGCAACCGCGTGCACGACAACGACAATATCGGCATCGACGCCATCGGCTATGAACGCGTATCGCCCGATCCCGCCTACGACCGGGCCCGCCACGGTGAAATTCGCGGCAACCTGGTGTATAACATCACCTCCTACGGCAATCCGGATTACGGCCAGCAATATGCATCGGACGGCATCTATGTCGATGGCGGCACCAGGATCGTCATCGAGCAGAATACCGTGCACAACACCGACCTTGCGGTAGAGATGGCCAGCGAACATTACACGCACGTGACCAGCTATGTCACGGCACGCAACAACGTGCTGTACGCCAATAACAGCAACGGCGTTTCCATCGGCGGCTACGGCCGCGCCCGCGGCGGCAGCGACCACATCACGATCGTCAACAACACGCTGTTCGACAACGACACCAAGAGAACCGGCAGCGGCGAATTTCAGATCCAGTATTACGCCACCAATAATGTGTTCAAGAATAATATCGTCTATGCCGGCCCGCAGGGGCTGATGGTGCATAATTACACCGAAACCGAGGCGGATCCGGCGGCGCTGAACGGCAACCTTTATTATTTGCCGGCCGGCGCCGGCCGCGCGTCGTTTCAATGGGACCACACGCAATACCACGGCTACGCCGCCTATCTCGCCGGCAGCGGACAGGATGCGCAATCCGCCTTTGCCGACCCGCTATTCGCCAATTTGAAGCGGCCCTATCTGGATGTTCTTGCCGGCTCGCCGGCGTTCGGCGCGGGCGTTGTTCTGCCGCCGAAAGTCATTGGCGCCGTTGACATTGCGGGCAATCCGCGCGTGGGGACGAATGGCGCCGTTACGCAAGGCGCGTGGCAGCTTCCGGTAACGAAGTGAAGGAAGTAGTTCTTTTTTGAAAAAAAGAACCAAAAAACTTTTACTTATAAGAAAAAAGTTTTTTGGTTCTTTTTTTCAAAAGAGAACTGCTTCTTCGGATGTGTAACATATGATCGATCGCTTGGAACTCCTGCTGGCCCTGGAACAGGAAAAACATTTCGGCCATGCCGCCGAACGCAGCGGCGTCACACAGCAAACGCTCTCCGCCGCCGTCAAGCAGCTCGAAGCGCGGTTCGGGGTGATGCTGGTGCATCGCGGCTCCCGCTTCCAGGGTTTCACGCCCGAAGGCGAGCGGGTGCTGACCTGGGCCCGCCGGATCGTGGCCGACACGCGGGCCATGCAGCAGGACGTCAGTGCCATGCGCGGCAACCTGTCCGGGCATCTGCGCCTGGGCGGCATTCCCACCGTGCTGCCGATGATCGCCCGCCTGACCACGCCGTACCGGGAGAAATTCCCCAATGTGCGGTTCTCCGTGCAGTCGGCCACGTCCGACGAACTCCTGGCGCTGATCGAACAGGCGCAGCTGGATGCGGCCGTAACGTACCTCGACAACGAGAAGCTCGGACGGGTCACCACGGTGCCGCTGTACAAGGAGCGCTACTGCCTGCTGACCGCCGCCGACGGGCCGCACGGCAAGCAGGACCGCGTCAGCTGGGCGGATGTGGGGAAAATACCGCTCTGCCTGCTGACGCCCGACATGCAGAACCGCCGCATCATCGACAAGCACATCCGCGAGGCGGGCAGCGAACCGGCGCCAACATTGGAGAGCAACTCCATGGTTGTGCTGCTGACGCATGTGAGAACGGCGAAATGGAGCTCCGTCATGCCGGCGGTGCTAGCGGATACGCTCGGCGCGACGAGCCAGGTGCGCGCGGTGCCGATTGTGAGCCCCGAGGTGTCGCACGTCATCGGCCTGGTGGTGCCGCATACCGATCCGGCCATGCCGATCGTGCAGGCGTTGATCGCGGAAGCGCACGCATTGGCCGCGACGGAAGTGTAGCTTATTTCCCAAAAACGGCTGATAAAGCAAAGAGTTAAGAAGGCCGTTCTTTTCTGAAGAAAAGAACCAAAAGACTTTTGTTTTTTTTGCAACGTATCGGCCGCTGCCCAAATCTTGTTCACAAAAAAGCGGTGTTGCTCCACCCAACAGCTTAATTGATCGCAAACTATGCAGGGCCTTATTGTGCTCCGTGCAGGAGCGTCAGGAAGGGCATGGCCGACTACGAGGATTGGGATGCGGCGCGGGGGCAGGACATCGTCAATGGCCTGGCCGGGCTGGAAGGCGCGACCTTGCCCATTCTGCATGCGTTGCAAGCTGCCTTCGGCTGTGTTCCGCGTGACGCCGTGCCCATGGTGGCCGACGCGCTGAACATGTCCCGCGCGGAAGTCCACGGCTGCATCACCTTCTATCATGATTTCCGCGCCGAACCCGCCGCCAGGCATGTGCTGAAGCTATGTCGCGCCGAGGCGTGCCAGGCCGCCGGCGCCGACGCGCTGCACCGGCAGGTGCTGGACGAGCTGGGCGTGCCCTGGCACGGCACCACGGCGGACGGCGGCATTACCGTGGAACCTGTGTTCTGTCTCGGCCTCTGCGCCTGCGGCCCGTCGGCCATGCTGGACGAGGCGCCGATGGCGCGCGTGACCGCGGCCGGCCTGCGTGCCGCGCTGCGGGCGCGCGATGATCCGCGGGTGGCCGCATGACCGTCTCGGTTTTCGTGCCGCGCGACATGATGGCAGTGGCGCTGGGCGCCGACCGGGTCGCGGCGGCGATCGAGGCGGGTGCGCGGCGCCGCGGCGCCGATGGCCGCATCGTCCGCAACGGCTCGCGCGGCCTGCAATGGCTGGAGCCGCTGGTGGAGGTCGTGACGCCGAAGGGCCGGATTGCGTATGGCCCGGTCTCGCCCGCCGATGTCGAGGGCCTGCTTGACGCCGGATTGCTGGAAGGGGGCGCCCACGCGCTCTGCGTCGGCCGGCCGGAGGATATGCCATACCTCGCCCGGCAGCATCGGCTCACCTTTGAACGCTGCGGGCTGACGGACCCGATTTCGATCGAGGATTATCGCGCGCATGGCGGCCTGGCGGGGCTGCAACGGGCCCTCGGCATGGCGCCTGCCGCCATCGTCGAGGAGGTGAAGAAATCCGGCCTGCGCGGCCGCGGCGGCGCGGGGTTCCCGGCCGGCATCAAGTGGAACACGGTCCAGCAGGCGCATTCCGACCGCAAATACGTTGTGTGCAACGCCGACGAAGGTGATTCCGGGACGTTCGCCGATCGGCTGTTGATGGAAGGCGACCCGTTCTGCCTGATCGAGGGCATGGTGATCGCCGGGATTGCGACCGGCGCCACCAAGGGCCTGGTTTATTTGCGGTCGGAATATCCGGTCGCTGCGGCCATTTTCGGCCAGGCCATTGCCATCGCGCGGCGGGAGGGCCTCATCGGCATTTCGGTGCTCGGTTCGCCGCACGCGTTCGACCTGGAACTGCGCATCGGCGCCGGGGCTTATATTTGCGGCGAGGAAACCTCCATGCTGGAGAGCCTGGAGGGCAAGCGCGCCATCGTGCGGGCCAAGCCGCCCATTCCGGCGCTGCACGGTTTCATGGGCAGACCGACTTTGGTGAACAATGTCATGACGCTCGCCGCGGTGCCGTGGATATTGGCGCATGGCGGCCAGACCTATGCCGATTACGGCATGGGCCGCTCGCGCGGCACCTTGCCGATCCAGTTGGCCGGCAACATCAAGCGCGGCGGCCTGATCGAATATGCGTTCGGCATCAGCCTGCGCGAGGTGATCGAGGATTTCGGCGGCGGCACGGCCAGCGGCCGGCCGGTGCGCGCGGTTCAGGTGGGTGGCCCGCTGGGCGCGTATTTGCCGGCGCACATGCTGGACGTTCCCCTGGATTACGAGGCGCTGGCCGGCATTCAGGCGATGCTCGGCCATGGCGGCATCGTGGTGTTCGACGACAGCGTGGACATGGCGCGCCAGGCGAGGTTTGCGTTCGAATTCTGCGCCGCGGAATCCTGCGGCAAATGCACCCCCTGCCGCATCGGCGCCACGCGGGGCGTGGAGGCGATCGACAAGATCGTTGCTGGTATGGAACGCCAAAGGAACCTCGCTGTCGTGCAGGACCTCTGCGAATTAATGACCGACGGCTCACTCTGCGCCATGGGAGGTTTAACCCCGCTGCCCGTGCAAAGCGCGCTGCGCCACTTCGCCGACGATTTTGCCCATTTGGCCGTAGCCTCATGAGCAAAAAACCTTTGCTCTTCAGGAGTGATTTTCATGTCGCTGATCAAGGAACTGGATTACGGGACGCCGATCCGGGTTTCGGAACAGACCGTGACGCTGACCATTGATGGGCAGTCGGTGAGCGTGCCGCTCGGAACCAGCGTCATGGCGGCGGCGCTGCATGCGGGCACGCAAATACCGAAGCTGTGCGCGACGGATTCGCTGGAGCCGTTCGGCTCCTGCCGGCTGTGCCTGGTGGAAATCGAGGGGCGCCGTGGCACGCCGGCATCGTGCACGACGCCGGCCGAGAACGGCATGGTGGTGCATACGCAGAACGACCGCCTGGCCAAGCTGCGCCGCGGCGTCATGGAATTGTATATTTCCGACCATCCGCTCGATTGTCTCACCTGCGCGGCGAACGGCGACTGCGAGTTGCAGGACATGGCGGGCGCCGTCGGCCTGCGCGAAGTGCGCTATGGCTATGGCGGCGACAACCATATCCACAGCGCCAAGGACGAGTCGAACCCCTATTTCACCTACGATGCGTCCAAGTGCATCGTATGCAACCGCTGTGTGCGGGCCTGCGAGGAAGTGCAGGGGACGTTCGCGCTCACCATCGCTGGCCGCGGTTTCGAGTCGCGCGTGGCGCCCGGCAACACCGATTTCTTCGGCTCCGAATGCGTGTCCTGCGGCGCCTGCGTGCAGGCCTGCCCGACCGCGACATTGACCGAGAAGACGGTGATCGATCATGGGCAACCGGAACATTCCACGGTAACGACCTGCGCCTATTGCGGCGTCGGCTGCTCCTTCAAGGCGGAAATGCAGGGCAACCGCGTTGTGCGCATGACGCCCTACAAGCATGGCGGCGCCAATGCGGGTCATAGCTGCGTGAAAGGCCGTTTCGCCTACGGATATGCTACCCACAAGGACCGCATTACCAAGCCGATGGTGCGGGCGAAAATTACCGACCCGTGGCGCGAGGTGTCCTGGCAGGAGGCTTTGGAGCACGCCGCCTCGGAATTCCATCGCCTGCAAGCGGCCTTTGGGGTCGATTCGATCGGCGGCATTACGTCCTCGCGCTGCACCAACGAGGAAGCCTATCTGGTGCAGAAACTGGTGCGTGCCGGGTTCGGCAACAACAACGTCGATACCTGCGCCCGGGTGTGCCATTCGCCGACCGGCTACGGCCTGAAAGTGACGTTCGGCACCTCGGCCGGCACGCAGGATTTTGCCTCGGTGGACCAGGCCGATGTCATCATGGTCATCGGCGCCAACCCAACCGATGCGCACCCGGTATTTGCCTCGCGCATGAAACGGCGCCTGCGCGCCGGGGCAAAGTTGATCGTGGTCGATCCGCGCCATATCGATCTGGTGCGGTCGCCGCACATCAAGGCACAGCATCATTTGCCGTTGCGGCCGGGCACCAACGTGGCCGTGCTGAACGCCATGGCACATGTCATCGTGACCGAAGGTCTGGTCGCCGAGGACTATGTGCGCGCGCGCTGCGATCTGGCCGAATTCGAATCCTGGGCCCGTTTCGCAGCCGACCCGCGCCATGCGCCGGAGGCCGTGGAAGCGCAGACCGGCGTGCCGGCCGCCGAAATTCGCGGCGCCGCGCGCCTGTACGCCACCGGCGGCAACGCGGCCATCTATTACGGCCTCGGCGTGACCGAGCACAGCCAGGGCTCCACCACGGTGATGGCCATGGCGAACCTCGCCATGGCCACCGGCAATATCGGCCGCGAGGGTGTCGGCATCAATCCGCTGCGGGGCCAGAACAACGTGCAGGGCTCGTGCGACATGGGATCGTTCCCGCACGAATTGCCCGGCTACCGCCATGTGTCGGACGATGCGACGCGCGAGATGTTCGATGCGGTCTGGGGCTCCAAACTGCGCCCCGAGCCCGGCCTGCGCATCAACAACATGCTCGACGAAGCCGTCGAAGGCCGTTTCCGCGGCATCTATATTCAGGGCGAGGATATTGCGCAGTCCGACCCCAATACGCACCATGTGATTGCCGCGCTGGAGGCCATGGAATGCGTGGTGGTGCAGGATCTGTTCCTGAACGAAACGGCCAAATACGCGCATATATTCCTGCCCGGCAGTTCGTTCCTGGAAAAGGATGGCACCTTCACCAACGCGGAACGGCGCATCAACCTGGTGCGCCAGGTGATGCCGCCGATGGCCGGCCTGGCCGACTGGGAAACCACCATGGCGTTGTCCAACGCGCTCGGCTACCGGATGAACTATACGCACCCGAGCGAAATCATGGACGAAATCGCCGCCCTGACCCCTACCTTCGCCGGCGTTTCGTTCAAGCGCCTGGCGGAGGTGGGCTCGGTGCAGTGGCCCTGCAACGATGCCGCGCCGCTCGGCACGCCGGTCATGCATGTGGATCGTTTCGTACGCGGCACCGGCAAGTTCATGATCACTGAATATGTGGCGACCGAGGAACGCACCGGCCCGCGCTTTCCCCTGCTGCTCACCACCGGCCGCATCCTGTCGCAATACAATGTCGGCGCGCAGACGTTGCGGACCGAAAATATCAAGTGGCACCCTCAGGATGTGCTGGAAATCCACCCGTTCGATGCCGAAAGCCGCGGCATCGTGGAGGGCGATCTGGTCATGCTGGCGAGCCGCAGCGGCGAGATTGCGCTGGCCGCGCACCTCAGCGAGCGCGTGCAGCCCGGCGTGGTCTATACCACGTTCCATCATGCCAAATCCGGCACCAACGTCATTACGACGGAATTTTCGGACTGGGCGACGAATTGTCCGGAATACAAGGTGACGGCGGTGCAGGTGCGCCCGACGAACCGCCTGGCCGACTGGCAGGAGCAGTTTGCCGATAACGAGGTCGCGCTGAAACGTATCGCGCCGCGGGCGGCGGCGGCGGCGTAGCCTGTGACAGCGGCACCGGGCGCGGAAGGCGCCAAGCTGGTTCGCATGGCGAACCAGATAGCCGCGTTTTTCCGTTCCTACCCCGAGGCCACGGCGCAGGAGGGTATCCGCGGGCACCTGCTGTCGTTTTGGACGCCCCGGATGTTGCAAGATCTGTGCGAGCACGAAGCTGATACGAAGGTCGATTCGCTTGTGCGGCGTGTCATCGTCAGCTTGCGGACAACGGCAAAGGGTTAAGCAGGTCTGGGCGGAATATGCGTCCTGCCCGGCTGGGGAACCCCGCATTCCGCTACGCTCCATGACGGGCTATGGCGTGGCGGCTTTTCAAGGCCGAGAGTAAGCGCGTCGGCAAACCTTTTGTCTGGATCACGGCATGGCTACGATCAGGATCGGCATCGGCGGCTGGGATTTCGCGCCATGGCGGGGCAGCTTCTATCCGGCGGGCCTGCCGCGTGCGCGCGCGCTCGAATACGCAAGCCGCGCGCTGACCTCCATCGAAATCAATGGCACCTTCTACCGGCACCAGACCGCGTCGAGCTTTGCCGCCTGGGCGGCGGCAACGCCCGAGGATTTCGTCTTCGCAGTGAAGGCGCACCGCGCCACCACGCATGGCAAGGTGCTGGCCGACGCCGGGGCGGCCATCGATCGCTTCTTGAATTCCGGCCTCAGCGCGCTGGGCCCCAAAATGGGCCCGATCCTCTGGCAGTTTCCGCCGACCCGAAAATTCGACTCCGACCAGGCGGCGGCGTTTTTGAGGCACTTGCCGCCGCACCTGGACGGGCGCGTTCTGCGCCACGCCATCGAGGCACGTCACCCCAGCTTCGACGACGCCGCATGGATATCCATGTTGCGCGCCGCCGGCGTCGCCAGCGTGATCGTCGACTCCGACAAGCAGGCGCTGCGGGGCGATCGCACGGCGGATTTTTGCTATCTTCGCCTCCAGCGCAACACGCAAGCGGCGCCCGATGGCTATGATGCCGCTTCGCTCGATGCCTGGGCAGATCGCCTGCTGCGCTGGCGGTCGGGCCGCAAGGTCACCGATCTGGACCTTCGTCATCCCGCCCCGATGAAAGGCCGGGGCGGCGTCGATTGCTTTGTCTATTTCATCGGCGGCGACAAGGCCCGCGCGCCGGATGCCGCGCGTGCCATGATCGAGCTTGTGCAGAAATGAAGAAAGCCGTTCGTTTTTCCTGCGCCTGCACAAAGCTCTGGACCATGGCCGCCAAGCCAGGGATTGCATCAAAAGTAAAAGTTTTTTGGTTCTTTTTTTCAAAAAAGAACGGCTTCCTTTTCCATCGCGCGCCGCGGAACGACCCGCCGTCTCAGGAATTTCTCAACCCGAGCGAAAGAGCGAGGCGCGTTGCGTGCAAGCAGACGTCGAGGACAAGCAAAGCCTTGAATCTACAGGGATCGCTGGTCTTGACGACATCCTCGGCGGGGGCCTGACCCCCGACAGGCTCTACCTTGTCGAAGGCACACCCGGCACCGGCAAGACCACCCTGGGCCTCGGCTTCCTGCTGGCGGGCGCCGAAGTCGGCCAGGACGGCCTGTACGTGACGCTCGCGGAAACCGAGACGGAACTGCGCGCCGTTGGCCGGACCCATGGCTGGTCGCTGCACCCCATAACGGTGTTCGAGATGGTGCCGCCGGACGGGCTGGGCGAGAACCAGGAGCAGACGCTGCTGCACCCCAGCGAGGTGGAGCTCGGCGAGACGGTCCGCGCGATCATGGACAAGGTGGATGAGCTGCGCCCCGCGCGCGTGGTGATCGACAGCCTGTCCGAACTTCGCCTGCTCGCCCAGAGTCCGATCCGCTACCGGCGGCAAATCCTGGCGCTGAAGCACTTCTTCTCGACTCGCTGCTGTACCGTGCTGGTCCTGGACGACAAGAGCGCATTGGGCAGCGATCTTCAGCTTCACAGCATTGCGCACGGCGTGATCGCGCTGGAGCAGGCGCTGTCGGGATTTGGCGCGCAGCGCCGCCGCCTGCACGTGGTAAAGATGCGCGGCATGCAATATCGCGGCGGCTATCATGATTTCGAAATAAAGCCGGGCGGCCTGCAAGTCTTTCCGCGTCTGGTCGCCGCGGAGCATATAACCCGGTATGACGACGCGTTCGTGTCGACCGGGTCGGCCGAGTTCGATGCGCTGCTGGGTGGCGGATTGGTTCCGGGAACGGCCACGCTCCTGACCGGGCCGGCCGGTGTCGGCAAAACCACGATTTCGGTTCAGTGCATGGTGGCATCGCTCGAACGCGGCGCCAGCGCGGTGTATTTTCTGTTCGATGAGCGTCCGGCGACGCTGCTCAAGCGGTCGGCGGCACTGGGCCTGGACATTCAGCGATACATCGATTCCGGCAAGCTGAATTTGCGCGCGATCGATCCGGCCGAGCTCTCGCCAGGCGAGTTCGCGGGTGCCGTGCGCACGGCGGTGGAGAATGACAACGCGGGGCTGGTCGTTATCGACAGCCTCAACGCGTATCTGCAATCCATGCCGAACGAGCAATTCCTCGTTCTGCAGATGCATGCGTTGCTGACCTATCTCGGTCAGCACGGGGTTGCGACCCTGCTCATTCTGGGCATGCATGGCGTCACCGGCGATATCCGCGCCGATGTCGATTTGAGCTATCTGGCCGACACCGCTGTGCAGTTGCGCTACTTCGAGGCGTTCGGAATGGTGCGGCAGGCGATATCGGTGATCAAGACCCGCACGACGCGGCACGAGCGGACGATCCGCGAATTTCAAATTGGCCGGGGCGGTCTGAAGTTCGGCGCGCCGCTGAAGGATTTTCAAGGTGTATTGCGGGGTGTTCCCACCTTCGTGGGCGACGGCGGAGTCTTGCTGCCGGCCCGCGTTCTGGCAGACCCATTTGACGATAACTGAATGGAAGAGCGCGTCCTCATCCTCGCACCGCGCGGCCGCGACGCCGTCATCGCATCGGACCTGCTGAAGCGGCACGGCATTCAGGTCGAAGTCTGCGGATCGTTGCAGGATTTGATCGTCGGCCTGTGCGCCGGCGCCGGTGCCGTTCTGATGACGGAGGAGGCGCTGGGGTTCGGCGATTGCACCCCGTTGTCGGCGTGGGTCCGCGCCCAGCCGGGGTGGTCCGACCTGCCCTTCGTCGTGCTGGCCAATGGCAGCAGCGCGCCGCGGACGGCACTTGCATCGGAGCGGCTCGGCGATCTTGGCAACGTCCTGCTGTTGCAACGGCCGTTGCACGCCGAAGCAATGCTGGGCGCCCTCAAATCGGCACTGAAGGCGCGGCGGCGGCAATACGAGGTCCGCGCGTCGTCGGAGACGCTCGAGCGCGCGGTGATCGAGCGCACCGCCGATCTGGAGGCCGCGCGCGACAACC
>CAJCIS010000144.1 GCA_903970435.1 Acidobacteriota bacterium | reverse complement strand
GGAAGTAGTTCTTTTTTGAAAAAAAGAACCAAAAAACTTTTTTAAATTCAAAAGTTTTTTGGTTCTTTTTTTCAAAAAAGAACGACTTCCTTCCTGATTTCCTTACCCCTTCGTAAACTTAAACGCGTACACCTTGTTGGCCGCGGCGATATAGAAGCGCTCGTCGGCCACCAGGATCGTGCCCCAATACTGCGTGCCGCTCAGCGTGGCACCGCCGCCGCCGAACACCTGGCTGCCGTTTTTGGCATCGAAGCCATGCAGCAGATTGTCGCCGCTGGCACCGACCACCCAGACGATCGGGTCCTTGGTGCCGTCGGAGGTGGTGATAATGGGCGACCCGTTGCCGGAATACGCGGCGCACCAGGCCACCTTGATGGCGGATTTGCCGCTCGGCGCCAGCTTCAGCATCATGATGCCGATCTGCGTGCAGCCCACCGGATTGGTGTTGGTAATGGCCACCATGTCGGCCGAAGGCGTGCTGTAGACGGCCGGGCCCGTCTTGATCTGGCCGTTCGACACCTTCACGATATCGGCCTTGCCGCCGATGCCGCCGAGATTGTTGCGGTTGACGAGATAGGCATTGCCGTCCTTGCCGAACGCGATCACGCGCGGCGCCGTCTTGCCGCCGGTCGTCGCTACATTCACCGGCAGCGCCTCGGTGCCGCCGAGGTCGAGATCCTGGCTATCGAGGGTTTGCCAGTTGGCCGGCGCATAGAATTCCGCGTTGGTGTTGGGCCGCGCCAGGCCGGGCTTGAGCTGAATAATCGATTCGCCGTCGCCATATGTCTGCGCGCCGATGGTGTTGCCGGTCGTGACATAGAGCCCGGTGCCCTCGGACGCGATGCCGCCCTGCGACCATATGCCGCCGCCGGAGGCGCGGGTTTGCCAGACCGCCGTCAGCGTGGCCGACGCGGGATCAACCTGAATGACGGTGCCCTTGTAGGGCAGGCAGTCGCCGTCGCGCCCGCCATAGACGGCGAACAGGTTGCCGCCGAACATCAGCAGCGCGCTGCGTTCGCCTTGGTATTTCGAGGAGAATGTCCCGCCCGCCTTGGTGATGGCCGCATCCACGCCGAGCGGCCAGCCGGACAGGATGGCGCCGTTTGTCAGCGACAGGCCGTACAGCTGCTGCTGCAACGTGCCGTTGGCGTCGGTCATCGCGTCGACATAGAGCGTGCCGGTCGTGGGATCGATCACTGGCGTGCCGGTGACACCCTCGGGGTTGATATCGCCGCAGCCGAGCTGGTTCTGCGGCGCCGGCGTCGGCAGCGCCCGCGACCACAACACCGCGCCGGTCGAGGGGTCGAGTGCGTAAACGATGTTGTTTTCGGTCGCCACGATGAGCTCCGCGGTGCCGCCCTTGGGTGCCCAGTAGAGCGGCTGGGCATAGACGGCGCCACTGACGGCGGCGTTGAAATTGCTGTCCAGGGTCATGGTCGCGGCGGCGGCGTTGGTCAGGCCCGGAACCGTGTAGGCGCCGTGCCGCGTTTGGCTGTTATGGTAGGTCACGACGCCTTGGGCCGCGGCGGGTCCGGCGAGTCCGAGCAGAATGGAGAGCGCGCCTGGAAGTGTTTTTGGCATATATGCCTCCTTGTTTCGGCGATTCCTTAGCAGCCTATGGTCAATGCGCCAGGGGCGGGTGTGTTGCATGCGAAAGAAGCAGTTCTTTTTTGAAAAAAAGAACCAAAAAACTTTTACTCTCCAAGGACTCCGGCAACCAACAAACAAAAGTTTTTGTTTTTTTCAAAAAAGAAATATTTCCTGCCTACTTCTTCACCTCAAACCGATACGGCGAATCCCCCGCCAAATTCGGATCGACAGCCAATCGATGCTCCAGCGGCGGAAAGGCGCGGCTGCGGCAATTCGGGCGGTCGCACAGCCGGCACGACAGGCCGATCCCCACCGCCGCATGCTCCAAATTCAATCCGTCGGCGTAAACAAGAATGCCCGCGTGCGCCACGTCGCACCCCATGGCGATCACATGGGTCGGCGGCGGCTCGCCCCATGCGGCCGCAGGGCCCTCGATGCATTTCGCCACGCAGAGGAACGTGGCGCCGTCGGTGAGTTGCGCCACCTGGACACGCACCTGGCCGGGGGTGGCGAAGGCGCGGTGCACCACCCAGCGCGGGCAACTGCCGCCATAGCGGGCGAACGGAAATCCCGCGGCGGAAAACCGCTTGCTGACATTGCCCGCCGGATCGACGCGCAGGAAAAAGAACGGCACCCCGCGCGCACCGCGCCGTTGCAGGCTGCACAGGCGCTGCGCCGCCTGTTCGAAACTGACGCCGAACCGGGCGGATAGCGCGTCGACATCGTGCCGCAGCAAGCGGGCGGCCTCCAGGTAGGGGTCATAGGGCATCAGCAGGCAGGCGGCGCCATAGTTCAGCAGGCCGATGCGGATCAGGCTCGCGGCCTCCGGCGAGGTCGGCGCAATGGCGGACAGGAGTGCCTCCACCGCGTCGCGCGCCTCCATGAGCATGACCTGGAACGCCATGTGGAAGCCGCGGCTTTCGCGCGGCAATTGTTCCGACAGCGTCAGGCTGCGCGTCTCGGGATCGTAACGCCGCAGCGCGTTTTCCAGAAAGCCGACGCGCACCGAGACCTGGTGGCGGCGGCGCAGGCGTTCGGCCAGCGCGTGGTTCATTTCTGCCGGCGCGGCGGACAATTCCGCCGCGATGACGTCGGCGGCACTCTCGAGCTCCGGGAAGTGGTTGGCGCGTTCGTGGAAAACGTCGCGCGCCTCCTCGTTCGGCAGGATGATCCGGCGGCCGGTCGGCAGCGCAATGCCGGCCGCATCCTCCCGCGCCACGCGCCAGGCGCGGTAGAGCGACAACACCGCCCGCGCGGCATTCGGGGCGGCGGCGGCGGACTCGGTTTCGTTGTCGGGCACCGGCTCCAGGCCGAGAAGAGGGTCGGAAAACACCTCGCGCAGGCCGACTTCCAACTCGCGTTCCTGCGCGCCTGAGAGCGCGGAAAAATCCACGCGCAGGACGTCGGCCAGTTTTATCAGCAGACTGGCGGTCACGTTGCGCTGGTCGTGTTCAATGAGGTTGAGGTAGCTTGCGGAGATGCCCAGCCTTTGGGCAAGTGCCTGCTGCGAGAGACTTTGCTCAATGCGGAGCCGCCGCACGGTGCGTCCGATCAGGGGCCGTGCCATTACAAACTTTTCAGATTTACGGTTCTGTTTGTAAAGGCGCGCACTGAAAAATCTCCTCCCAAGACGCACGGCTTACTTTATTTTGCACCTGCGAAGGTAGATATGCGCCTTCGATTCGTCACATCCGGCAGCACGAAGGACCCCGTTTGCCATGATTAAACCCACGACCGCTATGGCACCTGAAGGCATGGGCGGTATCGCTTCTGGCCGGAATGCGGAGGTTCGCAGCCTGGATAGCCTTGACCCTGAGAATGGCAGCCAGCAGAGCGCCGCGCCCGCCGGCACTTACCAGGCGCAGACGGACCAGATTGCCCGTGTGATCGAGGCCAAGCAGGGCACCTGGAACGGCATCAGCCCCGAGGCCGTGGCGCGCATGCGCCTGCAGAACCGCTTTCGCACCGGCCTGGACGTGGCCCGCTATACCGCCGCGATCATGCGCCGCGACATGGCGGCCTACGATGCGGACCCGACGCTATACACCCAGTCGCTCGGCGCCTGGCACGGCTTCATCGCGCAGCAGCAGATGATTTCGGTGAAGAAGCATTTCGGCACCACCAAGGGCCGTTACATCTATCTCTCCGGCTGGATGGTCGCGGCGCTGCGCTCCGCCTTCGGACCGCTGCCGGACCAGTCCATGCACGAAAAGACGACCGTGCCGGCGTTGATCGAGGAAATCTATACATTCCTGCGCCAGGCGGATGCGCGCGAATTGGGCGGCCTGTTCCGCGCCATCGATGCGGCCCGCAAGGAAGGCGATGCGGCGCGCGAGACGGAATTGCTCGGGCGCGTGGAGAATTTCGAAACCCATGTGGTGCCGATCATTGCGGACATCGATGCCGGCTTCGGCAACGCGGAAGCGACCTATCTGCTGGCCAAGAAAATGATCGAGGCAGGCGCCTGCGCGCTGCAAATCGAAAACCAGGTGTCGGACGAAAAACAGTGCGGCCATCAGGACGGCAAGGTGACCGTGCCGCACGACGATTTCATTGCCAAGGTGCGCGCCTGCCGCTACGCCTTTCTGGAACTAGGCGTGGAAGACGGCATCATCGTCACGCGCACCGACAGCCTGGGCGCGGGCCTGACCAAGCAGATCGCCGTCAGCCACACGCCGGGCGATCTGGGCGACCAGTACAACAGCTTCCTCGATTGCGAGGAAGTGGATGCCGAGGCAACCCGTAACGGCGACGTGCTGATCAACCGTGACGGAAAGTTGCTGCGGCCGAAGCGGCTGCCCAGCAATCTGTTCCAGTTCCGCCCCGGTTCGGGGGAGGATCGCTGCGTGCTGGACAGCATCACGTCATTGCAGAACGGCGCCGATCTGATCTGGATCGAAACCGAAAAGCCGCACATCGCCCAAATCGCCGGCATGATGGACCGCATCCGCGCGGTGGTGCCGAACGCCAAGCTCGCCTACAACAACTCGCCCTCGTTCAACTGGACGCTGAATTTCCGCCAACAGGTCTATGATGCCTGGACCGCGGACGGCCGCGACGTCTCCGCCTATAATCGCGCCAAGCTGATGAGCGTGGATTACGACGAAACCCCGCTCGCCGCCGAAGCCGACAACCGCATCCGCACCTTCCAGGCGGACGCGTCTCGGCGGGCCGGCATCTTTCATCACCTCATTACGCTGCCGACCTACCATACCGCCGCCTTGTCCACCGACAATCTGGCAAAAGGTTATTTCGGTGATGAAGGCATGCTCGGCTACGT
Organism: Acidobacteriota bacterium; assembly: GCA_903970435.1. Lineage (GTDB taxonomy): Bacteria > Pseudomonadota > Alphaproteobacteria > Acetobacterales > Acetobacteraceae > CAJCIS01. The sequence continues at coordinate 3,834 of CAJCIS010000144.1, read as the reverse complement.
CGCCGGCACCCAGCGCCAGGAAATCCGCCAGGGCATCGCCTGCGTAAAACACCAGAACATGTCTGGTTCTGATATCGGTGATGACCACAAGGAATATTTCGCGGGCGAAGCGGCCCTGAAGGCGGGCGGGGCACATAATACGATGAATCAGTTTGGGTGAGGGAAACAACAGGAAGGAAACAGTTCTTTTTTGAAAAAAAGAACCAAAAAACTTTTGTCTGTTGGCTCCGTAGGGTGGGTTGCTCTTCGCAACCCACCAACTTCGACCGCGGTTAGCTCTTGTCTTGGCAAGCCCCACACACCCCATCCACCTCCACCGTCACCCGCGCCGGCGCGAATCCCTGGGTCCGCGCCACCGCCCCGATCGCCGCCTCCACGGCTGCGTCCTCGAGTTCCGCTACGCGCCCGCAATCGTGGCAGATTAGAAACTGCGCGGCGTGCTGATGCACCGCCTCGTCGTGGCAGCCGACGAAGGCGTTCAGCCGTTCCACGCGGTGAATCAGGCCCTGGGCCAGCAGGAAATCGAGTGCACGGTATACGGTCGGCGGCTTGCCGCTACCGGTCAGAGCGCGCAGCCCGTCCAGCAGTGCGTAGGCACCGATCGGTTCGTCGGCTTGCAGGATCAGCCGCAGCACATCGCGCCGGATGGCGGTGAGGCGCACGCCGCGGCGGGCGCAGGCCGCCTCGGCCCGGGCAACTCTGGCGGAGAGGGCGCCGGTCGGGTCTGCGTCCGGCGCGGCTTGGGCAATTTCAGGACGCATGCGGCTGACACCTCTGCGTGATTCTGGGTGTGACTCTGGCTGACCCTGGGTGAACACGCGCGGTGTGGGTTTGGCCGCGCGTGACGTTATGTTATAGCGTACCCATGCCGATTGCACCCCTGCCCGCGCGTTTCGCTCCTCGCGTTGCATGCCTGGCGCTCGCTTTGCTGGCCGGGGCCCCGGCGCAACCGCGCATCAGGATTCTGGCGGCCGAAAGCGTCTATGGCGCCGTCGCGCAGTCGCTCGCCGGGCCGGACGCCGAGGTGACCAGCGTGTTGAGCAATCCGGCGCAGGACCCGCATGAGTTCGAGGCCAACGCGGGCACGGCGCGCGACGTGGCGGCGGCCGATCTCGTTGTGCTGAATGGCCTGGATTACGATGCCTGGATGGACCGTCTGCTCGACGCCTCGGTGCGGCCGGGGCGGGAGGTGATGCGGATTTCCGAGCTCGTCGGCGCGCAGCCGGGCAGCAATCCGCATCTTTGGTATACGCCCGCAACGATGATTTCGTTCGCGGAGGCGCTCTGCGCGAAACTCTCGGCGTGGGACGAGGCCGACGCGCCGCAATTCGCCCAGCGCGAAAAAATCTTTGCCGCCAAAATGAATGTCGTGCTGGCAACCATTGCCGACATGCGCAAGCATTTTGCCGGGCAGCCGGTCACCGCGACCGAGCCGGTGTTCGGCCCCATGGCGGCCGCGCTGGGCCTGTCGATGCGCGACGAAGGCTTTCAACTGGCGGTGATGAACGGCACGGAGCCGCGCGCCGGCGATGTCGCCGCCATCGAGGACGATCTGCGCCGCCGCCGGGTGCGCGTGCTGTTTCACAACGATCAGGTCAGCGACGCGGCGAGCGACCATCTGATCGCGCTGGCCCGCGCCGCCCGCGTGCCGGTGGTGGGGATTGGCGAAACGATGCCGCCCGGCACCGATTATCCGGCCTGGATATTGCGGGAGCTGGCCCTGGTGCGCGCCGCACTCAGCGCCGGGACATGATACCAACCGCCCTTGATGTTGCCCTCGCGTTTCGCCTTCGGCGACCCGGGGTTTCACCCCCTGGACCCCCACCGGCGGCACGCCGGTGCGGGGTGCAGGGGGGTGAAACCCCCCGCCCGCCGGAGGCACTGAAGATGCGTCACGATCCAGGACGGTCGGCATCACGTCCCGCGACGCTATCGCGCGAAGGTAAGCCATTGAAAACACTGGCGGACCCGAAAGGATTCGAACCTTCGACCTCTGGTGGATGATTACTTCATGCCAATGGCGGAGCGGGTTTACGGCAATGCTGCGACACCGATCGCCGACCGGAACGCTGCCACATTGGCAAAATGGATTTTGCGGGACAAGGCGCGCGAGGTGCATGTGCGGTATGTTCAACGGGAGGTACGCTTGTCCGGTATGTCCGATGCCCATACCATCCGCGCCGCTGCGGATTTGTTGGTTGATGCGGATTGGCTTCGCCCACCACCAAAAGGCGGACAGAGCGATCGTGCAAGGATAGCATATGCAGTCAACCCGGCGCTGGCGTAGGCATGCTTTAGGTAGCGGGACCGACTGCAATTACTCTGACAATCTCCGCGCTGCCGGTTGTCAGCAGTGTCAACAGTGTCAACATTGTCATAGGCGAGTGCGGCGCGGACGGATTCGTGAGCGCGCCACAATCACGCGAGCATAAGTTCTAGCTCAAATGCACACAGGCGTTTCAGCGTCAACATTGACGTTTTCTACCTTTGCGACACGGGCGGGATGCCCTTGGCAGTCATTACGCTTTCAAATGCCGAGATCGAATTGCGAAACGTCGATATCTCGCTAGGCTGTAAGTCTTCACAATTGCGCTCAATACAGCGACCAAGGGGTTCCATTCGAGAATTTATCTCCGTCGCATAGGACATAAGTTGCCCCGCAACGCTCGTGTCATGTGTGGCATTCATGTAGTTGTTAAGTCGGTTTACTTGAATTGTTGCCGATTTAAGAGCATTAGCGGCGCCAATGCTCGATTCTGACCATATAAACGCGGGCATTGACGAGACTTGCCGGGCACTCCCAACGTCAAACTCGGCGTGCCTCTCGTCCAAGCAGCGAGAAAAGGCCGAAATTACCACGTGTGATCCGTTTAGGCTAATAAAACCCCCGTGTCGATTGCGGTTGGGAAACGCCAATTGTAGGCGAGTGCCATCCGACATTCCCTTTAGGAGAACCGTCACTTCTTCCCGAGACAGGATGAACTGGAGTACGTCTGATTCTAGGAACCCATCATCTCTTGATAAAATCAAACGATTATCGATCGCTACGCGAATGTTAGCGCCAGAACCGTCAAGAGAACTCCACGGCGTAGTGTTTGTTACTTCTAGCGCGAATGCGTCCCGCTGCACAAAATAAATTACGGTGAACGCTGACTCGCTGCCAATGCCGATTGAGCAGGAATCATCCGATTTGAAGGCTTGCCAGTCACCGGACTCGGCTACGACAGTTGAATCGGCGGCATTCGCTGCCGGCGCATTGGCGACCAACAGGATTGTAGCGGCGATGGATCGCCAGGGTTTGGTGTTCCCAAGGATTGAAAGCACCCACGCTGTGTTCCGCATCGTCCTACCCGTCCCCGCTGTCAGGGCGCCCGTTCATCCTTGGTTGAGGTAGCGGTGCGTGCGGCAATTGCAACCTCAGGTTGTGGGTTGCGGGCGCAAATAGGGAGTCGGCAGGTCACCCCCCAAACCGGGCAACAAACGCACGGCGCCGCCGGCGGGTCTTGCGCTGGTAGCGCCACACAACACGAGCGACTCACGCGCGCGGAAGGATCAGGCATCCTCATGGTGCGAAGGCGGCGACCATGCTGCCTGCACGTGGCGGGCACCGTGAAGGCGTTGGAGGCGGGCGTCAGCTAACCCAATGTGCGTTATCATGCGCGAAACCCCGCGGCAGCGGGCTTTCTCGACCCGGTAAACGACGGACGCAATCCGCCGCAGCCGTTACCCCGGCGTTACCCCGGCGATTTTCAGGCACGGTAAACGGGAGTATAACCTATTGAAAAAACTGGCGGACCCGAAAGGATTCGAACCTTCGACCTCTGCCTTCGGAGG
>CAJCIS010000143.1 GCA_903970435.1 Acidobacteriota bacterium | reverse complement strand
ACTTGCGTATGGTCCGGCTCCACCACATAGCGGCCGCCTCTGACCCCGCCCGGATCGGTCCAGACAGACTGCGCGTGCGCGGCACGGCCCGCAGCCCCGCCGAGAACCAAACCGGCTGCCGCGACTTTGATCGGGGCCATGACCTTCATCGATGTGCGTGTCATGGTCCCTCAACCACCCACGCCGGCCTCGCGTTGCATGCCACGCGAACCGCCGCTTCTGGCGCGGCGCCGCCACCCGCGTTATCTGCCCAGCCGGTCACAACACCCCAAAGGGAGCGCCAATAATGGCCTACACTGCTATCGCCACCACCAAGGCTGGCCGCAACGGCCACGTCACCAGCAGCGACAACACGCTCAATCTCGATCTCGCCATGCCGGGCTCGAACAAGGCTGGCACAAACCCGGAACAACTCTTCGCCGCCGGCTACTCCGCCTGCTTCGGCAGCGCCATCATGGCCGTCGCCGGCGCCGACAAGCTCAAGCCCGACAACGTCCAGGTGACGGCGGAAGTCTCGCTCATCATCAACGGCCACGACTATTCCATCGCGGTCAAACTGAAGGCCAAGATCGACGGCGTCTCCCGCGAGGAGGCCGAAAAGCTGCTGCACAAGGCGCATGAAGTGTGCCCCTACTCGAAGGCCACCCGTAACAACATCCCGGTCGAGCTCGAATTGTTGTGAGTCGAACCGCCCTCGTCACCGGCGCCACCGCCGGTTTTGGCTTGGCCGTCGCGCACCGCCTGGTGCGTGACGGGTGGCGCGTCATCGCCACCGGCCGCCGCGCCGGCCGCCTCGACGCGCTGGCCCGCGAGATGGGCGACAGGGTGCTCGCCCACGCGCTCGACGTCACCGACGCCGCCGCCGTGGCGGCCCTGCCCGGCAGCCTGCCCGCCGCGTGGCAAGAAGTCGATGCGCTGATCAACAATGCCGGCCTGGCGCTGGGCCTGGAGCCGGCCCACAAGGCCCGCATCGAAGACTGGGACCGCATGGTCGCCACCAACGTCACCGGCCTGATCCACGTCACCCGCGCCTTGCTGCCCGGCATGGTGGCGCGCGACCGCGGCCACATCGTCAACCTGTCCAGCGTGGCGGCGACCTACCCCTATCCCGGCGGCCACATCTACGGCGCCAGCAAGGCCTTCGTGGAACAATTCTCGCTCAATCTGCGCGCCGACCTGATCGGCACCAATGTGCGCGTCACCAGCATCGAGCCCGGCCTGTGCGGCGGCACCGAATTTTCGGGCGTCCGCTTCGGCGGCGACCAGGACCGCGCGGCCAAGGTTTATGAGGGCACCGAACCGCTCACCGCCGACGATATCGCGGAATCCATCGCCTGGGTGCTGCATCTGCCGGCCCGGATGAACATCAACCGCATCGAAATGATGCCGACCTGCCAGGCGAGCGGACCGCTCGCCGTGAAAAGAACAGCATGAAACCAAAACAGATTGCCCGCCTGCTGGCACGCTACCGCGTGACCGACGGCGACAAGTTCAAATTGGAAAAATACAAACCGGACGATACGGCAGGCCAGATCGTCGATCAGCGCGAGGCCGACAATCTGCTGGCGGATGGCATTGCCCGCCTGGCCGCCTTGCAATCACGCCTCTACGCACGCAATTCGTGGCGCATGCTGGTGGTGCTGCAAAGCATGGACGCCGGCGGCAAGGACGGCACCATCCGACACGTCCTCACCGGCGTAAACCCCCAAGGGGTTCAGGTGAGCGCCTTCAAACAGCCCGGCCCCGAAGAACTCGCGCACGATTTCCTGTGGCGCATCCATGCGAAAACCCCGCCGGCCGGCGTGATCGGCATCTTCAATCGTAGCCATTACGAGGAAGTGCTGGTCTGCCGTGTGCACCCGGAATTGCTGACGCACCAGCATCTGCCCACCCAGCGCGAGGGCTTCGCGTCGCCGCCCGGCGAGAAATTCTGGCGCCATCGCCTAGAAGACATCGCGGCCTTCGAAAAATACCTCGCCCGCCAGGGCGTCGTCATCGTCAAGCTCTATCTGCATCTGTCGCGCGACGAGCAAAAACGCCGTTTCCTCTCGCGCATCGACAGCCACGACAAGAACTGGAAATTCTCCGCCGCCGACCTCGCCGAGCGCGCCTTCTGGGACGCCCATCAATCCGCCGCCGAAGCCGCCATCGCCGCCACCGCGGCGCCGCACGCGCCATGGTACATCGTTCCGGCCGATCACAAATGGTTCACCCACCTGATTGTGGTGGAGGCGCTGGTGGATGCGCTGTCGGGCCTCGATTTACATTACCCCACGCTTTCGCCGGAGGACCAATCCCGGCTGGAGGCCGCGCGGCATGCGTTGGAGGCGCAGTAGGAAGAAGAAGTCGTTCTTCTTTGAAAAAAAGAACCAAAAAACTTTTGTCCCTGCAGGACCCCGTAGCCCGTCATGGAGCGGAATGCGGGGTCTCCCAGCCTCACCCAAACGTAAATGAATAAGCCTGCACACCAGGATCAAGAAACCGGATCTCAAACGTTCGATCGGAAACGTCGCCGCGCTGGCGCACCAGCTGGTACAACCTTTCGGTCTTCACCACCCCGTTGCCGTCGGCCGCCACATCCGTGCCGTGGCTCTCCCCCGGCGGCCTGCCGTCGATCGTCACAACAAACCGCACCGCACCACCATCCGCCCGCGGCCCCAGCACGAGATTCAGGTCGCGCGCGTGAAAGCGGTAGGTAATGGTGCCATCCTTGCTGTCGAGCACAGCGTGTTCGGCGCCGATCGTCCAGTCGCCCGCCAGCGACCACTGGTTCAGTTGCGCGGCGCCGTTGCGATACGCATGCGAGGCATCGTTGACGCTCCCGCCGGGCGACACGAAATTCTGCGCGCGATCGTAACCGATATAGGTTTCGGGCGACAGCGCGTCCTGCATGTCGGCGGCGGCCTCCACGCCGGAGGCCTGCACCGTCACCAGGCCGGCCGCCGCACCGGCGTGGCCGGACGCGGGGAGAAGCTGCTGAATCTGGCGTTCGGTTTCGTCGTAATCGCCTTCGCCGAAATGGTGGGCGCGAATGCGGCCGTTGGCGTCGATCAGATAGTCGGCCGGCCAATATTGGTTATTGAAGCCGCGCCAGATGGCGTAGTCGTTGTCGATGGCAACCGGGTAGGTGATGTGCAGGTCCGCAACGGCCGCGCGGACGTTGGGAATTGATTTTTCAAAAGCAAATTCCGGCGCGTGAACGCCGATCACCACAAGGCCGCGGTCGCGATATGTGTCGGCCCAGGCGCGAACATACGGAAGCGACCGCAAGCAGTTGACACAGGAAAAAGTCCAGAAATCGACCAGCACGACGTGGCCGCGCAGCGCCTCCGGCGTGAGCGGCGGCGAATTCAGCCAGGCCACGGCGCCGGACAAGGATGGCATGGCGCCTTCGTCCGGCAAGGGTGCCGTCGCGGCGGGCGACGCGGCCGGTGTCGTCATCGCCGGATTTGCGCTGCGCGTGGCGACTTGTTGCGGGCGCATCGGGTGAAACCGGTCCAGCAACGCCTGCTCAGCCGACGCGGTGCTGGCCGCCGAAACGCGGGCCAGAAATCCCGTATCCAATCCCAGCGCAATGACAAGGCAGGCCACCAGCACGGCCACGCCAAGCCCGCGCCTGATCCATTCGCCCACCCCCAGCGATCGCTTCATCGCCGCAAACACGCGGCCGCCGACCAGCAGAGCCAGCGCGAGCGAGGTGGCGGCGCCGGCGGCGTAGGCCAGTAGCAGCAGCGTGGTGCCGGCGCTGGCGCCCTGCAGCGCCGCGCCGGTGAGGATCAACCCCAGCACAGGGCCGGCGCACGGCGCCCACAGCAACCCGGTGGCCACCCCCAGCAGCAATGATGCCATGACCGACGAACCGCCCGCCTCGGCCCGGTGATCGGCCGATTGCGACAGCCGGTTGCCGAGGTCCACCAGCGGCCGGGTCAGCCGTTCCGACAGGCTGGGGAACAGCAGGGTAACGCCGAACACCGCCAGCAGCGCGATTGCGGCGAGGCGGCCGTAATGATTTGCCTGCACCGCCCACCCGCCGCCGACGGCAGCCAGGGTGGCGACCGCCGCGAAAGTGGCCGCCATGCCGGCCAATAAAGGAAGTCCGCTGCGCACGAACGGCCTGTCGGCGCGCGCGAACACGAACGGCAGCACCGGCAGAATGCACGGGCTGACAATGGTCAGCGCACCGCCCGCATAGGCCAACAGGATCAGCAGCATGGCGCTCCGAATTCAGCCCGCGTGGGTGCGAGCCATGTCCCTTGCCAATTCGGTGGCGGGGCGGGAGAGTAACATGCTGAAGGAAGTATTTCTTTTTTGAAAAAAAGAAACAGAAAACTTTTTCTCGTTTGAAGGATATTATACCGCAACGATACACCAGCATCCAACGTGCAAGAGTTTTTTGTTTCTTTTTTCAAAAAAGAAATACTTCCTTAAAATCTGTGCTGGCGACTCGCCCCGCGCAACCCGAATGCAACACCAAACCGCGCTAAAGCAGCCACTTGAAGGTTTTTCTTGATCCAAGGCACCAAGATGTGCATGGCTCCGACCCTATGAGCGTGAAATTCCGCTTCACGGTGATTCTGCTGCCGTTGGCCGTCGCCGCATGTGGCGGTGGCAGTCGCAGCGGCCCCTATGTGAGCTACCGCGCGCCGGGCGTGCGGAACTATGCGGCGCCCGGTTCGCCGGCCGACCCTTGGGGCCCCTACATCCGCGAAGCCGCGGCGCGGTACGCCGTGCCCGAAACTTTCATTCGCGAGGTCATGCGCCAGGAAAGCGGCGGCCACGAATATCTCAATGGCGAGCTCATTACCTCCAGCGCGGGCGCCATGGGCCTCATGCAGGTCATGCCGGCGACCTACGCGGTGCTAAGCGAGCGGAACGGTCTCGGGTCCGATGCTTACGATCCGCATGACAACATCATGGCCGGCACCGCATTGATCCGCGATCTCTATGAAAAATATGGCTCGCCGGCATTCCTTGCCGCTTATGATGCCGGCCCGAGACGGCTGGACGACTACCTGGCGGGCCGCGGCGAACTGCCCAACGAAACCATCGCCTATCTCGATAACGTGGCGCCCCGCCTGGTCGGCGCCAGTCCCATGACGGGCCCGCTGGTTGCCTTTGCCGGCAACCCTGGCCAGGCA
>CAJCIS010000142.1 GCA_903970435.1 Acidobacteriota bacterium | reverse complement strand
GGTGTACCCGGATGTGCGCCGCAGCCGGCGGCTGTCGAATTCACCGGGGCGTGGGGGGCGGGCTTCGGAATGACCGTGCCGTCCTTTGTGACGCCGTGGGCCGTGCATTCGCAGTAGCCGCCGACCGGCATGGTCGTCGCGCAGGTCAGTTTCTCGGCCTGGCAGATGTTGACGGCGGACGCGCCGCCGGCGCCGAGCATGGCAGCAGCGAAGAACGCCACGCCGGGGTATGAGATCAATCGCATTTGAGGCACCTTTCAACGCGGGTGGAGTCATTCCGCCCCAATCTATTGGACGCCCGAGGCGCCGATTGGTTCAACATAGCGCTCACTCGGGCAGATAGAACAGCGCCTCCACGCTCATTTTCAGCGCCGCCGCCAGTTTCAGGGCCAGGTAGGTGGACGGCACGAACACGCCGTTCTCGATGGTATTGATCGTCTTTCGCGACACCTCCACCCGCAGGGCCAGTTCGGCCTGGGTAAGTCCATGCTGCCCGCGCGCCGCGCGCAGGTTGTTCCCCAGCCTGCCCTCACTCATCGAATTGGCAGGATCTCGCTTTCCGCGTCCGGGTATTGGGTCACGAACGTGCCGGCCCGATATTCCAGCCACACCAGGGTCAGCAGCGAAACCATCAGCCCGAAATTGAGCACCACCGGAACCAAAACGACCGCCAATCGCGGCGGATTGCCCACCGCATCGCACGCCAGAACAAGCCCGAGCGCCATGACGAAGAAACCGTTGCGGTAGGCAAGCAGGCGGAACCGCGCCAGCGATTCGTCCTCCGCCACCTGGCGCACCGACCTTGTCTCGAACCAGTTCCAAGGTTGCGACAGGAAAAACAGCGATACAAATCCGCTGATGCCCAACACGTCGAAGTCGCCGAGCCGGATCGGCTGCCCGTGCAATGCATGCTGTATTTGCGGCGCCACGATCAGAATATTGGCCGCCAGCAGCGCCGCGAAGGCTGCGTAGCTGAATGCCTGTTGGCGCCTGGCGCGATCGACGAGGAGCAGGCTCGCGCGAACCGTTTCCGCCTGCGAACCGGCGGAGACAGGCCAGATCTTGCGCGCAACGCCACCCACCAAGATCCCCGGCACGTTGATCAGAATCAGTGTCTCGATGAGCGACAAATGCCAATATTGCCGTGACAGCCACCAGGTCGCGAGCATCAGCGGCGCCGTCATGAACAGCACCGCCAGATGGCGTGCCGAGGATGTTTTCAGCCGGTGAACCAGCCGCGCGTCGCCCGCGTCCAACGGTTCGTCCTGAAACGTCACTTCGGCAAAAACCGCGATCCCGACAGCCACTAAAATAATGACCATCTCAAGCGCCAGAAGCACGATCATGGGCCACTGCCGTATCATGGCGTACCACGCCAGCAACCCGACCCCGCCCAAGCCGGCAAAAAACGCCACCCCGCGCAGCAGCCACAAACGACCCCTCGACCCCGACGCCATATCCGTACCCCCCAAGCTTCACCCCCTCTATGTAACCTTGAGGTTACTTCATGTCAAAAGTTTTTTGGTTCTTTTTTTCAAAAAAGAACGACTTCCTTCCTCCCCACCCCGCGCTAACCGCCCCCGCATGCGCCTCGAACCGGCGTTCAACGATCGCCCGCCGCATCCCGCGCATCAGTTGCTGATAATAAGCAATGTTATGCCAGGTCAGCAGCATCGGCCCCAGCATTTCGGACGCCCGGAACAAATGATGCAGATACGCGCGACTATGCCGCAGACAGGCCGGGCAGGAACATTGCGGATCGATCGGCGCCGGGTCCGCGGCATGGCAGGCGTTGCGAAGATTCAGCACCCCGAGGCTGGTATAGGCACGGGCCGTGCGCCCGGCCCGTGTCGGCATGACGCAGTCGAACATGTCCACGCCGCGGGCCACCGCGCCCAGCAGATCGGCCGGCGTGCCCACCCCCATCAGGTAGCGCGGCCGGTCGGCCGGCAGGCGCGGCACCGTCCCGTCCAGAATGTCGAACATCGCCGCCTGCCCCTCGCCAACCGCCAGCCCGCCGATCGCGTAACCATCGAACCCGGTGGCGATGAGCGCATCGGCCGAGCGGGCGCGCAGATCGGGATACACGCCGCCTTGCACGATGCCGAACAGGGCGTAGCCGTCACGCACACGAAACGCGGTGCGCGCGCGTTCGGCCCAGCGCATGGAAAGCGCCATGCTGGCCGAAGCTGTCTCGTGCGTGGCCGGATAGGCGGTGCATTCGTCGAGCACCATGGTGATGGTCGAATCGAGCTGGTACTGAATGTCCATGGCCGATTCAGGCGTCAGCCGGTGCCGTGACCCATCGATATGGCTACGGAACGTCACCCCGTCCGCATCCAGCGTGCGCAGTTTTCCCAGCGACATGACCTGGAACCCGCCGGAATCGGTCAGGATCGGCCCCGGCCAGTCCATGAAGCGATGCAGGCCGCCGAGCGCCGCCACCCGTTCCGCACCCGGACGCAACATCAGATGGTAGGTGTTGCCCAGCACGATGGAGGCGCCGCTGGCGCGCACCGCGTCCGCCGTCATCGCCTTCACCGTGCCCGCGGTGCCGACCGGCATGAACACGGGGGTCTCCACCGTGCCATGCGCGGTGTGCAGTAGCCCCGCGCGCGCGGCGCCGTCCGCGGCCATAGGCTGCCAGGAGAAGGTCATGCAAGGAAGGAAGTATTTCTTTTTTAAAAAAAGAGAAACAAAAGACTTTTTTCCTATGGCTGACGCGGCTGTAACGCCAATACGCACCAAAAAAAACAAAAGTTTTTTGGTTCTTTTTTTCAAAAAAGAACTACTTCCCTTTCGTTTACTCGTTGCAGCAACGTAGCATCGCCGTAAGAGTAAAACCTGTATTTTTCCGCGATCGCGTGGGCATACGCAGCCTTCATCCTTTCGGTACCGGCAAACCCGCAAACGAGCATGAACAGCGTGGACCGCGGCAAGTGGAAATTGGTCAGCAGCAGGTCCGCACTTCGGATCGCCACGCCCGGCCGCAGAAATATATCCGTCTCGCCGGCGAACGGATGCACCTGGCCCGCCGCATCAAGCGCCGTTTCCAGCAGCCGCAACGACGTCGTGCCGACACAGACAATGCGCCCGCCGCGACGGCGTGCGTCGTTCACCGCGCCCGCCGCCGCTTCGCTGATTTCGCCGCGCTCGGCGTGCATGCGATGCCGGGCCACATCGTCGTCACGCACGGGCAGGAAGGTGCCGGCGCCGACATGCAGAGTGACGGCCGTGCGGCCGACGCCGCGCGCCGACAGCGCCGACAGCAACTCCGGGGTAAAATGCAGCCCCGCGGTCGGGGCGGCCACGGCGCCGGGCGCGCGGGCGAAAATGGTTTGGTAGTCGGCCGCATCCTGCGCCGTTGGCCCGGCAGGGCGATCTATATAAGGTGGCAGAGCCAATGCGCCGGCCGCCGCCAGGCGCGCGCCAAACTCCGCCCCCGCGTGGCTGAAGCGGAGCACCACGCTGCCACCTTCCGCCACCGCCACGACCACCGCGGAAAAATCCGCGGCCGCCGTGAAATCCAGCCGGTCGCCCGCCCGCAGCCGCCGCGCGTTCCGCGCCAGCGCACGCCAGGTGCCGTCCGCCAGCGGCTGGTCGAGCGTGATACCCACCCGCGCGGCGCCCCGTGTTGCGGTCAATTGCGCCGGAATGACCTGGGTGTCGTTGGCCACCAGCAGGTCGCCCGGCCGCAGCAGGTCGGGCAGGTCATGCACATGCCGGTCGGCCAGCACCTCGCCGACCACCAACAGCCGCGCCGCGTCACGTGGGCTGGCCGGGTGCTGGGCGATCAGGCCGGGCGGGAGGGAAAAATCGAAATCGCCCGTCCTCGCTGTCATGTCGGGCGGGTCGTCACGTCAGCCAGATCTTCACGTCAAATAGGACGAAATCTCGATCAGGTTGCCGTCCGGGTCGCGGCAATAGACGGACGTCATTTCGCCCAGTGCGCCAATCTTCTTGGTCGGCCCGAGCTCGATCTGCACGCCGCAGCCATGCAGATGGCCCACCACGTCCTCCGGCCCCACCGCGGTGACGAAGCACAGATCCGCCGCCCCTGGCTTGGCCGTCCGCCCGCTGACCCAGTTGTCCGCGTCGATCGGGCGCACATTGATCTTCTGGCCGCCGAACTTCAGCGCGCAGCGGCGCTCCGGGCCAAAATCCTCCCGCTCCATGCCGAGCACGCGCTGATACCACGCAGCAGCGAGCTCAACGTCAGTGCAGGTGAGCACCAGGTGGTCCAGCCGGTCGACGGTAAAGCGCATGAGCCCCCTGGGGCGGGTTGTTGAGTGATGCGCTTCTAGGTTGTGCCCACTCTGGCCGCAAGCGATTGCGGTAGTGGCTTTGGTCTGCATTCGAAGAAGGCCGGGGCTCTGCCCCTGGACCCCGCTGGGGACAAGTCCCCAGACCCCAATTGTTTAAGAAAGTCAGGGGATCAGGAGGGGGGCACACGAGACGTGGGTTCGACACGCGTGCCCCCCTCCTGCTCCCCTGACCTCCCTTAAGTAATAGGTTCTAAGGACTTGTCCTTAGCGGGGGTCCAGGGGGCAGAGCCCCCGGCCTTCTTCGAATGCAGACCAAAGCCAATCCCGCAAGCTCACGCGCCAGGGCGGGCCCAGATGATGACTTGGGCGAAGGCGTAGGGGGGTTCGTCGGTGAGGGAGAGGGCGATTTCGGCTTGCAGGCCGGGCGGGGTGATGGCGTGCAGGCGGGCGAGGGCGCCGTTGGTCAGGGCCAGGGTGGGTTGGCCGGAGGGCAGGTTGACCACGCCCATGTCGGAATGGAACACGCCTTGCGCGAAGCCGGTGCCGAGTGCCTTGGCGCACGCTTCCTTGGCGGCAAAGCGTTTGGCGAAGGTGGCGGCTTGCAGCGACTCGGTGCGTCGGGCGGCGCGGGCGCGTTCGGTTTCGGTGAAGACACGTTGCAGGAAACGATCACCGTGCCGGGCCAGAACTTTCTCCACGCGGCGTATGTCGCACAGGTCGGTGCCCAGGCCGAGGATCAGCATGGCGATGCCGTGCGGCGGGGGATCACCACATGCCGTTTTCGTCGTAGCCTATGATTTCGTCCGGCATGCGCGTGTCATAGTCGGGCAGCGCCGCAAATTCCTCCGCAAGCTTGCGCAGGCGGGTGACGAGGTCTTCGCCCGGGTCCGGTGCCGCTTTGTTTTCCGGCAGGGGCGGCATTTCAGTCTCCTTTGGAACGGCCTGGAACGGCCATCTCCCAAAATGCTAGCCACGGTGGTGCGCTGTGGCAAGTTTTCAAATGGTCAGAATGGTCAGGTGGGACGATGCAAAGCTGGCAGGGATTTTTTGCGGGCGTCACCGTGGGCGGCCCTGGATTTGGATCCTTGGCTGGATGGGTGAGAGATATCAATACATATTCAAGAAAGGAAGCAGTTCTTTTTTGAAAAAAAGAACCAAAAAACCTTTACTGCTTGGCATACACGCCACAATTCAACGGAGGCCACGTAAGCCAACAGATAAAAGTTTTTTGGTTCTTTTTTTCAAAAAAGAACTACTTCCTACCCCTGCGCCCGTTCCACCTGCGTAATCCCCTTCACCGCCCGCAGCCCCGCAATGACATTCCCCAGATGCCGTGCATCGCGCACGTCCACATCCACCAGGATTTCCATGAAATCCTGCTGCCGGTTCATGATTTTCAAATTCGTCACGCTGCCGTCATGGCGCGAGACGGCGTTGGCCAGATTGCCCAGGCTGGCCGACTCGTTGGCCGCAATGACGCTGATGCGGCCGGTGTGGGAGGCGGCGCTGTTGCGCGCGGCGGCGTAGTCCCAGTCCACATCGATGAAACGTTCCGGGGTCGCGGCAAAACTCTCCAGGGTGGGACAATCGCTGGTGTGCAACGTCACCCCCTTGCCGGTGGTGACGATGCCGACGATGCGGTCCCCGGGCAACGGGTGACAGCAGCCGGCGTAATGGATTGCCATGCCGGCGACCAGCCCGGTCACCGCCATCGCGGAATCGCGTGACGGCGCCTTGGCGGCCGGCGCCCGGTTCAGCATCGACGGCAAATGGCGCGGTCCGCGCGCCGCTTCCTTCATTTCGGGATAGGCGGCGTGCACCACGTCCTTGGCGCCGATATGGCCGCCGCCGACGGCGACATACAGATCGTCCAGGCTGGCGCATTTCAACTGTTTCAGCGCCTGCTCGAGCACCTTTTCCGAACCGTCCAGCCCGTCCTGGCGGAACATGCGGGCGAGTGCGGCGCGGCCCTGGTCCAGCGTCGTGGCGCGTTGCTGGGCGGCCACGTACCGCCGGATGCGGCTGCGTGCCTTGCCCGTCACCACCCAGCGTTCCCACGAGGGCGACGGCGTGCCGCCGCGGGCGGTCATGATTTCGACCTGGTCGCCGTTCTGCAATTCGTATCGCAACGGTGTCAGCCGCCCGTTCACCTTCGCACCCACACAGGTATCGCCGACCACGCTGTGCACCGCATAGGCAAAATCGATCGGTGTCGCGCCGCGCGGCAACTGGATCAGCTGCCCCTTGGGCGAGAAGCAGAAAACCTGGTCCTGATACAATTCCAGCTTGGTGTTCTCGAGGAATTCGTCGGGCGCCGTCGAATTGTCCAGGATTTCCAGCAAATCCTGTACCCAGCGGTAACGTTCGATTTCCTCCGGCGGCTCGTCCGCACCTTCCTTGTAATTCCAGTGCGCCGCCACGCCGTTATCGGCAATGTCGTGCATTTCCGGCGTGCGGATCTGGATTTCGATTTTCTGATTGCGCGGGTGGCGCAATGTCACCCCGGTATGCAGGCTGCGATAGCCGTTCGATTTCGGCGTCGAGATATAATCCTTGAACCGCCCGGCAATGACCGGAAAGCCGTTATGAATCGCGCCCAGCGCCCAGTAGCATTGCTCCCGCGTCGGCACCACGATGCGAAACGCCATGATGTCGGAAAGTTGCTCGAAGGCGATATTCCGCCGTTGCATCTTTTCCCAGATGGAGAACGCGGATTTCTCGCGCCCGGAAACTTCCATCACCTCCACACCGGCGTCGCGGCACACCTTGGCCAGTTCCTGCCGCACTTCCTCGATCACGTCGGCGCCCTGGCCGCGCAGATAATTCAGCCGCGCCTGGATGGAATTGTACGCTTCGGGGTCGAGAATGGCGAAGGCGCGGTTCTGCAACTCGGTCTTCATCGCGTCCATGCCGATGCGGGCGGCCAGCGGCGCGTAAATGTCCATCGTTTCGCGTGCAATACGCTGCTGCCGCGCCGGGTTGGTCACGAACCCCAGGGTGCGCATGTTGTGCAGCCGGTCGGCGAGCTTGACCAGCAGCACGCGGATGTCGCGGCTCATGGCCAGCACCAGCTTGCGGAAATTTTCCGCCTGCTTGGTGCGGTCGCTTTGCAGTTCCAGCCGCGTCAGCTTGGTGACGCCATCCACCAGGCCGGCGATGGTGCCGCCGAATTGCCGCTCGATTTGCGGCAAGGTGATGCCGGTGTCCTCCACCGTATCGTGCAGCAGGGCGGTGCAGATGCTCGGCACGTCCAGCCGGTAGCCGGCCAGGATGTCGGCCACCGCGAGCGGATGCGTAATGTAGGGATCGCCGTTGTCGCGCTTCTGCGTGCCGTGCGCCTGATAGGCGACGCCGTAGGCCTCGTCGACCAGCGACGTTTCGGCGTGCGGGGCGTAGGCGCGGATTTTATCGGTCAGCGCGGTGGGGCGCGGCGAGGGAGCTCGGGCTGTGCTGCCTTCGGGGGCCAAAGGTTAAGAAAGCAGTTCTTTTTTGAAAAAAAGAACCAAAAAACTTTTATCTGTTTCGGGCAGCGTCCATTGAGCACGCGCGCCGGCGGCAATCGATAAAAGTTTTTTGCTTCTTTTTTTCAAAAAAGAAGTCCTTCCTTTCTTGCTTCAGCGGCGGCGGCCGCCGAGTTCGGCCTCGATGGCCGCCTCGATATCGTCCGGCGTCATCTCCTCCTGGTGCATGCCGGCGGCCTCTTCCTCCGCCGATACGTCCTGCAGGCCGAAAATGTTCTGATCCGTGGGGATGAGGTCCAGCACCTCCTCGTCCGCGGGCTCCGGTTCGGGCGCGCGGGAGAGCGACTTGATCAGGTCGCCTTCAAGCTTGCTGAGCTCGATGGTGGCATCGGCGATTTCGCGCAGCGCGCAGACCGGGTTCTTGTCGTTATCCCGGTCGACGGTCAGCTCTTCGCCGCGGCTGATGTTGCGGGCGCGCTGCGCGGCCAGCAGCACCAGCTCGAAGCGGTTGGGGATGCGTTCAACGCAGTCTTCAACAGTAACGCGCGCCATAGGGCGGGCTCTCCGGCTCAACGGTATAGGGAACTTGTCTAGCTAGGGGGGGCGCCGAACTTGTGCAAGTGCTAACTGAAAGGCCGGGGGTTTTTGTAACTTAACGTGACAATAGGGCCGTGGCGCGCGATTAGATCTGGACATCCACAACTCTCTCGCGCGCAACTTGTAAATTCCCGGTGCGGCCGGGTGGTAAAGCGCGCTGTTGCTTTATAAAGGCCGCACATCTTGCGTGGGCAACGCGGCGATCAATTCCCCGACGGTCCGTCCCAGCCGCGGATGCGCCCACCGGGGCGCGACATCCCGCAACGGGAGCAAAACAAAAAGCCTGAGATGCGCGCGCGGATGCGGCAAGACGGGATCAGGCATGTCGCGCACCAGCCCGGCCATGTCGATAATGTCCATATCCAGCGTGCGCGCCGCATCCCGCGCCCCGCGGCGGCGTCCCGCCGCCGCTTCGCAGGCTTGCAGGGCCGCCAACAGACCGGCCGGTTCGGCCGGCCCCTCCAGCCGCACGACCCCATTGACGTAGCGCGGCTGGTCCGATGGCGGCACCGGCGCGGTGGAAAACCAGCGCGACCGCGCCGTCAGCGAGAGCCCCGGCAGAGCCGCGAGCCGCACCAGGGCCCTCTCGCAGGTCATACGGGGGCTCGCGCCATCCGGACCCGGCAGGTTTGCGCCGACGGCGATCAGGTGTAGGGTGTTCATAGCACTGTTGCAACGTGACGTTCGTGCACGCATGATATTGGTGCGAAAGCCCTCCGGCAATTTCAGCCGGCTTGCGGCGTTTTTGATGGGGATCGGGGCAACTATGAACTTTTTGCCAACTGAGCGGACATGTTTGTTTATCGACGGCGCCAATCTTTACTCCGCGTCACGAAATCTTGGGTTCGATGTCGATTATCGAAACCTTTTGGAGTTCTTTCGCAAAAAGGCGCACGTCATCCGGGCTTATTACTACTCCGCCGTTCTTGAGACCGAAGAATATTCCCCCCTCAAGCCGCTTACGGATTGGTTAGCCTATAACGGCTATACGCTGGTGACCAAGCCGGCCCGTGAGTACACGGACAGCACTGGCCGGCGCCGCGTAAAGGGCAACATGGATATCGAGTTGGCCATCGACATGCTTGAGCTCGCCGACAAGATCGACCACGCTATTCTGTTTTCCGGCGATTCGGATTTTCGGCGGCTGGTTGAAGCCGTCCAGCGCCGTGGGGTGCGCGTGTCGGTCGTGTCGTCCATCCGCACCAGCCCGCCCATGGTGGCGGACGAATTGCGCCGGCAGGCCGACCAGTTTCTCGAACTCGCGGAAATCGCACCGGAATTCACCCGCCGCCAGATGGAACCGCGGCCGCGCGCCCCGGCCGCCCGCGGCGCGTCGGCCGACGCTTTGGCCGACCCGCACGACAATGCATAGCATGTCAGCGCCGGTGTTGGCGCGTTGCGCGACGCGGCATAAGGCCAGGCATGCCGCTCGATTTTGAAGCCAGCGTGCTCGAGGCGCCGCCGCGTGACTGCGGGCTGTGCCCGCGCCTGGCCGCCTATCGCGCGGCAAACGCGGCCGAAAACCCCGATTGGTTCAACGCCCCCGTGCCGAGTTTTGGCGCGCTCAGCGCGCGCCTTCTCATCGTCGGCATGGCGCCCGGCGTGCGCGGCGCCAACCGTACCGGCCGGCCCTTCACCGGCGACTTCGCCGGCGTGCTGCTCTACGAAACGCTGATAAAGTTCGGCCTGGCCGAAGGAAGCTACGGCGCCGATCCATCCGATGGCGTCGTGCTGCGCGACTGCCGCATATCCAACGCGGTGCGCTGCGTGCCCCCGGCCAACCTGCCGGAGCCCGCCGAAGTTGCGACATGCAATCGTTTCCTCGGTGCGGAAATGGCCGCCATGCCACGGCTCGCCGTGGTGTTGTCGCTGGGCGTGCTGTCCCACGCCGCCGTGCTGCGGGCCAACGGCCTGCCCGTCAGCCGCCTGCGCTTCCGCCACGGCGAAGTGCACACCCTGCCGGACGGGCTGAAACTGGTGAACAGCTACCATGTCAGCCGCTACAACACCTCCACCAAGCGGCTATCGACACAGATGTTCGAGGATGTGGTGGTGCGCGTGCGGGCGTTGCTGGCCCCGTAGGGTGGCCCCTTGGGGCGGCGCTGTAGGGTGGCGCTGTAGGGGGGGCTTCAGCCCACCACTTGCAGCCGACGCGGGGAAAAGACCCAGGAAGAAGCAGTTCTTTTTTGAAAAAAAGAACCAAAAAACTTTTGTCTGTTACGGTCAGGCGGTCAAAACGTTTGGGGCGCGGACCGGTCCGTGCTGCCTGGCCGCCATGCGGGCATGCAGGCGCGCGACGGCGCGGCTTGCCGTGGTTTCGCACAGGCATGGCACCACGGCATGAATCGCAGCCGCAAGACCCGCCAGCAACAGCGTGCCGGCAAACGAGAAAGCCACCCGCTGGTGCTGCAAGTAAGTCTCCCCTGCCGTGTGGGGATGTGCGACGAAGGCCTGGTGGAACATGGTATACTCCGCGCTTCAATCGTAGAACCTGAGATTGCCAGAGCGCTCCCGGTTAATGTTCCCAATCGGCGCTCTCCAGACCTCTGTTTTTGGGAGATTATCCCATGCCCGGCCGGCCAGAGCTCGATTCGATCGACACGCGCATTCTGGCCCTGCTTCAGGCCGACTCCAGCATGGCGATCGGGCAGATCGCCGAGCGGGTCAATTTGTCGCAGAATGCGTGTTGGCGCCGCATCAAGATGCTGGAGGAGGGCGGCGTTATTCTCCGCCGCGTGGCCTTGCTGGATGCCGACCGGCTGGGCGTCGGGCTCACCGTCTTTGTCACGTTCAAGCTGGTGGAGCATATGCCCGACGCGCTGGAGCGTTTTGCGCGCATGGTGCGCGATCTGCCGGAAGCGGTTGAGTTTCACCGCATTACCGGCGAGTTCGATTATTTGCTGAAGCTGCAGGTGGCGGATATCGCGGCGTACGACCGGGTGTATAAGCGGCTCATTCAGACGATACGCCTGTCGGATGTGCGGGCCTGCTTTGCAATGGAAGTTCTGAAGCAGACGACGGCTTTGCCGTTAGGAATGTAAGGAAGGCCAGGGGCTCTGCCCCTGGACCTAGCTGGGACCTGAGGCCCCAGACCGCCATCTGTTTGTACCCGTACCAAGGAATGGGGTCTGGGGACTTGTCGCCAGCCGGGGTCCAGGGGCAGAGCCCCTGGCCTTCCTTCTTCGTCACCAGGAATCTCGATGTCCACCGCCACGATATCCCCCACCCCCCTGCTGGACGCCTTCACCCACGCGCTCGGCAGCCTGCCTGAAGCAGCCCGCACCTTCGTGCTCCAGGCGCAGGAAGACTGGGCGGCCGATGAACTGCCCAACATGACGCAGGCCGATATTGCCCAGGCACTGGCGGATTTCTGGCGTTTCGGCGCATTGCACGATGACGATCCGCAACCCGCCATCCGTATTCGCCGCGCCCCGCACGCCGCCGCAAAGCCGCCCTGCGACCTGCTGGAAATCGCCCAGCCCGATTGCCCCTTCCTGGTCGACAGCGTCATGGCCGCCATCGCGGAAGGCGGCTTTGCGGTGCTGGCCATGTTCCACCCGGTCGTACCCGGTCGGGACGGCCCGCGCTCGATGATCCAGGTCTATCTCGAACCGGTGGGCGAGGACCGCGCACCGGCGCTGCGCGACACCGTGTCGCAGGCGCTGGCCGATATTCGCCTCGCGGTCGATGATTACGAACCCATGCGCGCCTTGTTGCACCGCACGATCGCCGAGCTTGCGCAAGCCCCGGCGCCGGTGGCCGACGACGCGCGGGCCGAATATCTGGCTTTCCTGAACTGGCTCGACGCGGATCGTTTCGTCTTCCTCGGCGCCCGCGAATACCAATATCCGCGCACCGCGGATGGCGGCTATGCCGCCGAGGAGCCCGACTTTTACGCCGGAAGCGGCCCCGGCGGCCTCGGCGTGCTGCGTGATCCGGAACGGGTCGTGTTGCGCCGTAATAACGAACCCGCGGTGCTGTCGGACCATGTGCGGCGGCTGCTCGAGGTCGGCGATCCGGTCATCGTTGCTAAATCAAATCTGAAATCCCGCGTCCACCGCCGCGTCCACGCCGATTATATCGGCATCCGCCGCTACGGCAGTGACGGCAAGCCGGCCGGCGAAGTGCGGCTCGTCGGCCTGTTCACCGCCGACGCCTATGAAGTTCCGGTGCACGAGGTGCCGCTGATCCGCCGCAAGGTGGCCCAGGTGCTGGAACGCGCCGGCCACGCGCCGCAAAGTCACAACGACAAGCGCCTGCGCCATATCCTCGAGACCTGGCCGCGCGACGAGTTGTTCCAGACCGGCACCGCCATGCTGATGGCCATGGCGCGCGGCGTGCAGCATCTGTTCGACCGCCCGCGTGTGCGGCTGTTCGCCCGCCGCGACCCGTTCGACAGGTTTTTCTCCGTGCTGCTCTACGTGCCGCGAGATCGTTACGATACGGATATGCGGATCCGCGCGGGCGAAATCCTGGCCGGCGCCTATGGCGGCCGCATTGCCGCCTATTACGCGAGCTTTTCGGACGACCCGCTGGCGCGCGTGCATTACATCGTCGGCGTTCGCACCGGCCATCATCACGATCCCGATCTGAGAACCCTGGAAGCCCGCATCGCCGAGGCAACCCGCACCTGGCAGGATCGTTTTTTTGCCGCTGTCCGCAGCGCCACCCAACCGGGCCGGGTCGCCGCCTTGCTGGCGCGCACACATGATGCTTTTCCGGCCGGCTACCGCGACAAGTACGACGCCGCCGAGGCGCTGATCGATACCGGCGTGATCACCGAAATGCAGCCGCACGACCCGGTCTGCGTCCGCGCCTTCCGTCATGCCGATGACGGCAGCACGATCTTCCGCTTCAAGCTGTACCGCCCGCGCGAGGCGGCGCCGCTGGCGGATGTTCTGCCGATCCTGGAAAACATGGGCCTCAAGGCGCTGATCGAGGACGGCTTCCCGGTGACGCTCGCTGCCGCGGACGGCACCCGCACGCCGGTCTGGGTGCACGAATTCGTTCTGCACGACGATCACGGCGCCCACCTGAATTTCGCCGACGTCCGGCGCCCGTTCGAGACCGCCTTCGTCGCCGTCTGGCGCGGCCAGGCGGAAAATGACGGCTTCAATCGCCTCGTTCTCGAGCTTGGATGCTCCTGGCGCGAGGCGGCCCTGATCCGGGCGCTCGCGCGCTACCGGCAACAAACCGGCCTCGACCCGAGCCAGGCCGTGCAGACCCGGGCGCTGGCCGACCATCCCGAGGTTGCCCGCCTCATCCTGGAGCTTTTCGCAACCCGGTTCGACCCCGCTGCCGCCGTGCCGGAGGCGCAGCGTAACACCGCCTCGGCCGAACTCGAGGCGCGTATCATTGCGGCTTTGCAAAAAGTTGAGAGCCTGGATGCGGACCGCGTGCTGCGCCGTCTCGCCGCCCTGGTCGGCGCCACCACGCGCACCAACTTCTATCAGTGCGGTCCGGACGGGGCGCCCAAACCGCACATCAGTTTCAAGATCGCCTCACGCGAGCTCGCCGATTTGCCGCGGCCGAAACCGTTCCGCGAAATTTTCGTCGCCGCCCCGCATGTCGAGGGCGTGCATCTGCGCTTCGGCCCGGTGGCGCGCGGCGGCCTGCGCTGGAGCGACCGGCGCGACGATTTCCGCACCGAGGTGCTGGGCCTGGTCAAGGCGCAGCAGGTCAAGAACGCGGTTATCGTTCCGGTTGGCTCGAAGGGCGGATTCTATCCCAAGCACCTGCCGCGCGGCGGCGACGCCGCCGCCATCCGCGCCGAGGCCATCCGCGCCTACAAGACGTTCCTGGCCGGCCTGCTGGACCTGACCGATAATATCGATGCCGACAACAAGATCGTGCCGCCACCCGCCACTGTGGTGCTCGACGGCCACGATCCCTACCTCGTCGTGGCCGCCGACAAAGGTACTGCCACGTTCTCGGATATCGCCAACTCTGTCGCGGAATCCTATGGTTTCTGGCTGGGCGACGCCTTCGCCAGCGGCGGGTCGGTCGGCTACGACCACAAGGCCATGGGCATCACCGCGCGCGGCGCGTGGGAGGCGATCAAGCGGCATTTCCGCGAACGCGGCAAGGATATCCAGGTTGAACCCTTTACCGTGGTGGGCGTCGGCGACATGAGCGGCGACGTGTTCGGCAACGGCATGCTGCTGTCGAAGACCACGCGCCTGCTCGCCGCGTTCGACCACCGTCACGTGTTCCTCGACCCCGATCCCGACCCCGAGGCGTCGTGG
>CAJCIS010000141.1 GCA_903970435.1 Acidobacteriota bacterium | reverse complement strand
CCCGCCACGTAATCGCACACCACCTGCGCCGCCTGCGCGGGCTGCCCCTCCCCTGCCCGCGCGCGCCAGCCATCCGGAAGCGTCGAGGTATCGGCATGCAGAAGCGAAAACAATTCACCGGTCAGCCGGCGCGCCTTGTTGCTCATGCGATTCACCCGCCAATGCCGGTACATGCGCGCGCGCAGAAATTCCTTGATCGCATGGTTGGCGTCCGCCATGCGCGGCGAAAACCCGATCACCGGCTTTTTCGCGCGGCGGATACGATCGGTGCTGTCCGGCTCCAGCGTCGCGATGCGCCTTCGGCTTTCCTCCACCACGTCGCTGACCAGCGCGTTGATCACGCGGCGGATGGTTTCGTGCCGCAGTCGCGGCGGCGGCACATCCAGCCCGGCGCGGCGCGCCTCGATCAGCGCCTCCCGCACCAGCGGCAAATGGCCGATTTCATCCGGCCCGAACAGGCCGGCACGCATGCCGTCATCCAGATCGTGGCTGTGATAGGCGATGTCATCGGACAAAGCCGCCACTTGCGCCTCGGCCGAGGCATGCGTGTTCAGCTGCAGATCGTGCAGCTTGGCGTAATGCTCGATATGCGCATGCGGCTTGGAGAGCGGGCCGTTATGCTTGACCAGGCCTTCCAGCGTTTCCCAGGTCAGGTTCAGACCGTCGAACGCGGCGTAGCGCGCTTCCAGCCTGGTGACGATGCGAAGCGCCTGCGCGTTATGGTCGAAGCCGCCATAGGGCTTCATGCAGGCATTCAGCCCCTCCTCCCCGGCATGGCCGAAGGGCGGGTGTCCCAGATCGTGGGCAAGCGCCAGCGCCTCCGTCAAATCCTCGTCCAGATCCAGCTCGCGGGCGATGGAGCGGGCGATCTGCGCCACTTCGATGCTGTGGGTCAGGCGGGTGCGGAAGAAATCGCCCACATGCGTCACGAAGACCTGGGTCTTGTACTGCAGCTTGCGGAAGGCGGAGCTGTGGATGATGCGGTCGCGGTCGCGCTGCCAGGGGCTGCGCGTGGGCGCTTCGGGCTCCAGATGCAGGCGGCCGCGGGAGGTGGCGGCCTGTACGGCGTAGGGGGCGAGCGGCATGGCGCCCGTATAGGAGATCAGCCTGACCGCGACAAAGGGAAGGCGGCCGCGCGCCGCCCCTGGCCGCGGCGGGCATCCTTACCTACATTCAAGCCATGGAAACTTTCGCCGTCTCCCCCCGCGCCGCCGCCCGCATCGCCGAAATCGTCGCGGATACGGGCACACCGTCCGCCCTGCGCGTCGCGGTGCTGGCCGGCGGCTGCAGCGGCTTCCAATACAAATTCGACCTCGACCCGGTGACCGCGCCGGACGACCTGGTGATCGAAAGCCATGGCGCCCGCGTTGTGGTGGATCCGGCCAGCCTGGATCTGCTCGCGGGGGCGGAGCTCGATTACAAGGACGAGCTGATGGGGAGCTACTTCGCGGTTCGTAATCCTAATGCGACCAGCGCTTGCGGGTGTGGGACTAGTTTTTCGGTGGATTAAAGCGATTTTCTTGAAACAAGGAAGCGGTAACACAAAGCGCACGAAGACCACAAGGCTCGCAAGGTTCTTCGCCTGCGTGATTTCGAAACAATTTCGCTTTGTTTGGCCCGTCGGTGACAGCACGAAACCTATAATGTAAGCGAAGGGCTTTCTCAGCTTTGTGCTCTTCGTGAGCTTTGTGCTACCCGTTGCCTTATGAGAACAAATATCTCCAGCTATAAAGGTGGGGCGCGGTGCGTATTGCGACTTGGAATGTGAACGGGATTCGGGCGCGGGAGCAGAATGTTCTGCGGTGGCTGGCGCGGGAAAATCCGGATTTTCTGCTCATGCAGGAAATCAAATGCGAGGAACCGGCGTTTCCCAAATCGTTTCGCGAGGCGGGTTGGCACAAGGTGGTGTGCGGGCAGAAGGGTTTTAATGGAGTCGCCATCCTGAGCCGCGCGCCGATGAACGTTTCACACC
The DNA here is from genome assembly GCA_903970435.1 of Acidobacteriota bacterium. GTDB lineage: Bacteria > Pseudomonadota > Alphaproteobacteria > Acetobacterales > Acetobacteraceae > CAJCIS01. The sequence continues at coordinate 8,478 of CAJCIS010000141.1, read as the reverse complement.
CCGTGCTGCCGGGGCTGGCCGCCGATGATTCGCACGCCCGTTACATCGAAATCGACGCGAACGGCCTGCGCATCGGCAACCTGTATCTGCCCAATGGCAATTCCGGCGGTGACGCGGGCTACGCTTACAAGCTGCGCTGGATGGACTCGCTGCACGCCCATGCCAGCGCGCTGCTCGCCGATGACATCCCGCTGGTCCTGGCCGGTGACTACAACGTCTGCCCGGAAGACATAGATTACGCGCCCGGAACGCTCCCCGCCGATGACGCGCTGCTGCGTCCCCCGACCCGCGCCCGCTACTGGCAGCTCATCTGGTCGGGCCTCACCGACGCGTTGCGCGCGCTGAAGCCCGCGGGCAAATGTTACACATTCTGGGACTACCAGGCCGGCGCCTGGCAAAAGGACCGCGGCCTGCGCATCGATCATGCCCTGCTCTCCCCCACCATCGCGGAGCGCCTCACGGCGGCCACGCCGCAGCGCAACGAACGTGGCTTGGACACGCCGTCCGACCACGTGCCGCTGATGATTGAACTGGCGTGACGAGAAACCTTCCCCGGCGCATTGCGTTGCTGTGCGCGGCCCTGGCGTTGCTCGCCGGCTGCCTGCCCCGCGCTGCGGCGCAGCCCATTACGCACGAAACGATCGTTTTCATGCGGCACGGTGAAAAGCCGGCGGCCGGGCTCGGCCAGATCAACTGCCAGGGTCTCAACCGCGCGCTGGCACTCCCCAAGGTTCTGGCCAAACGCTTCGGCACACCGGCTGCCATATTCGCGCCCGATCCGGCGCAGCAGGTGCAGGACCATGGCATCTCCTACGATTACATCCGCCCGCTCGCCACGATCGAACCGACCGCGGTCAGCCTTGGCCTGCCGGTCGACACGACGTTTGGGGTGCGCGACACCGAAGGGCTTATCCATGCGCTCACCGCCCCGGATCACGCGAACAGCCTGATTTTCGTTGCCTGGGAACATCGTGTGCTCCCGGCCGTCGCCCGTATCCTCCTGCAACATTTCGGCGGCAACCCTGCCGCGGTGACCGACTGGCCGAGCAACGATTTCGACAGCCTCTATGTCCTGCGCATTACGCGCGAGGGCACCCACGACACCGCCGCCTTCACACATGAGGTCGAGGGACTGAACAATCTGCCGGCCGCCTGCCCCTGATTGGCACATCCGGCGCATGACGACGATCTATATCGACGGCGACGCCTGCCCTGTGCGCGATGAAATCTACCGCGTCGCCGACCGCCTTGGCCTGTCCGTCGTTCTCGTCTCCAATGGATCGCGGCCCATCCGCCCTACCGGACGGCCAAACGTCACGATGGTAACCGTCGCCGCCGGGGCCGACATCGCCGACGACTACATCGCCGACCACATCACCGCCGCCGATTGCTGCGTCACCAACGACATCCCGCTCGCCGCGCGCTGCCTGGCCAAAAATGCCCGCGCTCTCTCACCCACCGGCCACACATGGACGCCCGATAATATTGGCGCAGCCCTCGCCGGGCGCGATCTTTCGCGGCATCTGCGGGAGCTCGGCGTGGCGACCGGCGGGCCGGCCCCGCTGACGAAATCGGAACGGTCGAAATTCTTGGGTGCGCTTGATCATGAGGTTCAGGTTCTGTTGCGAAAAAGTAAGTAAAAAGGAAGCGGTTCTTTCTTGAAAAGAAGAAAACCATGTTGAGCCGAGCGGCGCTTAGGAAGAACAGGAGGCAGGGTTATGCCGCCGGCGCCGCTTCGTCTTGAGCGCCGCTAGGCGCAATTTAATTTCTTTTTTTCAAAATAGCACTGCTTCCTTTTCCACCGCCAACCGCGCCATTGTCTGCCTTAACCATACATGCGCCGGATCGTGATCATAGGAGGCGTGCCACAACAATGAGATCGGCATCGCCGGCAACTCCACCGGCGGCGGGCTCAAATTCAAATCTAGTTCGCGGGCGAATTGACGGGCCAGTTGCGCGTGCATGGTGGTAATCACTGGCGCACCGCGCACAAGAAACGGCACCGCCAGGAAGCGCGGCGTGGTGACGGCAACCCTGCGTTTGAGGCCCAGCTTTGCCAGCGCATCGTCGACAATCCCGCGTTCGCCCTGCCGCACGCTGGTCAGCACATGCGGAAAGCGAACGTAATCCTCCAGCGAGATCGGCGACGGCACGCGCACCAGCGCGCCATTATACATGCACAGGAACGTCGCCGTCATCATCACGCGGAACTTGTGATGGGTGCGTCCTTCCGGGAGCGGACCAACGCCGATGGCGACATCGAGACGGTCGGCATCAAGATCGTCAAGGATCTGCAATGGATCGCCGGTGGTTTGCAGCCGCAGGCGTATGCCCGGCGCGACATCGCAAATATGGGCGAGCAGCGCCGGTATCAGAAGCACCTCCATGCTGTCCGGCAGCCCGATGCGGAAAACATGCTCCGAGGTGAGGGGGTCGAAGGCGTCCCGCGGCGCCACCAGAGCCTGCACCTGGCTCAGGGCCGCCCGCACCACGTCGCGCAACGCGGCGGCGCGCGGGGTTGGCCGCATGCCGTCCGGTGTCCGGGTCAGCAACTCGTCGCCGAACAGGTCGCGCAGGCGTGCCAGGTTGTGGCTCATCGCCGACTGGCCGACGCCGATCCGCGACGCGGCCCGCGTCACGCTCCCCTCGCTCAGCAGGGCGTCGAACGCCACCAGCAGGTTGAGGTCGATCCGACCTAAATTAGCGTGATCGATAGCCATCATTATTCCAATCTATTGGATTAATGATGCGCAGATGTCTATCTCGTCTGCAACGGCGAAAGCTTTCCACAAGGCGCGCCGCACCGCACCAAACGGAGATCATCATGCAGAACTTCCGCACCTTCAGCGCGGCTTTGGCCGTGGCGTCCCTGTCGCTGGGTCTGATCGGTCCGGCGCATTCGCAGGGCGTCAAGCCGGTGCAGAGCCAGATCATCGAGCTCGGCCGTGTCACAGGCGACCTTTACTACACGGTCCGGCCCGACGGGTATCACGTCGTTGCCACGTTCGCCGAGCCGGGCGAGGACGCCACGCCCGTTCGTTTCGAGACGGTTCTGGCGAACAACCAGAGCGTCAGGGTTTCGACCCCGCGGCACGCCGGCGAATTGCCTGTCGTGGTCGAAATCAGCCGCCGATCCGACCAGGTCGTGGTTCGCAAAGCCACTGAAATAAACTAACAGGTTCTAGGGACTTGTCCTTGGCGGGGTTTCGGGCGGAGCCGCAACCTTGGTTTTTTGTTTAAGTTGTCCGCATTCGCAACACGCCGTCCGCCTCGCGAAACTGCACCAGCTCGCCCCGGTTGCGCATGTAGTTCACATGCGCAACCACCTCGCTGAAGGCGAATCCCATCTGATGCGGATCGGTCACGCGGGGAAACAGTATCGGCACCAGGTCGGTCGCGGTCCGCGGCGCGGTGGCGCAGGCCGCCGCGATCAGGCCGCATCGTTCCGCATGGTGCGCCGCCAGTTCGCCGGCGCGCGCGTGCAGGCCGGTGAACGGGACGTGATGGCCGGGCAGCACCAGCACATCGGCCGCGACCGCCTCGCGCAAATGCGTGAGCGAGGAAAGATACGCGCCGAGTGGATCGGCTTCCGGCTCCATGGGTTGCACGCTGATGTTGGGCGAGATTTTCGTCAGCACCTGGTCGGCGCTGAAGAAGATGTTGTCCTCGACGCAATAGAGCATGGCCTGCTCCGGCGCGTGGCCGCCGCCGGTCAGCACATCGAAGCGCCGGCCGCCGATCGTCAGGCGGCCGCCCATGACGAGCCGGTGGAATTGCGTCGGCAGCCCCGTCACCAGCCGCAGATAGCCATGCCCGTTGGTGGTCACGAGGTCGGTGGCTTCCTTCGGCAGGCCGTGCTCCTCGTAGAACGGACGGTTGGCGGCGAACGCGCGGTGCTGGATGGCCAGCGCGGTGAGGAACTCCGTGCGCGGCATGTGCAACGGCATGCCGAACCGCTCGGTGAGCCAGCCGACCAGGCCGATATGGTCCGGGTGGAAATGGGTCGCCACGATGCCGGTGAGCCGGCGGCCCCGCAGGGGGCCTTCAAGCAAGCTGTTCCAGGCGTCCTTGGTGTCGTCCAGCCCAATGCCGGTATCGACCGCCATCCAGCCGTCGCCATCCTCGATCAGGTACATGTTCACGTGGTTGAGACGGAACGGTAGCCAGAACCGCGCCCATAGAACGCCGGGCGCGACCTCGGTCACGCACCCGGCCTCCGGCGGTTCGGGATAGGGAAAGGCGATCGGGGCCGCCGGTGGCTGGATCAGCATGGGTTCCATAGCTATGATTTGCTGCGGTGCGGCACAAGCGGGCCTTGGCTGCGAAGGAGAAGTGTTCTTTTCTGAAGAAAAGAACCAAAAGACTTTTGCTCTTGCGCCTGCGCCAAGGTTCGGGCCATGGCCGATAGTCGGGGATTGCATCAACAGAAAAATGAGAACTACTTCCTTAACCCTTTGCTTTTCCGCCCGATGACACCGCCCGCCGCGCGCGCTAAACCGCACGACAACACGGGAGCGAGGCATCGGCCGACATGAAAACTCTTCTTCGCACCAGCACCCTCCTTGTCGCCGCGGGCGCTTTGTCCCCGTGTCGCGCGGCGCCTGCTCCCAACCTGAATGCAATTGTACAAACATATATCGACCGGGAGGCGGCGGCATACCCGGTGAACGCCACGGCCAGCGGCCTGCATGCCGGCGACTCGCGGTTGGACGATCTTTCGCCGGCCGCGCACCGCACCGAAGTGGAGCACCTGCACGAAACGCTCGATCAACTCGCGCAGCTCGACGCGACACATCTCACCCTGCCGCAGCGCGATGACCGAGACATTCTGGCGGCGGAAATCGGCGGCCAGCTCCTTGAAGAGGAGCGCGTGCAGAATTGGCGGCATAGTCCCGACGTCTATGTCGGCCTGGCGACCCAGGCGGCCTACACACTCATCGCGCGGGATTTCGCGCCGGCCCGGCAGCGCATGGCGGCAGTGATCGCGCGGGAAAACCAGCTCCCTGCCCTGTTTGCGGCGGCCAGGCTGAACCTTGTCGCCATGCCGCCGGCGTTCGTGGAGATCGGCCTGGAGAATGTGGCCGGCGCCATCGACTTCATTTCGAAGGACGTGCCGAGTGCATTTTCCGGCGTTTCCGACAAGCGGCTTGCGGCGCAATTATCGGCCTCGACCCAGACGGCGGTCGGCGCCGCGCGCGATTTTCAGGCCTGGTTGCGCGTGCAGCAGAAAACCGCGCATGGCGGCTTCGTGCTTGGCACCGATAATTTTCGCCGCCTGCTCGCATCCGACATGATCGATCTGTCGCCGGACCAGATTCTCGCCGCCGGCCGCGCCCAGTTGAAACGCGATCAGGATGGCTTCGCCGACGTCAGCCGGCTGGTATCGCCGCAGCGCCCCGCCGACGCGCTGTCAACGATTGAGCGGGATCATCCGGATGCCGCACACCTGGTGTCGGCCGCGCGTGACACGCTGGCCGACATCCGCCGCTTTATCGTGGCGCACAAAATTGTCGACCTGCCGAGTACTGCCTTGCCGAAGGTTGCCGAGACGCCGCCATTCCAGCGGGCGCTGATCTTTGCCGAAATGGATGCGCCGGGCCCGTTCGAACGCAACGCGACGCAGGCTTTCTATTATATTACGCCGCCCGATGCGACCGAAGCGGTCGCCGCGCAGAACGCGTATTTGACCTATTTCAACCGGCCGTTCCTGGTGAACCTGTCCGTGCACGAGGCGCTGCCCGGTCATTTCACGCAGTTCATGTATCAGCAGGCCAATCCCGGCTGGTCGCTGGTGCGCCAGACGGGCCATTCATACACCGCGACGGAGGGCTGGGCGCATTATAGCGAGCAGATGATGCAGGCGCAGGGCATCGGCGGCGGCGGACCGAAACTGCATCTCGCACAGTTGCAGGATGCGTTGTTGCGGGATTGCCGGCTGATTGCCTCGGTGGAAATGCACACGCACGGCATGAGCCTGGCCGATGCCACCACCATGATGACCACGGAATGTTTTCAGCCGAAGGATGTCGCCTACAAGGAAGCCCGCCGCGGCACGGCGGACCCAGGGTATTATTCGTACACGCTCGGCAAGCTGATGATCGAGAAGCTGCGCGCCGATGTTGAGGCCAAGGAAGGCAGCGCGTTTACGCTTGCCCGCTTCCACGATCGATTCTTGTCGGCGGCGTTGGTGCCGATCAGAATAATTCGCCGCGAAATGACAGGCGCGGAGGGGCCGCTGTTGTAGGAAGAAGAAGGCCAGGGGCTTTGCCCCTGGCCTTCTTCTTCCCAGAGCGGCCTCAGCCTGACTGGAAAATCGTCGGGTGCCCGCCGGCGGCACGCCGTCACGCGAATGCGTGCTGCGCACGACTTGGGTCCAGGGGGTGAAACCCCCGGTCGCCGAAGGCGAAACGCGGGGGTCAACATCAAGGGCGGCTATTCCGGCGGCTCGGGCACCGTTGGGGGCCCGTAATCGGGGTGAGGCTCAGCAGGTTGGGGCGCAACAGGTTGGGGATACGCCGGCTGGGGATAAGCAGGCTGGGGATAGGCAGGCCCGGGATAAGCAGGCTGGGGATAAGCAGGCTGGGGATAGGCCGGTTGCGGGTAGGCGGGTGGCGCGTAGCCGGGTTGTGCTTCGCTCGGCGGCTCATAGGCCGGCGCCTGCTGCGGGGATGGCGGCGGGTTTTGGCTCACGGGCGGTTGCAGGAACCCGGGCGGCGGCGACATCCGCATCGGGGGCGACTGAACCGGCGCCTGGTCCGACGGCGGCGGCTGGTCCGCGAGAGGCGCCATGGGTTCGGGCTGTGGCGCGGGCGCGGGCGCGGGCGGCGCCGGGGATGCTGGTGACAGCGGCGTTGCGATGACGGGCGCGGGGACGGCGGTGTTGGTCACCAGCCAGCCGCGCATCGAGCGCCGGACCTGATATTCCAGCTCCACGTTCATGTCGTCCATCATCTGGCGCGTCATGTCGTAAAGATTGTTCCGTAAGTTTTCCGGATCTGACCCGGGCACGTGCTGGCGCGTCACCCGCGCCTCGGCATAGGCCATTTGCTGGCCTGCATCGTTGAAGACCGCAACGTGTACGCCAAGTTCTCCGTTCAGTGCGCCGCCTTCGCCTTGCCTAATGGTGGCGGTATCCACGGTGAACACCGCGCGGCCCGCGGTGCCGGCGGCATACAGGCGGTCGCGGCCCATTTGGGCGAGCACCTGTCCGGGCGACACCGGGTCCTGCGCTGTCATGTCCCGTGAGCCGGCGGGCGCGCTGTGGTCCACCACGTCCACGCTGGCGACGTTCAGGCGAAGCTGCTTGAGGTACTCATAATGGAGCGGCGCGTAGGATTCCGCGGGCGGCGGCTCATCGCCGCCGCAGCCGGACAACGCCAGCAGGCAAGGGAGCGACAGGGCCATCAGGGCACGGCGTATTGTCTTATCCACCTTCGCCCTTCCTATTCCGTTGCCCGGCTACGCACATCCGCCCGCGCAAAGCGGAAATCCAGATTGCAGAACTCGCATGTCATGACGATGTCGCCGCCCACCGCCATATGGTCGAGATCGTCGGGTGGAAACCCCTCCAGAATGGAGGACAGCCGCTGGCGGCTGCATCGGCACCCATAGGCCAGCGCGCGTGGCCGGTCCGCCGCGACACCCTCGGTGTGAAACAGCCGCCAGATCAGGTGGTCCGCCGGCAGTTGATCGTCCAGCAACTCCTGATCGGTGACCGTTGCCGCCAAGGCTGTTGCCGTGCGCCAGCTTTCGTCTTGGGCCGCTTCATCCAGATCCGGGTCCAACCCACCCGCGCCGGCGACCCGTTCGAGCACCAGCGCCGCGGCGCGCCAACCGTCATCCGTCTCCGCCGCCGCCAGGCGCAGCGCGCACGGCATTTGCTCGCTGGTGGCGAAATAATGCAATGCCATGTCGGCCAGGGTGCTGCCCTCGATCTGCACGATCCCCTGATAGCGATCGGTTTCCTCACCCTGGTCCACGGTGAAGGCGAGATACCCGGCCCCCAGCAGCGCGGCGGCGTCCGGCGCCGGCTCGCTGGCGAGCAGCGCATCGAGGCGCGCGCTGTCCGACCGTGCGTAGAAGCGCAGCGCACCGGCTTCCGTGCAGTCGGCGACCAGAATGGGCACTGGCCCGTCGCCCTTGGCCTGCAGGCTGAACGAGCCGCGGAACTTGAGCGCCGTCGCCAGCGCGGCCACCAGGGCCAACGCCTCGGCGGCGAGCCTTGTCACGACCGGCGGGTTGGGATGCCGGGTCAGCAGGGCGTCTGCGAGGGGGCCGAGGCGCACCAGGCGTCCCCGCACCGGGCGGCGTGGCAGGAAAAATGGCGTGACGCCGCGGGGCACGACGATGTCGGGCACATCCGGGCGGTTGCTGTCGAGAAAGTCAGGCGTGGCGGGCATCGGAGGAGGATAGGGTGGTGGCCACGAGGAAGGAAGGAAGTAGTTCTTTTTTGAAAAAAAGAACCAAAAAACTTTTTTA
>CAJCIS010000140.1 GCA_903970435.1 Acidobacteriota bacterium | reverse complement strand
GCGAACGGCTTCGGCACCAGCCACGCCGGCCGCGCCGCGAGCAGTCGCCGCGCCGGATCGTCGGCCTGCCGTGCCACCGGCACCGCCGACGCAGACGCGCCCGCAAGCCCGTACGCAAGGCCGCCCGCCAGTCCGCCATAGATGTCGTGGATCATCACGTCCCGGAATTCGCGCACCAGCCGGTATCCCACCGAATCCGGCTCGGCCCTGCCGCCCCACGACGCGACGTACGGCGCCATGGCGGCCATTTTCGCATCATCCTGGTGCGCCGCAATCGTGGCGCCGAGCAGCGCCTGCCAGAAATCCAGCGCATGCGCCCGATCGTCGGTCGCAATGGCCAGCATGTCGGTTTCGGCGAATTTGTCGCGCGCGAACAGATCGTCGTGGATCGCCCGGGCGCGGCTGGGTCCGGCGTAAAATCCGTCGCCGAGCAGCGCCAGCCCGTCGCCGCCCAGTGTGCGCGCGTTGGCCGACCACAGCCGCCCGTCCGGCGGATCGACGATTTCCGGAATTTGCGCGGCCGGCAAATCTCCGTTCCAGCCATGCGCGCCATCGGCCCACGAATGCGGCAGCGCATCGTTCAGCCCGGCGCGCCTGGGTATCTGGCCGATGATTGTCCAGCCGATATGACCGTCTGTGTCGCCGACCACGAAATTCTGGTCCGGCATGCCGGCCGTGTGCGCCACGTCCAGCGCCGCGCGCACCGTCCGCGCGCTTTCCAGCCCCAGCGACCCCGCCAGGTTCACCGCGCCCGGATCGTGCGCAATCCAGCGCCAGGCGACCTTGTGGCCGTTATCGTCCTGATCGGTGACGGGGCCCCAGATCGTATCCTGCACGGTCAGATCCTCGCAGCCGCCGTGTGCCGCGCAGATTTTTTCCACATGCGTATCGAACGCCTTCAGCCCTTCCGGTGTCTTGTAGTGCGCCGGATCGCCCGGCGGCGTTTCGATAATGACGGCGTCGCCGGTTTCGATATAGCTGTCGGTAAAGGCCCACGCGATGTGGGTGTTGCTGCCGACCACGACGAACGGCACGCCCGGCAAGGTCACGCCGATCATGTCGAAACCGTCCGGCATGCGGAGCCGGGCGCGAAACCATATCTCCGGCACCCCCAGCCCCAGATGCATGTCGTTCTCGACAATGGCGGCGCCGGTTTCGCTCAGCCGCCCCGCGACGGCGAAATTGTTCGACCCCTTGTCCGGCGGCGGCGGCGCCGCGTTCGCAGGCCCGCCCGGCACCGCCAAAGCGGGCGCCGCGGGCATCGGCGGCTCGGGCAGATGCGAGCCGTCCAGCGGCGCGTCGGCCACGGACCCGCGCGGATAAAGGAAAGCCGCCAGCGCCGGCCCCAGGACACGTTGTTCCGTATCCGCTTCGATCTGCGCCCGCGCGTCGCTGTCCTCGAGGTCGAAATACATCGCATACACCACCAGCGCGGTGTCGGAAGCGGTCCACGGCACCGGCGCCACGCGCAGCACCGCATATTCCCACGGTGCATGCCCAAGCGCCGCCAGCCCCGCATTCACACCGTCCGCATAGGCCGCGAGCAGGGCGCGATCCCCTGGCGAAGACCGGGCCAACGCCGCCTCGGCACGCGCGCGAAACCGATGCACCCGCCGCGCGCGATCCACATCCAGCGCCACCCGCCCGACCAGCGCCGACAATTCCCCGGCGCCCGCCCGCCGCAGCAGGTCCATTTGAAAGAACCGCTCCTGCGCGTGCAGGAACCCGAGCGCCCGCGCGAGATCCAACCGATTTGCCGCCGTAATGGTCGGTACGCCGTCCGCGTCGCGCCTAACATCGACCGGCGCCGCAAGTCCCGCCAATGTGCGCGTCCCTTCCAGCACCGGCCGGCTGGCCGCGAGCACCCACCACCCATAGCCCAGCGCCGCAGCGATCGGGACGACAACGATAAGGCCGATGGCGAGAAGAGCCCGTGTCTTCATGGCGCGCTGCTTTCAGGTTTCCCAGCCAACGTGTGAGGAAGGAAGTATTTCTTTTTTGAAAAAAAGAAACAAAAAACTTTTGTCTGTTAAGAGATCGTAATAGACAAAAGTTTTTTGGTTCTTTTTTTCAAAAAAGAACTACTTCCTTCTCTTCTGCTATATCCCCCCCATGGACCTAGCCACCGCCCTCTCGCTGCACCAATCCGGCCGCCGCGCGGAGGCGGCCGCCGCCTACCAGGCAATCCTGTCCCGTGAGCCGACAAACCCCCAGGCCCTGCACGCCTTCGGCGTTCTGCGCCACCAGCTCGGCGCCAGCGAAGAAGCCGTCGCCCTCATCGCGCGCGCCATCGCCCTCCACCCCGGCGATCCGGCCTTTCATTTCAACCTCGGCCTCGCCCATCTGCGCCTCGCGCACCACGACCAGGCCGCCACCGCGTTCCGCGCCGCGGCGCGTCTGAAGCCCGACTGGCCGCAGCCGCACTACGATCTCGGCAATGCGCTGCACGCCGCCGGCCGCCACGACGAGGCGGCGCGCGCCTACCGCGCCGCGTTGAAACTGAAACCCGACTACACCCAGGCCGAGGTAAACCTCGCCAACACGCTGAAGGCCGACGGCAAGCTGGCACAGGCCCTCTCGGCCTATCGCCGCGTGCTGCGCCGCGCGCCTCACCTGCCCGAGGTGCACAACAATCTCGGTGCTGCCTTGCTCGACGGCGGCGATCGCGCCGCCGCCGAGGCCTCCTTCCGCGCCGCCATCGCGCTGCGCCCCGATTTCGCCGAGGCGCTGGGCAACCTGGCGGCACTCCTGATCGCCGACGCGAAATTCGCCCAGGCGGTGCCCATCGCAGAGACCGCCCGCGCCGCCGCGCCGGACCGGTCCGGCTTTTGCGAAATGCACGGCGACGCCTTGCGCGGCGCCGAGAAATACGACGCCGCGATCGCCGCCTATGAAGCCGCGCTCGCGCTGGAGCCGGCACGCGTGTCGGCCCGCTTCGCCCTGGCCGAAGCGCTGCGCCTGAAACGCGACCTCGACGCGGCCGAAGCGCTGCTGCTGCCCCTCGTCGCGCAATACCCCAAAGCCTGGCAGGCGCATCACGACCTGGCCAACGTGGTGCGCCACCAGGGCCGCTTTGCCGAGGCGGAGGCGGGGTTCCGCCGCGCCCTGGCGCTGCACGAAAGCGCCGATACGCTCGGCCCGCTCGGCATGGTGCTGCGCGACCTCCAGCGCCTCGACGAGTCAGCCGAGGTGCTCGGCCGGGCAGTGGCGCTGGCGCCGCACGACCAGGATGTCCGCTACAATCTGGCAACCACCCATCTCACCGCCGGCCGCCTGCGCGAGGGGTTCGCGCTGTACGATGCGCGCTTCGCCAAGTTCCGCCCGCGGCCGGTACCGGGGCGCGCCTGGACCACCGAGCCGGTGCGCGGCCGCACTGTTCTGGTGGCCGCCGAACAGGGGTTCGGCGACACGTTGCATTTCATCCGCTATGTGCCGGCCTTGGCCGAAGCCGGCGCCCGCGTGGTGCTGCGCGTGCAACAGCCGCTGCACCGGCTGCTGGCGGGGTTCCCCGGCGTGGCCGCGCTGTCGGACGACGCGGCCGCGCTCGCCCCCTACGATCTGCATGTCTCGATCATGAGCCTGCCGCAACGGCTCGGCCTGCACGACCCGATGCCGCTGAAGCTGCCCTATCTGACGGCCGCGCCCGCCGCCGCCGCCGCATGGCGCGCCCGGCTCGCGGATTTGCCGGGCCGCCGCGTCGGGCTGGTGTGGCGCGGCAATCCCGGTTTCGGCGGCGACCATTTGCGCAGCCTGCCCGCCGGCGCGTTGGCGGTGTTGGCCGCGGTTCCCGGCGTCAGCTTCGTGTCCCTGCAAAAGGACGCGCCCGCGCCGCCGCCCCTGCCGATGGCGGACTTTACAGGCGAGCTCACCGATTTTGCCGATACCGCCGCGCTCGTCGCGGCGCTGGACCTGGTCATCAGCGTCGACACCTCGGTCGCGCACCTGGCCGGCGCTCTCGGCCAGCCGGTCTGGTTGCTCAATCGCTTTGATACATGCTGGCGCTGGATGACCGGCAGAAGCGACAGTATCTGGTATCCCGCCATGCGACTTTTCCGTCAGCCCGCGCCGGGCGACTGGGCCGCCCCGCTCGCCGAGGCTGCCGAAAGCCTGGCCGCCTGGGCCGCCGCGTGAGCTTGCCCGACGCGCACGCGATGGGCGCCGCCGCGGCCGCCTTCCTGGCGAGCCTGGTGGAATTTGTCGAGGCACTCACCGTCGTCCTGGCGGTGGGCGCGATGCGCGGATGGCGCAATGCGCTGGCCGGGGCGGCCGCTGCGATGGGTGTGCTCGCGGCGGTGCTCGCCGCCATCGGGCCGCGCGCGGCACTGCCGGCGGCGCCGCTGCGGCTGGTGGTGGGCGTGCTGACGTTGATGTTCGGCCTGCGCTGGCTGCGCAAGGCGGTGCTGCGCGCCGCCGGTCTGATCCCGCTGCACGATGAGGCCACCCGCTACCAGCGGGCGCGTCGCCGGCTCGGGATCGGCGGTGGCGGCTGGGACGGCGTCGCGCTGACGGCCGCCTTTCAGGTGGTGATGATGGAGGGGATCGAGGTGGTGCTGATCGTCGCCGCGGTCGGTGCCGGCGGCGGCGCGCTGCGACCGGCAAGCTGGGGCGCCGGCGCCGCCCTGCTGACCGTGGTGCTGCTGGGTGTGGCGCTGCACCGCCCGATTACCCGGGTGCCGGAAAATGCGCTGAAATGCGGCGTCGGCGTCATGTTGTGCGCCTTCGGCCTGTTCTGGGCCGGCGAGGCGATCGGCGCGCAATGGCCCGGCGGCCCGTGGGCGCTGCCGCTGCTCGGCGCCCTATGGGCCGCATCGGCCCTGGCAATGATCCGGGCGGTGCGCGCTTGACCCGGTTGCGCGTCCTGGCACGCCAATTCGTATCGCTGTTCGTCGCCGATACGATGCTGGCGGTATTCGTGCCGGCCTGGATCATTGCTGCGTGGGTATGCACGCGCCTGCTGCCGACCCTGCCGCCCGGCGTGATGGCCGCTCTGCTCGCCGCGGGCCCGGTGGCCGCGTTATGGTTCAGCGTGCGCCACGCCGCGCGCACCGCGTGTGCCAGGGGGTGTGGCAGGGGGTGTGGACCGGCGCCGCCTTCTGACAATGACCCCCACGATCGTCCGTGACTTACGCCATTTCGCGTGTAGGATGGGGGCGGGGGATCCCATGAACACGATGTCGAGTGTGCGGGAAGCCGAGCGCCCCATCGCCTTGGACGGCGCGGCGTTCGGACTGGATGAGGTAGGGCTCGATCGCGCGCTGCTGACCCGCGGCGACGGCGCGGCCGCCCGCCCCGGCCGCGCATCCTCGGCGATTTTCCTGCACGCCGGCTGGCGCAGTTGCGGAACCTGGCTGTGGGAAACACTGCGCGACCGCGACACGGTGCGCGCCTATTACGAACCTTTGCATGAAGACCTCGACCGGCTCGACCGCGCCGCGCTGACCCGTTTCAGCCCCGGTTCGTGGGACAGCGGCCATAGCCCCGGCGCGCCCTATTTCGCCGAATACATCCCCCGCCTGCGGCGCGGCGCCTTCGGCCGCCGGCAGGGCATCGAGGGCTACGCGCCGCGCTTTGCCTTCGACGATTTCTTTCGTGATGCCGCCGAGGACGATCCCGAGCTGCGCGCTTATCTGCACGGCCTGATCGCGGCGGCGCACGCCGAAGGCCGCATGCCGGTGCTGAAATTCTGCCGCTCGCTCGGCCGGGTGCCCTGGATGGCCCGGCATTTCCCCGACGCGGTGCATGCCGTGGTGCTGCGCGATCCGGTGGCGCAATGGCTTTCGGCCCGGCGGCAGATGGAATTCGCCAAGAACCGTTATTTCGTGCTGGCACCGTTCGTCATCCTGTCGCGCAACGCATCGCACCCGCTGCTCGCCCGCGCGCTCGCGCGGCTGGAGGTGCCGATGCCGCCGCATCTGTCGCGCGACCGCGGCATCACCACGCAAGTCTGCTGGCACCATGTCCGCGGCCTGAGCTGGGCCGAGCGCTATCGCGGGTTCCTCGCGCTGTGGGCGGCAAGTTCGCTGACCGCGCTGCGCGCCGACGCCATGGTGATCGATTCGGAATCGCTGCGCGACGACACGCCGCACGGCCTGGCCGTGGAACAGGCCCTGGCCCGCGCCGCCGGCTTCCCGCTGCCGCTGTTCGACGGCCACCGCCCCGCCGCCCCACCGGTCTGGACCGGCACCGACGCCGAAGCGCAGGACGCCGTCCGCGCCGCCCACGCCGCGCTGGATTTCGTCACCGAAGCCCGCGCCCTGCTGCCCGCCGCCCACACCAAGCTGCTGGTGCGCAAACTCGCTCCCCGCTTCCACCCCGCCGCCAGCCGCGCCGCCCTTCCGCCCGCCGCGCCGCGCCCGCCGCCGGCCGACGCACAGGCCTGGATCAGCGCGTGGCTCTACGTCGTCCTGGCGCGGCTGAGCTATCCGTTGCGGCGGATGCATTTTTATTATCGGCGGTGGCGGCCTCGGTAAGACAGGAAGCCGTTCTTTTTTGAAAAAAGAGAACCAAAAAACTTTTGCGCCACCGGGCCGTTCGTCATCGCCAGACGCCGGCGGAGGCGCCGATCATGGTGCCGGTGCCGCCGGTGTTGGGGTGAACAGCCGCATATCCCACGGCACCGGCTCCGGCCGCGCATGGCTGAAATGATTCGCTTGCGGATGGGCGCGGTTGATCAGCACGTTGCGATCGAGGCGCGCTGGAATGGACGGCACGAACAGCAGCGCGGAACGGCCCGATCTGACCCACCCATCGCCATAAGCCTTGCAGATATGTTCCGAAACTCCGTCCCACCCGCTATGCGCGTGGGCGGGAAACGTTTCATAGCTGGTGCCAGCCGGAATGGATATGCCGATCCAGTGCATCGCCCTAGGCAGAATGAAATTCAGATGCACCAGTTTTTCGAGCAGCGCGGTTGCGTAATGTTCCGCCGCATAGATAACCCGCACGCCCACGCTGTTCCAGCGGCCGGGATATAGCGCGGCACCCTCATCGTCATAGATCGGGAATTCGCCGTTCGGATCGCCGAGGCGGTAGGCGGTCAGATTGACATCGAGCAAACCCGGCCGGCCAGAGCCACTCATGCGTCGCCACTCATACGCCGCCGCCATAGGCGCCGCGGCCGATGATATTCATCACCGCGTCCGCGCCGGGGTCGCTGGCGACGGCCAGCTCGCGCGGCTTGCTGCCCTCCAGCATCGGATGCGGCCGGCTCAGAAACGCCCGCGCGTCGGCTTCGTCGCCCCAAACGCGCATGGCCATGGCCCACACCTTGGCGAGGCGGGCGACCTTATTGCTCTCCTCGGCGGAGAGAGTGCCCGATGCGGCCGACCGGCGGCGCGACAGCGTGGCCTTGGGCACGATGCGGGCGACAAAACTCGCGTCATCGGGCGCCACGGCCCGCACCATGCGGTCGAGCGCGGCCAGCGGCAGGCCGGCTTCCACGCGCCGCGCCATGCCGAGCAGGGAGGTTGGCCCAGGTGCCTCGTCGCTCAGAATGCTGAAGATGGAGGTGACCTCGGCTTCCATGACCCGGCCCTTTTTCAAGTGAGTAGGTTTCCCGGCTCATATGGAACTGCTTTGCGGCATTGCAAGGTGGCGCAGAGCCCTTGGCCGGTCGAGCCTTTGGTTCGAGCGGGGCGGATTCATTCTTGATGCGGAAAGGGTTGCGGCCCGGCAACCCTTTTCGGGTTCGTATGGATTGCCCAGGGTTGGCGGCCGGCGGGTGGTGCGATGTTTGGTCCGGCTTGTTGCATGAAGGGTGCCCGTTGGTGGCCCGAGGTTGGGGATCGGCGAGGTGTAGCACGGTTGCCAGGCGTAGGTAAATAGTCTTCGTTAGGAAACTTTTACTCTTAGATCGACCGAGACACTATGCGATCCCTGATCGTTGCTGCCAGAACGTGTTTTCCAGACAAAGCTGCCGATGCGCATTCCGGGAAACGCTTGCTCCATCAGCAAGTCTAAACATCACACGCCCCTTAAACCGGGAGCCGGCGTCCGGCTTGCTTGGCCAGGCGTGCTAGAGCACGCCCTACGCCTGCTGGTAAATTGGCAGCATAACGGTTTGGTCGCTAGGCCGCTGAGAATTTGGGATACGAGTTGCGTCAAGTCTGTCTGTTGGTCTGGTGGGATTGAATGCCCGCCCAGGGCCATAGCGCTTGTGACGAAAGTGACAACGCTCCCCAGAACCACCTGGGATTTCAACATTGCGACCCAGTCTATGTTGCTTAGGTCAAGGCCCTTCATCGGCGCCCTCCGTATGGCTAGGGAAAGTCCCGTTCTTGTCGATCGGGAAGTCGGACTCTGCGTATTGAATGGTTATGCCTTTGGAAGCGCAGATGGCTTCGATATCGGCAAGGATCACATCGCCGTTTCGGACCGCCGTCAGGATAGCGACCCATGCGACCGCGGGGATTGCGGGGAAGGCGGCAGAAAGCAAAAACCCAGCGACACCGATAAAGGCGTCGGCGACTTTACTCTGCGTTTGCTGTTCCGGCATTTAAGGCAGCATCTGGAGTTGCGGCGGCTGCAACGAGGGGAGCCGCTTTGATATTAAGCATCGCCATGACTTCCTGCAGGCTGAAGGTGCTGACGTTCTGCGCCACCAGTTGAACGAGAACGTCCTCACCCGTCTTGACGAAGCCGGCGGTCGTGAAGCCGTTCTTGGCGAGATCGGCGAGGCCAATCGTGATTAGGTTGCTGAGTATTTTTCCTTCAGCGCTCGACGCCTTGTCGACAAAACTCTTGAGGTCAGGCTCAGCAGTATTGTCCCACCAATCCTTCAGGCGAGAATAAGCATGGCTTTCGTTACCTTCCACAAGATCTTCGAAGAATTGGGCTACGGTCATAGTCACTCCTTTGCTCGGTTTTGGTTGGGTTGTGGGTACGATTGTCTGCGTTCTTTCTTCTTCGATGAAGCGAATTGACGGATCGGCCTATCGGTGCTGCTCTACTTCCTCAGACAAACGCAACGAGTGCGCGGGGGCGTCGATGGGTTTTCTCAGTAAGACCGAAATTATGCTGGCGACGTGGACTGGCGCGCTGATGCGGCTTTTCGATGGCAAGCGAAGGCGCCCCCGTCGAGCAAGCGACAATGACCTTCGACTGTCAGATCAGACTTTGAGTGAGGCCACATTCATGACCTGCACGAATACCCACATAGCCGCCGTGCTGCTCGGCACCTCAATCGTAGCATCGGCAGTTTCAGCAAAGGCCGATGATCTTTCGGACACTGCCGCTAGGCTTGCGCTCATTGAGGACGCGGCGCAAAAGATATGTGGTTCTGTCGAAGCCCATGGGGATAGTGCAGAGGCAAGTGCCGACGCCTCTTTTGCACTGAAGTTTTTGAACACACACCTTGGATTGGCGGCAGATGCTGATCGATATAATGGCGTTTTGCGAGCCGATGCCGCGTCAGCGATCGCAAAGGCCGAAGACTGCCGCGCTCACATCGTTGATAAGCTCTTGGCGATACTTTTTACCAGCGCCTACAGTCCACCGGTAGACGTGGCACCGCCCCCTCCTCCTCCTCCTCCGCCTCCACAAAGAGTGATCCAAGTATGTCCGCAGCATAGCGACGGCGATAAGTTTTTTGCTATTTCAACCGACGGGACTCCTAACAACGTGTCAGGATACTACGCAGAAGATTATTGTAAAACGTTTGTTGTTGCGCCCAATCAAGATGCCGTCTACATCGCCGAGTTCATTCGCGGCGTAGATCTCTGCGGACCACAAATCTTCGCTGGGGCCAGCCAGTTTGGAGACCATACGCCGCCGTCGGGAGGAACTGTTCGATTACCCATCTGTGCAAGCAAGTATGTTTGTGGTGATTTAGATAATAATCCCTATCTTTGGGGATGGCGTGACCTCCAGCCCTTCACGGTGAAAGAGGGTAGCTGGTCACAACATTGCAATGTTGATATGCCCAGCCGTACTTTCGACCGGGTCTATATAGGTTCGACGACCGAAAACTTTAGCGTGAAATCTACGGACGGGAAATAGACAGGCCGCACGCCCTCGACCTGCAATCAACTCCCTTCTAGGAGAAAGCGTAAGGAGATGGAACGTTCCGATAGAGGTTGTTCGCCATTGCCTCTGCCCACATTTCGCCAAGCGATTGAGTAACGATAAACCCGTTCGTGCCAGCTGATCCTGACGGATGGCAGTAAAAGGTGCCGTCGCTACCTGATTCTGCTTGCTGTTCGGCCTGATAGTTCTTGGCAAAGTAGTCAAATGCGTAGGTATTCGCGGCACCCTCACCTTCCCACCGCTTCGCGGCGGGCCCCTTCCTCTCCCGCGAAGAGCGGGCGAGGATTTTTTTGATTTGGGGGGTCATGGGGTGACGCCGAGTTTGTGGATTTTCAGGAGTTCGTTGCCGCGGTCGTC
>CAJCIS010000139.1 GCA_903970435.1 Acidobacteriota bacterium | reverse complement strand
TTAGAAGTAGTGTTCTTCTTTGAAAAAAGAACCGGAAAACTTTTGCTCGTTGGCTTGCGTGGCCTTGCTGACGGCCGTGACGACACTGCGCCAGTCGGCGGCGGTTGGTTGGCGGAAGGGCCGGGCGGTCGGATACCAGTCCCAGCGCCAGTCGGGGCGATGCCGCAGCATGACCCACACCGGCAGCCCCATCGCACCCGCCAGATGCGCCACCGACGTGTCCACAGACACCGTCAGATCCAGCAGTGACAGCACCGAAGCCGTGTCGCCGAAATCGCCCAGCGCGCTGCCCAGATCCGCCATCGTGCCGGGCCAGCCGGCGATCTGCGCCGCGGCATCGCCTTTTTGCAACGAAACCCAGTCCACGCCTGTCACGTCCGCAAGCCCCTTCAACTGCGCCAAATTCATCGACCGCGCGAAGTCGTTGCTTTGTTCCGCGCGTCCGGCCCACACAAGCCCCACGCGGCGCCGTTCCGCCACCGGCGGCACCGCCGCGTCCAGCACAGACCGCCACCGCGCCCGCGCGCATTCCGGGACCCGTACATACGGCACAGTGGCGGCTTCATCCGCCCAGGCGGCACCCGCCAAACGCGGCAAATCGGACAGCGCGCACCAAGCCGGAATACCGGCCGCATCCGTCCAGTGTCCGATGACGGCCGAAACGCCAGCAACCCTTGCCAGCACCGGCGAAATCGCCGCCGGCGCGTGCACCACCAGCCGCCCGGATTGCGCCGCCGCCCATGGCAGGAAACGCGCGAACTGGATCATGTCGCCGAACCCCTGGTCCGCCACCACCAACAGCGATTCCACGCCGGCCGCACCCTCCCAGGCCGCGGCCCGCATCGCCACATCGACAGGCACCAGCGGCGCCACGCCGTCCACCCGGTTGCGCCACGCATATTCCACCCACCCGCGCTCATGCGCGCCCTGCCGGAGCAGAATTTCCGCACGTCCCAGATGCGCGCCAGCAAACGCGGGATCGATTTCCAATGCTTCGTCGAAACACGCCAGCGCCGCCGCCTCGTCGCAATGATCGGCCAGCGCCACACCCAGATTGACCAGCGCCACCGTGTCGCGCGCCAGCAGCCGCACGGCGGCCTGCCCGCACGCCACAGCCTCGTCGACCAGCCCCAGCCTGCGCGCGACTTCAGTCAGGTTGCGTTGAATAAGCCCGCGTTCCCGCGGCGCCTGTGCATCCCCACCCATCGCCAGCGCCTGCCGCATCAATTGCCGCGCCGCCTGCAACCGCCCGTCCCGCGCCGCCGCCACGCCGGCCTGGTGAAACGCGGCTGACTGGGTGGGCCGGTCGTCCATCATAGCGTTTTGCCTTCCGAAGGAAAAAGCGCCGCAGGCGCCCAGATAAAAGTTTTTTGGTTCTTTTTTTCAAAAAAGAACGGCTTCCTAAACTTTCTTGTAAACTCCCAACAAACAATTTTCCGGGTATGTCACGCCCACCCCCCGCAACACCCGCCAAGCCACCAATTCGACCGTATTGGCGGCCCGCCACCGTCCGCTCACCCGCGTATCGGAAAGATACGCGAACCGCGCCTCTAAAAACCCCGCGCCTTCGAACAATCGCCGCAACGTTTTGCGCGTGTTCATCTTGTAGGAAGTCGGAAACGTATCGCGCTCTTCGCCGCCCCACAGCACCGATTTCACCGCGTGGTGCACCGGCATCGGCGTGACCGCAGACACCAGCGACACGGGCGACCATTTGTTGACCGTATAGATCACGACATGCCCGCCCGGCCGCGTCAGCTGCGCCAGCGCCGCCACGGAAGCTGCCGGGTCGGTCACATGTTCGGCCACCATGCGCAGCGTTACCAGGTCGAATTGCCGCGCCGGCCGGAACTCCTCCAGCATGCACTTGGCCCGATGATGCAGAAACGGATTGTCATCGATATTGTCGCTCGGATCGAGGCCGGTCAGCGACCTGCATCGTTCCGCGAGCAATCGCGCCGCCGCATCGTTGGACGGAAACGGCGCCCGCCCGCATCCCACGTCAAGCCAGTCGGTCTCAGGACCCGCCAGCCCCCAGACGCAGGCTTCGTACCAATCGTCCGGCGTATAATAGCCGAAACGGTGGCGCAGCCGCGGGGCCCATCCCCCCTGCGCCAGATCGCCATATTTCAGCGCCGCCAAAGCCGCCAGATCGGAGGCCGCAACGTCGGGGGCCGCAACGTCGCTGCCGGCGATCATGCCGCCGCGATCGAGGAAATAGACTGCCCGCGCTCGTAGAACGCCGGCCGGTCTGCCGCCCGGGCCATGCGTTCCGCCACACGCACCTGCTGCCGCATCATCACCGCCAGTGCAAACAGATAATAGAATTCGGCCTGGAACGCGATGCCGATGAATGCGCCGCACACCATCGGCACCACAATCGAAATTTGCAGCATGCGCGCCAGGTCGTGGCACCATTCCATGCCCGGCAATCGCTTGGCGCGGATCGCGGCGCTCCGCAAGGTCAGGAACGATGCCGCGAACAGCGACAGGAAAATGCCCAGGCCGACCCAGCCATGTTCGCCCAGCATTTCGAAATAGATGCTGTGGAAAGCCCGCCCCTTGTCGATGATCGGCTCCGGGTGCTCCTTCGTGCCAGGCAGTTTGATTTCATTGATCAAGTACGAATTGAACCCGCCGCCATACGGGTGCGTCTTGACGAAATCCAGGGTCCATTCCCACACCAGAATGCGCCCGAACGCCGAGTTGTCCTGCGAATAGGTGCCGATGGTTTTCATCCGCTCCACCCATTCATTCTTTGATGTCGCCACATACCCGCTGCCGGCGGCAATGATGCCGGCCAGGATCGCACCATACAGGATCCGCCGGCGCGACCGCAGCAGGAATCCCAGCATCACCACGGCCAGGCCCACCAGCGCCGTCCGCTCGAACGTGCCCACGCACGCCGCCAGGCACGCCACCGCCAAGCCCACGTAGCCCAGCTTGATGATCCGCCATCGCGGCAGGATTACCGTAAAGCGGCGCAGATGGAACAGCATGGGAATGATTAGCAGACACACCGTTGCCAGGTGCGATCCTTCCGCCAGGCCGCCATTGCCCTCCACCAGCCCCAGGCTGGCGCCGTATCTTCCGCCCGTCAGGATTGTCTTCCCCGCGAACGGCAAAAGCTGTCCTGACAGCGAAAAGATATAGATTTGCAGAAACGCCTCGATCTGCACGCGCGAACGGAACATGGCCGGCATGAACGCGGAGAACACGATCGTCTTGATCGCCCAATCCCACTTGCCGAACGCATCCACCGGCCGCACCGGGTCGTCGAACGTGGTGAACGTCACCCACCCCGCCATCACCACCACCAGCAGGGTCACCACATTCAGCGCCGGCGGGCTTTTCCGGTCCAGCAGCAGGTAGGCCAGGATGGCGGCCACGGCCATGACCGCGGATACCGGAATTTCGTTGACGATCGAATAGGCGACGTTCTGCGGCGTGAACGTATCCACCCACACATAGCCCAGCCCCATGGTGAACGGCGCCACCAGGCCACCGAAGAGGAACACGCCGTAAATCAGGCTTATATAAAGGCTACGGAGCATCCGGGGGATCTCCCACCGGCTCCGTTTTCGGCCCGAACCATGGCAGGCGCTGATCCAGCCTGATGGCGCGGAATACGATCACCACGCAGGCGATGGTGCTGAACAGAATGACAGCGTCGTCGATCATGGTCCCAAACCAGGAAAGTAAGGAAGTAGAGATGCAATCGCTGACATAGCGGATATGGCCGCAATCTGTGCGCAAGCGCACAGGCAACAGTTTTTTGCTGCTTTTTTCAAAAAAGAAGTCCCTGCCTATCCTTCCAGCGCCTGCCTCAAATCCGCAATCAAATCATCCGGATTTTCAATCCCCACTGAAATCCGCACCAAATTCGGCAGCAGACCAAACCTTTTCTTCCTGTCCTCCGGCACCGCGATATGCGTCATCGCCGCTGGGTGCGACGCGAGGCTTTCCGTCCCGCCCAAACTCACCGCCAGCTTGATCAGCACCAGCCGGTCGAGAAACCGGAACGCCTCCGCCTCGCCGCCCTTCACGTATACGCTCAAGGTCGACCCCGGTCCCGCGCATTGCCGCGCGTAAATCTCCGACTCCCGCCCGCCCGACGCCAGATGCCCCAAATACCCGATCCGCTCGATGCCGGGGTGGTTGGCCAGGAAATCCGCCACCTTGGCCGCGTTCTCGCTCGCCCGCGTCATGCGCAGCTCCAGCGTCTCCAGGCTGCGCATCAGCAGCCAGCCGGTATGCGGGTCGCTCATCGTGCCAAGCCCGCTGCGCATGCTGCGGATCGGCTTCAGCGCGGCACCCCGCCCCAGCACCGCGCCCGCCACCAGGTCGCTATGGCCGCCGACATATTTCGTTAGCGAATAGATCACCATGTCCGCCCCATGGTCCAGCGGACGCTGCCAGAGCGGCCCCAGGAAGGTGTTGTCCACGATCACGGCTGGCCGGCCGCCCGGCTGCCCGGCCAGGCCCGCGGCCATGCGCGCGCAATGGGCAATATCGACCAGGTCGTTGGTCGGATTGGCCGGCGTTTCCAGCATGAAGGCGGCAATGCGCCCGCCGGGCGGCAGCGCCGCCACCGCCTCGCGCAGCCGCGCCTCGATGTCGTGCGCCTCGCCATTGGCGGCGAATTCCACCCCGTTGATGCCGAGCCGCGGCAGCACCTTCATCAGCAGCGTCTCGGTGCCGCCATAGATCGGCGCGTTGAAGAAAATCGTGTCGCCCGGCTTGGCCACGCTCAGCAAGGTGGTCGCAATCGCCGCCATGCCGCTGGCGAACACCAGCGCGCTCTCCGCCCCCTCCCACACCGTCAGCCGGTCCTCGAGGATTTCCAGGTCGGGGTTGTTGAACCGGCTATAGATCAGGCCCGGCCGCTCGCCCTCCCGCAGCTCCCGCAAGCCCGCCACCAACTCGAAGAAATCCTTGCCGTGCTGCGCGCTGCGAAACACGAACGTGCTGGTCTGGAAGATCGGCACCTTCACCGACCCCTCCGACAGCGCCGGATCATATCCGAACCCCATCATGAGGGTCTCCGGGGCCAAACTGTGCCCCGCGATGTGCCGCTTGTGGTAATCCATCAGGAGAGCTCCAGATCCGGTGCCCTCCCTACTCCAGCGGCCCCGCGAAGCCAAACAAAGCGGCGGAATTCGCAAAGAGCGCTTTTTCGACTCGCCGCCTGCCATGCACCCCCTGCAACGCAGTCGGCGCCCCATGCGCCACCACGGACCGCCTGCCTTACCTATTTTCGCCACAGTGCTCCCGACACTTCCTCCCTGAGCACCAGGAGTTTCCCCCTCGATGGCCGGCATTGACGTTCTCGCCTCAGTCTTCAACGGCGCCAATGCCGCTTTCCTGTCCGACACCTACGCCCGCTGGTCGGAAAACCCGCGCAGCGTGGACCCGAGCTTCGCCGACCTGTTCGGCACCCTGAACGACGAGGCCCGCGCCATTCTCACCGATGCGTCCGGTGCGTCCTGGGCCCCCCGCCACTACTCGGCCGAGGATGGCGACCCCGCCAACCGCGCCCCGGCGCAGGCGGCCGACCGCCGCACGCCCGCCGCCATGGAGGCGGTGCGCGCCGCCACGATCGACTCCATCCGCGCCCTGATGATGATCCGCGTGTATCGCGTGCGCGGCCACCTCGAGGCCAAGCTCGATCCGCTCGGCCTGCAACCGCCGAAAACCCACCCCGAGCTCGATCCCAAATCCTACGGCTTTACCGAAAGCGACTGGGACCGCCCGATTTTCATCGACCGCGTGCTCGGCCGCGAGACGGCCACCCTGCGCGAAATCATCTTCGTGCTGCGGCAAAGCTATTGCGGCCCGATCGGCGTGGAATTCATGCACATCCAGGACCCCGATCAGAAAGCCTGGATCCAGCGCCGCATCGAGGGCGCGCCATGGACCGGCGCGTTCGACGCCAAATCGAAGCGCGCCATCCTCCAGCAGCTCACCGAGGCCGAAGGGTTCGAGGCGTTCTGTCAGAAGCGCTATGTCGGGACCAAACGTTTCGGCCTGGAAGGCGGCGAGGTGACCATCCCGGCCCTGCACACCATCATCGAAACCGTGGTCGCGACCGGCACCAACGAAGTCGCCATCGGCATGCCGCATCGCGGCCGGCTGAACACGCTGGTGAACATCGTCAAGAAGCCGCTCAGCGCCCTGTTCGCCGAATTCGGCGGCGCCAGCTTCAAGCCGGACGATGTGCAGGGCAGCGGCGACGTCAAGTACCATCTGGGCACCTCGACCGACGTGGAGATCGCCGGCCGCATGGTGCATCTCTCGCTGCAGCCCAATCCGAGCCACCTCGAAGCGGTCGATCCGGTGGTCATCGGCAAGGTGCGCGCGCGGCAGGACATGGCCAGCGACATCACCACCCGCCGCACCGTCATGGGCATCCTGCTGCACGGCGACGCCGCCTTCGCCGGCCAGGGCCTGGTTTACGAAACATTGGCCATGAGCCAGCTCATTGGCTACCGCACCGGCGGCACCATTCATGTGGTGGTGAACAACCAGATCGGCTTCACCACTATTCCGGCGCACGCCTATTCCGGCCTCTATTGCACCGACGTCGCCAAATCGATCCAGGTGCCGATCCTGCACGTCAATGGCGACGAGCCGGAAGCGGTGGTGTTCGCGTCGCGCATGGCGGCCGAATTCCGCCAGCAATTCGGCACCGATTTCGTGCTCGACATCGTGTGCTACCGCCGGCACGGGCATAACGAAACCGATGAGCCGGCGTTCACCCAGCCGATCATGTACCGCGCCATCCGCGAGCGCAAAACCACCCGCACCTTGTATGCCGAAAAGCTCGAGCGCGAGCGCGTCATCGCGCCCGGCGAGGCACAGGCGATGTGGGACCGGCTGTTCACGTCCTACGACCAGGCATTTTCCGCGGCGCAATCCTACCGCGTGAACAAGGCCGACTGGCTGGAAGGCAAGTGGCGCGGCCTCAAGCAGGCGGACCTCGCCGAGGAGACGGAGGAAGCCACGGCGGTGGCCGACCACACGCTGCACGAGGTCGGCACGGCGCTGGCCACCGTGCCGGAGAGTTTCGACCTCAATCCGAAAATCGCCCGCCAGCTCGAGGCCAAGCGGCAGATGATCGAGACCGGCCAGGGGCTGGATTGGTCCACCGCCGAGGCACTGGCGTTCGGCACCCTGCTGCTCGACGGCCACCATGTGCGCCTGTCGGGCGAGGATTCGCAACGCGGCACCTTCAGCCAGCGCCACGCCGTTCTGATCGACCAGACCAATCAGAACGAATTCGTGCCGCTGAACAACATCCGGCCGCGCCAGGCACATATCGAAATCTTCAACTCGCTGCTGTCGGAAGCCGGCGTGCTCGGCTTCGAATACGGCTACTCGCTGTCCGACCCCTGGACCCTGGTGCTGTGGGAAGCGCAATTCGGCGATTTCGCCAATGGCGCGCAGCCGATCATCGACCAGTTCATTGCCAGCGGCGAATCAAAATGGCTGCGCATGTCGGGCCTTACCCTGCTGCTGCCGCACGGGCATGAGGGCCAGGGGCCGGAACATTCCTCCGCCCGGCTGGAGCGCTATCTGCAACTCTGCGCCGAGCGCAACATGACGGTTGCCAACATCACCACGCCGGCGAACTATTTCCATGCGCTGCGCCGCCAGTTGAAGCGCAATTTCCGCAAGCCGCTGATCGTCATGACGCCGAAATCGCTGCTGCGCCACAAGCTGTGCGTCAGCCCGCTGGCCGACTTCGCGGGTGACAGCCGCTTCCGCACCGTCATTGCGGAAACCGACGGACTGGCGCCGAACACCGAAATCCGGCGCGTGGTGCTGTGCAGCGGCAAGGTGTATTACGACCTGGTGCAGGAACGACGCGACCAGGGCATTAACGACGTTGCCGTCATCCGGCTGGAACAGATCTATCCGTTCCCGGAAAAAACGCTCGCTTTCGCGTTGAAACCTTACAGCAAGGCGCAGATCGTCTGGTGCCAGGAGGAGCCGGAGAA
The DNA here is from genome assembly GCA_903970435.1 of Acidobacteriota bacterium. Taxonomy (GTDB): domain Bacteria; phylum Pseudomonadota; class Alphaproteobacteria; order Acetobacterales; family Acetobacteraceae; genus CAJCIS01. The sequence goes on along the minus strand of CAJCIS010000139.1, from coordinate 3,129 downwards.
CAACGGCGCCTGGCATTTCGTCGACCGGCGCATCGAACGCGTGCTGGCGGCATTGCGGCCGAAGGGCCGCCGTCCAATCTATGTCGGGCGCCCCGCCGCGGCGAGCCCCGCCACCGGGCTGGCCAAGGTGCACGCCGCCGAGCAGGCAGCCCTGGTCAGGGCGGCGCTCACCGTGGAATAGAACCGCCCGAAATCGGCTGGACGAAAGCGCCAGAGGAAAGCGAAGGATCTGCATGACTGTCGACATCACCGTGCCCGCGTTGGGCGAGAGCGTCGCCAGCGCCACCGTCGCGCGCTGGCTGAAGCATCCGGGCGACCTGGTGGCTGCCGACGAGGCGCTGGTTGAGCTGGAGACCGACAAGGTCAGCGTCGAGGTCAATGCCCCCGGCGCCGGCGTGCTTGGCGCCATTCAGGCGGCCGAGGGCGCCGAAGTGCAAGTCGGCAACGTGCTCGCCACCGTCGAGGAGTCCGCCGCCAGCACGGCCACGCCGGCGGCCGCCCCCGCCCCCGCCCCCGCCTCGGCGCCGGCCGCCGCCGAACCGCCCGCCGCAGCCGAGCAGGGGGGCGCCGGCATTACCCAGCCCGTTCCGGCCCCCGGCCCGGTGGCGCGCCCGGCCTCCACGCCGGAGCCTGCGCCCCAGCACGCCCCCCTGCCCGCGGCGGCGAAGATGCTGCAGGAGCGCGGCGTGGCGCCCGCCGCCGTCGGCGAAGGCACCGGCAAGGACGGCCGCATCACCAAGGGCGACGTGCTGGAGTTTCTCGCCCGCCCGCAGCCCGTCCCATCCCAAGCCGCTGCGCCGCACGCCGCCCGCGCGCCCGATGCGCGCGAGGAGCGGGTGAAAATGACCCGCCTGCGCCGCACCATCGCCGCGCGCCTGAAGGAAGCGCAGAACAACGCCGCCATGCTGACCACCTTCAACGAGGTGGATATGAGCGCAGTAATGGCCATGCGCAACGAATATAAAGACGCGTTCGAAAAGAAGAACGGCGGCATTCGCCTCGGCTTCATGAGCGTGTTCGTGCGCGCCTGCGTTGCCGCGCTGAAGGAATTTCCCGCGGTGAACGCGGAAATCGACGGCGATGAAATCGTCTACAAGAATTTTGTCCATATGGGCATTGCCGTCGGCGGCCCGGCCGGGCTTGTGGTGCCGGTCATTCGCGATGTGGACCAGATGAATTTTGCCCAGATCGAGCGTGCCATCGGCGATTTCGGCAAGCGCGCCCGCGATGGCCAGTTGAAGCTCGAGGAGCTCGCCAGCGGCACGTTCTCCATCACCAACGGCGGCGTCTATGGCTCGCTGATGTCCACGCCCATTCTCAACCCGCCGCAGAGCGGCATTCTGGGCATGCACAAAATCCAGGAGCGCCCGATGGCCGTGGCAGGCAAGATCGAAATCCGCCCCATGATGTATCTGGCGCTGTCCTACGACCACCGCATCGTGGACGGCAAGGAAGCCGTATCATTCCTGGTCCGCGTCAAGGAATCCGTAGAAGATCCCCGCCGCCTGCTATTAGGCCTTTAAACGAGCAAAAGTTTTTTGCTTCTTTTTTTCAAAAAAGAAGAACTTCTTTTTTGAAAAAAAGAAGCAAAAAACTTTTATCTGTTTAAGGGGGCAGTATGACCGACTCTTTTGATGTCATCATCATTGGAAGTGGGCCGGGGGGGTATGTTTGCGCCATTCGGGCGGCGCAGCTGGGGCTCCGGGTGGCTTGCGTGGAGAAGCGCGCGACGCTGGGCGGGACATGCCTGAATATCGGCTGCATTCCGTCCAAGGCGCTGCTGCAATCGTCGGAAAACTTTCATGCCGCGGCCGAAAGTTTCAAGGACCACGGCATTATCCTCGACAGCATCAAGCTGGACCTGGCCCGCATGCAGGCGCGCAAAAGCGAGGTGGTCGGCGCGAATGTCAAGGGCGTTGAATTCCTCTTCAAGAAAAACAAGGTCACCTGGCTGAAAGGCACCGGGCATATCGACGCGCCGGGCGCGGTGAGCGTGGACGGCACGTCCTACGCCACCAAGAACATCATCATCGCCACCGGCAGCGAAAGCATACCGCTGCCAGGGATCGACATCGACGAGAAAACCATCGTTACCTCCACCGGCGCGCTCGAATTCGCCGAGGTGCCGAAACATCTCGCCATTATCGGCGGCGGCGTGATCGGCCTGGAATTGGGGTCGGTGTGGCATCGGCTTGGCGCGCGTGTGACGGTCATCGAATTCCTCGACCGCATCATTCCCGGCACCGACGACGAGATCGCCAAGAATTTTCAGCGTATCCTGGCCAAGCAAGGCCTGGTCTTCAAACTTGGCCACAAGGTGACGAAGGCGGACAGGACAGAGGCCGGCGTGACTCTCACGATCGAACCCGCCAAGGGCGGCGCCGCCGAAACAATGGATGTCGATGCCGTTCTCGTTTCGGTCGGAAGGCGTCCCTACACCGAAGGCCTCGGTCTCGAGACCATGGGTGTTGCGCGCGACAATCGCGGTTTTATTCCGGTGGACCCCCATTACGCCACCAACATTTCCGGCATTTACGCCATCGGCGATGCCATTCCGGGCCCGATGCTGGCGCACAAGGCCGAGGACGAGGGCGTGGCGGTCGCCGAATTGCTGGCCGGCCAGGCCGGCCATGTGAATTACGACGCCATCCCCAGCGTCATCTACACCTGGCCCGAGGTCGCCACCGTCGGCGCCAGCGAGGAACAGCTCAAGAAGGCCGGCACCGCCTACACTATCGGCAAATTCCCCTTCATGGCCAACGGCCGCGCCCGCGCCATGGGCGACACCGACGGGTTCGTAAAGATTCTTGCGGATAAACGCACCGATCGCGTGCTCGGCGCCCACATCATCGGGCCCGACGCCGGCACGCTCATTGCCGAGATCGTTACTGCCATGGAATTCGGCGCCAGCGCCGAGGACATCGGCCGCATCTGCCACGCGCACCCGACGTTGAGCGAGGCGGTGAAGGAGGCGGCGCTCGCGGTGGAGGGGCGGGCGTTGCATATTTAGAGCATTATCAGCCTGACTGGATCGTGCCTATCGAGCCGGCGGCCTGAGGGCTGATGAAAATGCTCGCTCAAACAAAGAGCCAGAGCGGCCTGACGGAGGGTGCCGATTTTCCAGTCAGA
>CAJCIS010000138.1 GCA_903970435.1 Acidobacteriota bacterium | reverse complement strand
CAACAACACCAACGCGCCCTCCCGCTCAAAATACCAAAAAGTCCACCCGTTACAGCTAGGCGCATTCTGCACCGCCGCCCCCACCTGATGGATCGACCCGCGATGCGGTCCGCACACCAGCGTGCCATCGGCCCCCACGGTCGCGGCCACAGTGCGCCGCTTATCCATCAATATCGTTCCGGGCAGCACCAGTCCTCGTTCCACCAGGCTACCGAACGCGATCCGCGGCGCGTCCCGCCGCGTCGGCGTCGGGTCCACCGAACCGGCCGGCGCCGCTCTCTGGCGCCTTATGCGTCCCCACGCCGCCTCCACATAGGCCGGATGGCGCTCGATGCCGACGAAATGGCGGTGCAGATGCTTGGCCACCACCGCGGTGGTGCCGGTGCCCAGGAACGGGTCCAGAACCACGTCGCCGGGGCTGGTGCTGGCCAGCAGCACGCGGTGCAGCAGCGCCTCCGGCTTCTGCGTGGGATGCAGTTTGAGACCGTGTTCGTTACGCAGCCTCTCCTCGCCGGTGCACAGCGGAATAAGCCAGTCGCTGCGCATTTGCAGATCGTCGTTCAGTGCCTTCATGGCGGCATAATTGAAACGATAACGGCTATCCTGCCCGCGCGCCGCCCAGATCAGCGTCTCGTGCGCGTTGGTGAAGCGCCGGCCGCGGAAATTCGGCATCGGGTTCGACTTGCGCCAGATCACGTCGTTGAGCACCCAGAAGCCCAGATCCTGCAGGATGGCGCCGATGCGGAAAATATTGTGATAGCTGCCGATCACCCACAGCGTGCCGTCCTTGCGCAACAACCGCCGCACCTCGGTCAGCCAGGCGCGGGTGAACGCATCATAGGCGGCAAAATCGGCGAACTTGTCCCAGTCGTCGTCCACCGCATCCACCAGGCTGTCGTCCGGCCGGCGCAATTCGCCGCGCAACTGCAAATTGTAGGGTGGATCGGCGAACACGCAGTGCACGGACGCGCTCGGCAGCATGCGCATCGTCTCGACGCACTCGCCGCGCAAAATCTGGTCCAGGGGCAGGTCGCGCGAAAGGTCCATCTTGCCACAAGGTTGGCGGCGGGGCGGAGGCCGCGTCAATCAGGAGTCAGTTGCCAGTTGCCAGTTGCTAGTTGCTAGTTGCCAGTTGCCAGTTGCCAGTTGCCAGTTGCCGGGGGGCAATCGATAACCGGGCCCTGGTCGCCACATGTACGTCCCGGACGCCTTCGCCGAACACCGGCTCCCCATTTTGCACGGCGCCATCGAGGCGTGCGGCCTGCCGATTTTCGTCACCATGACGCCCAATGGCCCGACAGCCACCCACGTGCCCATGATGCTGGCGCCTGGCGAGGGTCGGTTCGGCACGCTGCATTTCCACCTCGCGCGCGCCAATCCGCAGTGGCGCACGGCCGCGAACGCGCCGGCCCTGGTCATCTTCCCCGGCCCCGACGGCTATGTCAGCCCGTCCTGGTACCCGGCCAAAGCCGAACACGGCCGGGTTGTGCCCACTTGGAACTACGTCACGGTGCACGCCACCGGTACGCCCGACATCTACGAAGATCCCGACAGGTTGCACGCCCTCGTCACCCGCCTGACCGAGCAGCACGAAAGAAACCGCGCCAGGCCCTGGGCCGTCGGCGACGCGCCGGCGCCTTACGTGGCCAACCAGCTCCGCGCCATTGTGGGCGTGGCCCTGCCGATCGCGTCGCTCACCGGCAAATGGAAGCTCGGCCAGAACCGGTCCGCGGCCGACCAGGCCGGTTTGCTGGCCGGATACGCGGCCGAGGCGGCGCCGAACTACGCAGCCCTCGCCGCCGCGGCCGCGGCCGTGAAAGAGCGTCCTGAAGGCTAAATGGAGCACCAGCGGCTCGACAAATGGCTGTGGTGCGCCCGCTTCGCCCGTCAGCGGGAAGACTGCGCCCGCCTGGCCGAAAGCGGATTGCTCCGCATCAACCGCCAGCCCACCGACAAATCCCACGCCAGGGTGCGCCCCGGCGACGTGCTCACTTTGCCGCTGGGCGGCCCCATCGCCGGCCGGGTGCGCGTCGTGCGCATCCTGGCCTTGTCCAGCCGCCGTGGTCCCCCAAGTGAGGCGCTCGCGTTATACGAGGATCTGCCGCCCTAACCCGACCCCGCCCGCTTGCATGGGCGCGAGAAGGTCGGCATACCCCGCGGCCTTACGCCCACTGGAGACGACGATGACCTACGTGGTCACCGAAACCTGCATTCGCTGCAAATACATGGATTGCGTCGAGGTATGCCCCGTCGATTGCTTCTATGTCGGGGAAAACATGCTGGTGATCAGCCCGGAGGAATGCATCGATTGCGGCGTGTGCGAGCCGGAATGCCCGGTCGAAGCCATCGTGCCGGATAGCGACGACAAGGCGGCCGACTGGCTTGAGCAGAACCGCACCTTCTCCACGCAGTGGCCGAACATTACCCGCAAGGGCGAGGCGCCGGCAGACGCGGACGAGTGGAAGGACAAGCCCGGCAAGGCAGCCCTGTTTTCGGCCAATCCAGGAACGCCATAGAAGGCGGCGCGCCAGAATGGCGGTGACAGTCCAACAATTGGCGGCTTTCTGAATAAAACCTGAACGCTGGCAACATAAAGCTGGTCGTCGGCCATTGATCGGGCATGACGGGCGGCCAATTTCCTGCTATATATCTGAACTTACGGTGGTCGTGCGCATTGGCGCCAAGTTCCGCGCGCGAAAAACGTCACTGCCAGGTGGAGGGATCAGTGTTTGTCGATCCGGCGTTGCCGGACCGCGCTCCAGCCTGCTGCACATAGCGGCCAGGTTCACGTATACGCCAGCCCCGTCGGCCCACGCGGCGCCGGGGCGAGAATAACGAGAAGAGAGGGCCGTGATGCGGCCCGCGCAGATCAGGAGTTGTTCTAGAAAGTGCCCAGCAAATCAGCCTCCGCAAAGAAAACCGCGCCCAGCGACCCTGTTGAGCTCGCCCACGTTCAGCTCCCGGCCGCGTCGCACGACACCTTGGCCGCGTCGGCCCCCGATACAAAAGCTGAAGGTGCAAAAGCTGGCGCGGCCGCGCCGGACAGGCCCGCGGCAAGCGATGCCGAGCCCGCGCCCATGGCGGCGGCCGAAGTCCCGCCGGAGCCGATCCAGCCCGCCGCGCCGCCGGGAGAAGCCGCATCCATCGCGGTGGCCGTGGCCGCCAACGACAGCGCCCCGCCGCGTCCCGCACCCCCCCCCACGGCCCCGATGCCGCAGCGCTCCGGCATGCCCGGTGGTCAGCGTCCGCCAGGGGGCGGGATGCAAGGTGGCCGCGTCATGCCGCCGCCGCGCGCCATGGCCAAGGCGGAGCAGTTCGCCGAGGGCGATCACGTGGTGTATCCCACGCACGGCGTGGGCAAGGTGGAACGCATCGCCACCGAGGAAATCGCCGGCCACAAGCTGGAACTGATCCACATCACCTTCGAAGAAAACCGCATGACCTTGCGGGTGCCGGTCGCCAAGGCGCGCTCGGCCGGCCTGCGCAAGCTGGCCTCACGCAAGATGTTCGACGAGGCGCTGGCGGTGCTGAAGGGCCGCGCCCGCATCAAGCGCACCATGTGGAGCCGTCGGGCGCAGGAATACGAGGCCAAGATCAACAGCGGCGATCCGCTGGCCATCGCCGAAGTGGTGCGCGACCTGCACCGCAACGCCGGCCAACCCGATCAGAGCTTCTCCGAACGGCAGATCTATGAGGCCGCCATGGACCGCCTGGCCGCCGAGCTCGGCGCCCTGGAGCGCATCGACAAGGCCGCCGCGTCCATCAAGCTGGCCGAGTTTCTAAAGACAGTCTAGCGGGCGCGCCGCGGTTCCTGTGCCGCGCAGCGCCAGAGACGCCGGCGGCACGCCGGTAGGGGTCGAGGGGGCAAAGCCCCCCGCCTTCTTCTTTCTAGGGCAACCCGCCCAGCGGGTAGGACTTATGCGTCCTGCTGATTCCGGCGCCGAATGGCTGCACCCAGAATATCACCCAGCGACGCACCGCTGTCCGACGAGCCGAACTCCGCCATCGCCTGCTTCTCTTCCTCGACCTCGCGGCCCTTGATCGTCAGGCTGAGCTTGCGCGCGGCCCGGTCGATGGCGGTGATCTTGGCGTCCACCTTCTCGCCCACGGCGAACCGGTCAGGCCGTTGATCCGACTTGTCGCGCGCCAATTCGGCGCGGCGGATGAAGCCGGTCAGCACGTCGTCGATCTTCACCTCGACGCCGTTCGCCTGCACCGCGGTCACGATTCCGGTCACCACGTCGCCCTTGCGGACCTTGGCGAGGCTCTCGGCCGCCGGATCGTCCTGCAGCTGCTTGATGCCGAGCGAAATGCGCTCCTTCTCGACGTCCACGTCAAGCACCTTGGCCTTGACCATGGCGCCCTTCTCATACCCCGCAATCGCCGCCTCTCCGGCCTCGTCCCAGGAAATGTCGGACATGTGCACCATGCCGTCGATTTCGGCGGCCAGGCCGATGAACAGGCCGAACTCGGTGATGTTGCGGATTTCGCCTTCCACCGTGCTGCCGACAGGGTGCTGCTCGGCGAACTCTTCCCACGGGTTGCGCTGAACCTGCTTCAGGCCGAGCGAAATGCGGCGCTTGCTGCTGTCCACGTCCAGCACCAGCACTTCGACTTCCTGGCTGGTCGCGACGATCTTGCCGGGATGGACGTTCTTTTTCGTCCACGACATTTCGCTGACATGCACCAGGCCCTCGACCCCCGGCTCGAGCTCCACGAAGGCGCCGTAATCGGTGATGTTGGTGACGCGCCCGCTGAATTTCGCGTTCGCCGGATATTTGATGGCCACACCTTCCCACGGATCGGTCTCGAGCTGCTTCATGCCCAGGCTGATGCGCTGCGTGTCCGAATTGAAGCGGATCACCTGCACCCGCACGGCCTGGCCGATGGTCAGCGCCTCGGCGGGGTGATTGATGCGGCGCCACGCAATATCGGTGACGTGCAGCAGCCCATCCACGCCGCCGAGATCGACGAAAGCGCCGTAATCGGTGATGTTCTTCACCACGCCATCCAGGATCATGCCCTCTTTCAGGCCCTGGATGAGCTCGCTGCGCTGTTCGGCGCGGGTTTCTTCCAGCACGGCGCGGCGGCTGACGACGATGTTGCCGCGCGCGCGGTCCATTTTCAGGATCTGGAACGGTTGCGGCATGCCCATGAGCGGCGTCACGTCGCGCACCGGACGGATATCGACCTGGCTGCCGGGCAGGAAGGCGACGGCGCCGCCGAGGTCGACGGTAAAGCCGCCCTTCACCCGCCCATAAATGGTGCCGGTGACGCGCTGGTTGGCCTCGAAGGCGCGTTCCAGGCTGGTCCAGGCTTCCTCGCGGCGGGCCTTTTCGCGGCTGAGCACGATGGAGCCGTCACGATCCTCGTAACGCTCGACATACAGCTCGACCACGTCGCCGGGCTTCACTTCCGGCTTGGCGCCGGGGGCTGCGAATTCCTTCAGCGCAACCCTGCCCTCGCTCTTCAGCCCGACATCGACGATGGCGAATTCATCGGTCAGGCGGACGACCCGGCCGGTGATGACGGATCCGTCAAAGCCGGTATCCGTGCCGAGGGTTTCGTCGAGCAGGCTGGCGAAATCCTCGCCGCCAAAATGATCAACCGGTTCCAGAACGCGTGCCGCGGAGCTTGATGCCATAGGGTCGTTGTTGTCCTGTTGTGTGGCGCTCCAAGGTGAGGAGCGATACGGAATGCGCGCGGGCCCGCGTTTCGGGGAGGTCCGGACGGCTTGCTCGCCCGTTCGTTGAGGGGCGGGCCGGATGAACGAAAACAGGTCCATGCCGCACGCGGCCGGACCTGATGCGCGGCACACATACGCCGCACGGTTGCAGAGTCAAGTAAAACCGGCAATTTCCCGCGATCTTGGCCGCGCGCCAGGGCGAAAGGTTAGAAAGCAGTTCTTTTCTGAAGAAAAGAACCAAAAGACTTTTTTCTTGAGGCAGTCCCTGTCGTGCCGGCCATGGCTCGAACTCGTGTGCAGGTGCCGCGCAAAGTCTTTTGGCTGTTTTCGTTCGAAAACAACTGCTTTGTTCTTAATTCATTGATTTCGTTCGAATTCTTTCACCCCTCGCAGGCGCGTTTCCCATCCCGACAACACGACAAGCCGCCCGGTCTCTCCCGCCAGCGCGAAATGCACGGTCAGCGCATCCGCCGGGCGCAGCATTCCAAGCCGGTCCGGCCACTCCACCAGAACCGCGTCCCGCCTGGCTTCCTCCCAGCCGAGTTCCGCGAGCGCCGAGGGGCCGTCGAGGCGCCACAAATCGTAATGGTGCAGCGTGACGCCAGGGGCGGCGTAGGTTTGCACCAGGGTGAAACTGGGGCTCGGCACCTCGAGCGCCGCATCGGCGCAGGCGGTGCGCAGCAGGGCGCGGGCGAAGGCCGTCTTGCCGGCACCCAGCACACCTTCCAGCAGAATCGCGTCGCCCGGGCCGATGAGCGGCGCGAGCGCGGCCGCGAGCCGTTCGGTGGCGGCAAGGGTTGGAAGCGCAAGGACCACTCTCGTCTCCGTCCACACGCGCATCCGTCGCAAGGCACGCCTCGGCTTAAGCCGCAACACGGGACCAACACACGGAACACGATTTCGTGATGCGCGCTTGCGGAACGACGTCTCACCAGCCTAGGTACTGAGATATGACGGCGCCAGACCTCTCGGCAATATCGGACTCAAACATTGCCCCGGACTTCAGGAGGGCCAGGGCGCGCGCGGCCGCCGTTCTGCGGGAAAACCACGTGATCCGGCCACCCGTGGCGCCGCGAGAGATCGCCGAGAGTTACGGTTTGAGTGTTCAGCTGGTCGAATTGCCAGGCGACCTGAATGCGGTTGCCGGCTACATCGACCTGGGCGACCAGGTGATATCGGTGAACGCGGCGGATCCCTATAATCGAAAGACGTTCACCATCGCCCACGAACTGGGCCACTACCTGCTGCATCGGGAGCTGTTCAAGCAGCATCCCGAGCGGTATCAGGTGCTGTTGCGGCGGCCCATTGCGGTGGAAACCGATCCGCTCGAAAAGGAAGCCAACGTATTCGCCGCGGAATTACTGGTGCCCATGGCGTTTTTGAAGCTCTATGGAAAATACGCCACGCCGGACGAACTGGCCGACCTGTTTGCGGTCTCGCGCGAAGTCATTGGATACAGGCTGAAATTTGCCAATCTCGCGGCCGTCGCCTGATGATCTGAAGCGGCAGGCCGGGCCGGTTGATAATAGCGGCCTGCGCGGCGAGGAGAACTCGGCATCGCTCGTCTCGGCCGCACAGTGGCAGCATTTGCAAGGGGTTGTCGACCATTACCGCTTCCGCAAGCACTGGTCGGTGTTCCTGATCGCCTGCATCGCGTTTTCGCTGGCGTTTCAAATACTCATTACGGTGCTGGTTGGCTTGAACCTGTTGAACTACACCAATTACAAATGGTTTCTGCCGATCGTAACGGGCGAGAACTTCATTCAGATCGTTGCCCTCGCAGCGATCGTGCTGCGATGGCTGTTCAGCGGTGCGACACCAAACAAAATGCTGGAGAGCAGAGATTAGCGGTTTCCCCGGCCAGGCGCTGCGATGACAACCCCGATGATCGAAACCGATGTCGCGATCGTGGGGGCCGGGCCGGCCGGGCTGTTCGCCGTGTTCGAGCTTGGCATGCTGAAGCTCTCCAGCGTGCTGGTGGACGCGTTGGGCGAGGTGGGCGGCCAGTGCGCGGCCCTGTACCCGGAAAAGCCGATTTACGACATTCCGGCCCATCCCGCCCTGCATGCCGGCGCGCTGGTGGCCCACCTGGAAGCGCAAATAAAACCCTTCGACGCGCCGCGGCTGCTGGGCCAGCGGGTTGAGGCGCTGGCAGGCCACGCCGGCGCGTTCATGCTGCGCACCGACCAGGGTGCCACCATAAGCTGCCGCGCTGTGGTGATTGCGGCCGGTGCCGGCGCCTTCGGGCCGAACCGGCCGCCATTGGCGGGGCTTGCCGCCTACGAGGCCAGCGGGGCCGTGCAATATTACGTGCGCCGGCGCGAGGATTTTCGCGGCCGCCACGTGGTGATTGCCGGCGGCGGGGATTCGGCGGTGGATTGGGCCCTCGCGCTGCAGGATGTCGCGGCCGAAATCCATGTGGTGCACCGTCGGCCGAAATTTCGGGCCGCGCCCGAAACGGCGGCGCAGCTCGATGACGCGGCACGCGCCGGCCGCGTCAGCATGGTGATTCCCTACCAACTGCACGCCCTGCACGGAATGGACGGTGCGCTGACCGGCGTGGAAGTGGCCGACCTGGACGGCAACACCCGCATGCTGCAAGCCGACCGGCTGCTGCCGTTTTTCGGTTTGTCGATGGAATTGGGACCGATCGCCGATTGGGGTGTGGATCTGGAGCGCCACCATGTGCGCGTAACACCCGCCACCTGCGAGACGAATATCCCCGGTGTGTTCGCCATCGGCGACGTGGCCACCTATCCGGGGAAACTAAAGCTCATCCTGCAGGGCTTCTCGGAAGCGGCCATGGCGGCCCACGCAATTCACCCGATCGCCCGTCCCGGCGAGGCGCTGCATTTCGAATATTCGACCACAAGCGGAGTTCCGTCATGAGAGAAAAAGTCTTTTGGTTCTTTTCTTCAGAGAAGAACGGCTTGCTTACTTCCTTTCCATGAGGATGCAGCAAAAGCTTAGGGCCGCGGCGGCGCTCATCCTGCTCGCGGCAAGACCAGCCATGGCGGAAAAAGTGGCCGTCGCGGATTTTGATTTCGCCGATACCTCCGGCGAAGTAAAGGACCAGTCCGCCTTTCACGCCGCGCAAATCAGGCAATTGCAGCAGACCATCGCCGCCGCCCTGAACAAGACAGGCCGGTTCGAGGCTGTTGGTCTTTCATGCGAACGGCCGCCCTGCTCGGCCGACAATCTCGCCGCATCGACATTGACCGACGCGGCCAAGAAAACCGGCGCGGTGCTGCTGGTGTTCGGCGGCGTGCACAAGATCAGCACGCTGATTACGTTCGGGCGCGTATCGGTGGCGGATCTGGCTTCCGGCAAAAGCGTGCTGGACAGCGATGTCACGTTTCGCGGCGATGATGCCGATGCATGGTTACATGCGGATGGCTATATTGCGGATATGGTGGTGGGGGCAGCCAGCAAGGGAAAAGCAGGGAAGTAGGGAAGCAGTTCTTTTTTGAAAAAAAGCACCAAAAAACTTTTTCTTATTTGCTGGCCTGGCGTGTGTAGATCCGCCATTCCGGCGCGGCCTCCGCTAGGCGGTAGACCTGGCTTGCGGCGAATGGATCGTGCGCCCAGGCGCCATCCGTTCGTGCCACGACAGCCACTTGGCAATCATACGGTCCGGCCAGCGCGGCAACATCGCCGGTGTCCGCCGCGCCGGAGAACACGCGCGCGAAACGGCTTCGCATGTCGACAATGTCCGCCCTTGGGAGTGCGCCAAACGCAATGACGGTCTGCCATCCCGCAAAGCACGAGGGACGGTCGGACATCAGCGCCCACGAAAGGTTCACCGGCCAGGGCGTCACGTTCGCTTCGTAGAGCGGGTTATTGGCAACGCGGTCGTTCGGTCCCGCATGCCGGCGCACCGCGTCCCACAATGATTGCGACGCAACGAAACCACCGGGATCGCCGGGCCCTTGGCCGAACATGTAGAATCCCAGCATGCCGGCCATCTGCGGCAAACCGAGCGCGGCGAAAATAAGTGAAGCGGCCACCACGCCCCATCGCCGCCCCTCGATCAGGCGCGTCAGCAGCCGCGCCGCAAACACGATCAGCACCAGAACGGCCGGCAAGGCGGCGCGCCAGCCCAGGTCGTTATTGTCGATCGTGCTCCGAAACAGCCAGGCCACGCCGAGACTGCCTGACGCAACGACCGATAGCAGAATTGCAATGCGGCACCGCTCCCCCTCCACCCGCCGAAAAATGCTGCGCCAAACACCCGCCAGCCCCAGTGGCACGATTGCGGGCAGGCTGAACGGAAGCAGCAGAAGCCAGAACGCGGGCACATCCAAGGCTCTGCGCCATCCGGATGGCAGCTTCTTGCCGAGCGCGGGATACGGACCCAGCGCCACCGGGCCGCCACCGCCGCGTGCCGCGGCCGCGTGCAATTCCGCAATGACAAACGGCGCAATCAGCAAGGCTGCCAAAGCTGCCGCCACCCCTGACCGCATCAAGAAACCGCGGCGCTTCTCCCATGGAATGTTCCATAAAAGCATCAATCCGGCCGCCGCGCCCGCGGCGCCGAACGCAAAGCCCCCCGTCCACACAGAGCTCTCAAACCCCGCCGCAACGGTGAGCCCGAGCACCGCCGCCGCCACCAGGCCGCCATCCTCGGCCAGGCGAAGCATCAGCAAAGCCGATACGAGCACGCAGCAAGCCGACGCAAGATGTTGCGGCACCCAGGCGGATTGATTGAGCCAGCCGCCGAGATCCGCCTCGCGCAGAATAATCCGGTGCCCCCCTTCGGAGCCGAGCCACGCCGTCAGCAACGTTCGCATCGATCCCGGCAAACTCAATAAAGTCACCGCCGCACACGCAAGCCGCGGTGCGCCCATCGCCAGAACCAACGCCATCATCAACATCATTGAGGCGAAAGCGGTAAATCCCGTCATCGCCGCGTCCGCCGCCCAAGCGCCGGCATGCAGCGCACTGGCCAGCGTCGCCACGCTGAAATGCCAGAGATAATAATACGCCAGATGCCCGGGACCGCCAGGCCCGTAGAACGGATCGGCCACCGGCAATCCGTCGCGCAAGATGGCGTCCACGATCGCAATCTTGGCGTGATCGAATATGGGCGGTGCCAGCACTATGCCGCCATCGACATGTTTCGGCAGGATAGCCATGGCCGGCAGGATAGCCATGGTCAATGCCAAAATCACTGTCCAGGCCGGCATCCGTGCCGCTTGGCGCTCTCCCCGCACCAGGCCGCCCACCGCCGCGACAAGACACGCCAATGAAAGCCCGCGAACCTCAGCCGCGCCGAATCCAATCAGTGAAAGCACGGGGAATGCAACGGCACTGTACGTTGCCCAGCCAAGCACAGGTGCTGCGCCCAGCGGTGCAACGCCCCGCGGCATCACCAGACGTGCAAGCGGCAGACCCAACACGGTAAAATAGGTGGCCGAACATAATCCAGGCAGGAGCGCCCAATACCAACCGGGCATTAGGAAGAAGCAGTTCTTTTTTGAAAAAAAGAACCAAAAAACCTTTGCTCTTTCAAATGCCGCTGAACCAGTTGTAGCCTCGGTCCGTCCAGAAACCAGGCGGCTCCCGGTTTGTCACTGTGATGGACGTTACCCATTTCGGGTTCTTGAAGCCAAGCTTCGTGGGTATGCGCAGCTTGAACGGAAAGCCGAATTCGCTCGGCAGCACCTGGTCCGAAAGCTGGAACGCCATGATCGTCTGCGGGTGCAGCGCCGTCGGCATATCGAGCCCCTCGTAATAACCGTCCGCGCAGGTAAACCCGACATACCTGGCCGTCGTGTCGGCGCCGACTCGTTCCAGGAAGGTGCGAAACGGCGTGCCGGTCCATTTGCCGATCATGCTCCACCCCTCCACACATACGTGGCGGGTTACCTGGCTCTGTTGCGGCAAGGCATGCAACTGCGCAACACTCCAGGGCCGCTTGTCGCCGATCAGGCCGGACAATTCCAGCCGGTAATCGCTCGCATCGAGCCGCGGCGCCTTCTGCTTGGGATAATAGGCGTTATAGCGGAAATTCTTCACCGCCAGCCGCTCATCGAACACCGGCGCCAGACGCGTGCCCGAGAACAGCGCCGCCTGCACCCGATCATTCCACCGCGACATCGCCGCGAGCACGCCCTGCACCGCATTGCTGTCGCTGATGTCGCAGCCACCGAGCAACGATACCGCGCCCAGGCTGAGCGTGCCACGCATCAGAACGCGCCGCTCGATCTGCCCGACCTGCGCCGTGCGCCGCAAATTGGGAAGCTCCGCCATCGCCGCTACTCTGCCGCGGATATATGATGCGGCGCGGACGATGCACGGCCCACCACCATGGCAACGAGCGTCTTCGGCACGATCGCGACCAGCGTGACATGCACCACCAGAAATCCCACAATCGCCACCATGAACAGGAAATGCACCAGCCGCGCACCCTGGAAGCCGCCGAACATCCAGGTCAGGAACTGAAACTGCACCGGCTTCCATATCGCGAGGCCCGACACGAACATCATCGCGATCGCCGACAGAACACCGAGATAAAACACCTTTTGCACGGCGTTGTATTCGCCCAGCCGGTGATCCAGCCGGAACGTCGCGGCGGCGATGAAATCGCGCAGAAATGACCGCGGCCCCACCGGCAGCAGGTCGCGCCGCAAATGGCCGGTCACCAGCGTATGCAGAAAATACAGCAGCACACTGCCGGCCAGCAGCCACATCGCCGCGAAATGCCAGGCAATCGCGTTTGCCACGCCGCCATCATTATGATGCACGATCGCAATCGCGCCATCCCCGCCAAGCGTAAACGTCTCCGGAAAGTTGAACGGGAAAATCGGCGACGTGTTGTAGATGCGCCAGCCACTGCCGATCATGATCAGGATCGAAAGTGCGAGCAGCCAATGCGCCACCCGCCGGATTGCGGGATGGGTTTGCACGTCGGGAAGCGAAGCATCGTGGCTCATGCGGGCAACTCCAGTCCGGCGTGCCGAAGCCTCTCCTTCGCGGGCTCTGTTGCGAGAAAATCAAGAAAGGCCTGCGCATTGCGGCTCGGCGGGTCCGGGTTGAGCGCCACGGCGAAAAGCACCGGCGGCGCCGCATCCAGCGTGGCCGCCACCGCAAGGCGCGGGTTTGCCCGCACATCGGTCAGATAAACCAGCGCCATAGCCAAAGCCCCGGTCGCAACCATGAAGGCTCCGTCGGCCGTATTGGCAACGCCCTGCACATGTGCCGCGCCTGTCAGGCTCAGTGCACGCAGCACCGCATGCCCGTCCAGGGTGGCCGCCACCGTTGCATCGGTCACCGCAACGGTCCCCAAGCCCAGCAGCGCAGGCAGACCGCCGGAATTGCCGAGCGGCGCCCCGGCCGCCGCGGCGATCACCAGTTTGTCGCGCCACGAATCCTGCCGCGTTTGCGCCCGCACATAGTTGAGCTTCACCGCCTCGTCCATGAACGATGCCGGCACGATCAGCAGGTCGTGTGCGGCATTATGCTGGATTTGCTCCAGCAACAAAGGCGCCGGCGCCGTCAGCACGGCAACACCGGCACCGTGTTTGGCGGTAAACAACCGTCCCACCGCCCGAAGCCCCGGCGCCAAGGTAGGCTCGGCATAAATGCCAACATCGGCAGCCCATCCCCCCGCGTGCGCGGCCGTAACGGCCACCACGGCCGCGCCCCCACCCAGCAACCCCCGCCGCGTCAAACAAGCAAAAGTTTCTTGCTTCTTTTTTTCAAAAAAGAAGTCCTTCCTTCCCTCCTTCACGCCGAAAACCCCACCGTAACAAGCGTCCGCACAATCCGCTGCCCCGCTCGCCACGTCCCGCTTATGCTCCCCGCAACCTTCGACTGCCCCGCAATCCGGCAATGATACGGCATGGCAACCTCCAGCACGCGCAACCCCGCGCGCGCCGCCCGGATCTGCATTTCCAGGTTCCAGCCATATCCCATGTCCTGCATGCCCAGATGCTGCAAATCACGCACCCGAATGGCCCGGAAAGCGCACATGTCGCGATATCGAAAACCGGCGATCACACCCACCGCGAACCCGATCAGCCGCCCGGCAAGAACCTGGTGCAAGCCCATGCTGCCCGGATCGCGCGCGCCGCCTGTGCGATCCGCCAGAACGAAATCCGCCTCGCCACGCAGCACTGGCCCTGTCAGACGTGCGGCGTGCTCGACGGCATCCGCGCCATCGCCATCCATGAACAGCACCAGTTCCGCCCCCAACGCGGCGGCATGTTCGACACCCGTCTGGCACGCGCGGCCGTAACCGCGCCGCGCTTCCACCACAACGATCGCGCCGGCCTCGCGCGCCTCGCGCACCGTCTCGTCGCGGCTGCCGCCGTCCACCACGATGGCAACATCCACGACATCACGCGGCAGCCGCGCGACGGTGGGGCCGATCGCGCCCTGCTCGTTCAGCACCGGAATGACCGCGCAAACGCGCGGTCGCGTCACAGGCTCCATCGCAGGCCGCAATTCTGGCACGGTTTCGGCGGCGCATCGCTCATCAACGCGGCGCGGAATTGCCGGTACGCGGGACCGTTCCACATCTCGTCCAGTGTCTCGGTCTTTGCATCGCCCAGCGTGTAAGTCTCATACCCGCGCGCCGAGAACGGCGCGATGCAGCACGGCAGCGCGCGGCCATGCGCGGTGAAATACATCAGGCTCCACGGCCGCCGGCAGCCGGACCACGGTTGCTCGCCCTGCTGTTTGAGGCTCAATCCCGGCTCGGTCGCCCCCGATGCATCCAGCGTCACCCCCAGTTCCGCGCCGATTGCCTGCGCCGCCTCGATGGCCGCCAATTCCTCCGCCGCGGTCTGTTCGAACAGGCTGCTGCTCGCGCGCGCCATGCCGAATCCGGTTTCATCGAACACCAGGCGCTGCAAATGCACCTCGCGCACCCGCATGCTGGCCGCCAGCCGTACGAAGTCGGGCAGTTGCTGGATCGTTTCCTTCAGGCCGGTCAGCCAAAGCGACAGGCGCGGCGTCTGTTTGCCCTCCTCGTCCTGCACCTGCCGCATCCGCCGCACATCGCGAACGATGCGATCAAAGAACGGCCGCCCGCGCACCTCGGCGTAGCTCTTCGCGTCCGCCGCATCCAGCGAGACGCGCAGCTCGTCCAAACCTGTATCGATCAGCTCCCGGAACCGCTTCTCCCGCAGCAACGTGCCGTTGGTGTTGAACAGCACATAAACGCCGCGCGCCTTCAAATAGCGGATCATGCGCGGCAATTCCGCTACCAGCATCGGCTCGCCGACGCCGTGCAATACCGCGCGTTTGACGCCCTGCGCCTGATCGACAATCCTGGTGAACAGGTCCCACGACATGTCGGCCGGCGGCTCCAGCGCCTCGAAGGTGCGCGGACAGGTCTCGCACAGCAAATTGCAGCGGTTCGTCACCTCCAGATACAAACACACCGGCGGCGCGGTGACGTCGTGGCGACGTTCAACCTGTTCGAAATACCGCGTGGGATCCGGCATGATTGCAGCGGTCATTGTACGGCACTCTTTCCGGCCACGAAATGCCTTGCGTCCGGCATCACCCGGCGCTGGGCCGGGGCCGCATGAAGTTCGTGCAGCCCGAAGCGCGCCACGCACGCTGCGGTATGGGATGCGGGATATGCGTCCGGCGGTGGCCCCAAGCTGAAATCCCGCAGCAGACGGAACAACGTCTCCGGCTCGTCGACATCATACCAGGGTTCGAGCTCGTCGAGCGCCAGCCCCGCTTCGGCCGCGCGATCGCGCGTCTGTGCGGCGACGCGATCCGTGCTCCAGTCGATGCGCGCGAACATCGACGCATGCGCGCGCTTCATGCCCAGCAGGAAATAGCCGCCATCCTCCGCGGGCCCCATCACCACACGGTCGCCAGGGCTTTCAAGCCGCGCGGCCGCCGCGCGCAACAGCCGCGTTGGCAAGGTCGGGCTGTCCGCGTTCAATACGCATGCGGCCGTATGGCCGCGATCCAGCATCGACTGGATTGCGTGCAGCAGACATCTGCCAAACCCCGCCACCCCAGACGGCGCGTCCCCCGATCCATCGGCCAGCAGCAAACCGGTTCCGATGGGCAGCAAGCCATCGAAAGAAGCCGCCGCACCGGCTGGCGCATACGCGACATAAGGCACGATCGTCCCGCCCGCGGCGGCCGTGGCAAGGTTGGCAGTGACATCGCACAGAAAAGCCGCGCTCAATTGGGCCGCCTGCTCCGCGGACAGCAGCGGCAGAAGCCTCGTCTTCGACCGCCCCGCGCACGGCGCCTTCGCCATCACCGCAATGCCCACCGTCATGGCGGCGCGCCCCGGTCGGTCCATAGAACGGAGAGGGCATGTCGCATGACGATCCCTTCGCGCGGACGGCCGGTCTGGTTACGTCCGCCGTGACCTTGGGTCGATAACAGAAGGAAGGAAAGGCGGGACGCCCTGTTTTGAAAAAAAGAGCCAAAAAACTTTGCGCCCCGGCGTTACATAGTTCTGCCGTGCGGCAACATATTGGCGTGGGTGCGGGGGCGATCGCACCTCACATAGGCGGAACACGCCGCCAGGATGGTACATATGATCAGGATAACCGCCGCATGACGGCGCGCCTAGGAATATGGCACGAACCGCGCATGATCGCGCCGCCGCCCGCAAACCGCACCCATCGCCGCCAGCGCCTGCTGGTGGTGGAGGACGATGACGAGATTTCCACGCTGATCGCCGACATGCTCAACGAACGCGGCTACGACGTGCGGCGCGCCGCCGATGGGGAATTCCTCGAACAGACCCTGCGCCAGGACGCCATCGACCTGGTGATCCTGGATCTGATGCTGCCGGGCGAGGACGGGCTTTCCCTCTGCCGCCGCCTGCGGACCCGATACGGCGTGCCGATCCTCATGCTGACCGCGATCGGCGCCGAAGCCGACCGCATCATCGGCCTGGAAAGCGGCGCCGACGACTATATGGTGAAGCCGTTCGCGCCGCGCGAGCTGCTGGCCCGCGTCCGCGCCCTGCTGCGCCGCACCGGCGGCCATGCCGGCCATCATGAAGATCCGGGCGCCCAGCCGGAGATAACCGCCTACCAGTTCAGCGGCTGGGAACTCCATTTGATGCGGCTGTCGCTCACCGCGCCGGACGGCGCCCTGGTGCCGCTCACCAGCGCCGAATTCAGCCTGCTGGCCACGTTGTGTGCCCACGCGGGTGAAGTGGTGTCGCGCGAAACATTGCTCGCGCGCGGTCAGAACACCCACCCCGCGGCCTACGACCGCAGCGTCGACACGCTGGTCGGCCGCCTGCGCCGCAAGCTTGCGGCCCAGGCTCATGCCCATGCCCATGCCCATGCCACGGCGCAAGACGCGGCGGACGTCGAGGCGACGGACGCGATCGACGATACGGCCGAGATTATCCGGACCGTGCGCAACGCCGGGTATCTGCTCGTTCCGCCGGTGTCGGTGCGCACGCGCGCCGCCCCATGATCGCCCCCATGATCGCCCCATGATCCGAAGCATCCGGCGACAGGTGGCCGCCCTGGTGGCGGCCAGCGTTCTGCTGGCGTTCATGCTGAACATCTTTCTGCTGTTCGTGGTGCATGCGCTGGAGGAGCCGTCCGAACGCTTCCCTGAACATGGCCCGTTGAAAGTGCTGGCCGCGCTGTATGCGGCAAATCCCACCCTGCGGCCCGCTTTGTTGCGGCAGGCGGCAGACGCCGGCATGGCGTTGCGCGAAATCCCCGAGGCCACGGTGCGGGCCTGCGCGGCACCCCACGCGGCCGCGTCGTGCCCGCCCGCGTTGATGCCAAAAATCCGGGTGAACGGCACAACCTGGCTCGGGCTGGAAACACGCCCGCGGCCGCCGCCGGGACACGGACCCCGCATTCGCCTGGCCGCCCTGATCGCGCTGGTCGGCCTGCCGACCCTGGCGATTTCCCTGTGGGCCAGCCGCGGCGTCACCGCCCCGCTCAAACGCCTGACCGAGCAGGCCGAGCATGTCGATCCGGAAACGGCCGCCGCCCCGCTGCCGGTCGAGGGTGCCAGCGAAATTCGCCTGCTCGCCGAGGCCTTCAACCGGCTCATCCTGCGCCTTACCCGCTATGCGGCCGACCAGCGCCGCACCCTGGCCGCCATCAGCCACGACCTTCGCACACCGCTGACCCGGTTACGCTTGCGCGCCGAAACGATCGCCGACGCCACGATGCGCGAAAAGCTGGTGCGCGACGTGCAAGCCATGCAAACGCTGATCGACCGCGCACTGGCCTTGCTGGAGGCGCGTGACAGCGGCCCCGTGCGCACGCGCGTCGACCTGGCCGCACTGCTGCAGACCGTGGCGGACGACACCGCCGACGCCGGCGTCGCCGTCACGGTCGGCGCGCTCGCGCCGCTCAGTGTCGTATGCGACCCGCGGATGCTGACCAGTGCGGTGGAAAATCTGCTGCAGAACGCAGCCAAATACGGCGGCGGCGGAACCCTGTCGGCGCACGCATCAAACCGCGAGGCCGTGATCGAGGTGGCCGATACCGGGCCCGGCTTGAATGAAACCGACCGCGCGCACGTTTTCACCCCCTGGTATCGCGGCGACACCGCACGCGGGGGCGCCGGCAACGGCCTTGGGCTGGCCATCGTGCAGGCGGTGATGAACGCGATGGGCGGCCGGGTGGAGCTGACCGATGCGGTACCGCAAGGGTTGGTTGCGCGGCTGGTGTTGCCGCTTTGAGGGACGTGATAGGCGTAGGAAGCCGTTCTTTTTTGAAAAAAGAACCAAAAAACTTTTTTCTGTTAGGTGCGAGGCTTAATCGATGACTCGCGATGATTTGAAACGGGAAGTGGCCGCGCGGGCGGCGGCGCTGGTGGAGGATGGGACCGTCGTTGGGCTCGGCACGGGGTCCACCGCGACGTTCTTCATCGAATGCCTGATTGCGCGTGCCACGGCGGGCCTGAACATCGCCTGCATTCCCACCAGCGAACGCAGCGCCGAACAGGCGCGCGCCGGCGGGCTTACGGTCGTCACCTTCGCCACCCACCAGACAATCGACATCGCGGTCGATGGCGCCGACGAAATCAAGCGGGACACGCTCGATCTCACGAAAGGCCTCGGTGGCGCCCTGCTGCGCGAGAAAATGGTGGCCTCGGCCGCGCGGCGCTTCATCGTCATCGCCGACGAGGCCAAACTCGTCGATTGGCTCGGCTCGCTCTGCCCCATTCCGGTCGAGGTAACATGTTTCGGATGGGAACTGACACAGGCGCGCCTGCGCGACCAGGGCGCGGAAATCACCCGCCGGCAAACCGCCGCCGGTGCGCCCTATCTGACCGATGGCGGCAACTTCATCCTCGATGCGCGCTTCCCGCCCATCGCCGACGCGGCCACCTTGAACCGCACATTGCGCGCGTTCCCCGGCGTGGTGGAAACGGGGTTGTTCCCCGCCATGGCGGAAATGGCGCTGGTAGCGGGCGCGAATGGCGTAGCGACGTACCGCCCGAGCGGATTTCCCTAAGAGCAAAAGTTTTTTGGTTCTTTTTTTCAAAAAAGAACTTCTTTCTTTTCCCTTTTTCTTGCTGCGGCGCGAAGGACACACGTGCGGCCTGGCTGCACGATTCGTGAATCCGTTCTTCATTTTACCATAATTGGCGCCCATCATCCCCTGATCATGCGACGATTCGTGGGCATCTCCTGCTGCGTCAAGAATTTCGGGCCCAACACGCTGCCCAATCACGCGGCCCCCGATGCCTGCGTGCAGGCCGCGGCCGACCTCGCCGGCGCCGTGCCGGTCTTGTTGCCCGCCCTCGGCGACGCCGCCGATATTGCTGAATTGCTCACGCGGCTGGACGGCATCCTGCTCACCGGCAGCCGCAGCATGATCAACCCCACGCATTACGGCGGCCCGCCGCACTTGCCCGGCATTCCGGAGGACAGGGCGCGCGACGCGACAACCCTGCCGCTGATCCGCGCCGCCGTGGCGCGCGGCCTGCCGGTACTGGCCATTTGCCGCGGCTTGCAGGAACTCAACGTGGCGCTCGGCGGCTCGCTGCACCAGCGCCTGACCGACCTGCCGGGCCGGCTCGACCACGCGCCCACCCACGACGACGCGCTGGAACGCCGGTTTGCCAAGGCGCACCCGGTCGCCCTCACCCACGGCGGGCTGCTGCACCAGCTGGCCGGGTGCGACACCGCCATCGTCAATTCCGTCCACTACCAGGGCATCGACCGGCTGGCCCATGGCCTGATGGTTGAGGCGGTGGCGCCGGACGATACGATCGAGGCGGTGCGCCTGGTGCATGGCCGCGCCTTTGCCCTCGGCGTGCAGTGGCACCCGGAAACCGATTGGCGGGACGATACGCTCTCCCGCCGCAT
>CAJCIS010000137.1 GCA_903970435.1 Acidobacteriota bacterium | reverse complement strand
TTAAGCGCTGCGCGGCACAAGACTTTTGTGCCGCGCAGCGCTTGTGACGCCGGCGGCACGCCGGTGGGGGTCGAGGGGGCAAAGCCCCCCGCCTTCCTTGATGTGTCAAACTCAACGCGGATGGTATAAGAACAAAAGGTTAGAAAGCAGTTCTTTTCTAAAAGACTTTTGCTTTCTTGGAAGGGCCCGCTACGCGGTGCGCGAATCCGACACTGTGGGCGGGGTGGCCAGCGCGTGAAGCGCCTGTTCCAGATCGGCGATCAGGTCGCCGGTGTCTTCCAGGCCGATGTGGAACCGCACGGCGGGGCCGCCCAGGTCGGAGCTGCCGGTGCGGGTTACGAACCCGGTGGTCGGCAAGGCGAGGCTTTCATAGCCGCCCCAGCTTGCGCCGATGCCGAACAATGTCAGCGCGTCGACGAAGCGATGCGTGTCCTCGGGTGTGTAGCGCGGATCGAAAACAACGCCGAACAGGCTGCACGCGCCTGTAAAGTCACGTTTCCATAGATCGTGCCCCGGCGCACCGGGGAGGGCCGGATGCAGCACGCGCAGGATTTCGGGCCGCTCCCGCAACCAGGCCGCGATCGTGAGGCCACTCTGTTCCTGATGCGCCAGGCGCACCGCCATGGTGCGCAGGCCACGCAGCGCCAGCCAGCAATCGTCGGGAGATGCGTAAAAACCCAGCACCAGCGCCGCGTCGCGCACCCGCCGCCAATGCGTTTCGTCGGCCACCGTCGCGCTGCCGAGCAACACGTCCGAATGGCCGACCGGATATTTGGTCAGCGCCTGGAGGGAGACATCCACGCCGTGCGCGAAGGGCTGGAAGGCATGAATGCCCCAGGTATTGTCCATCAAGACGGAGAGCCCTTTTGCGTGCGCCACCTCCGCCAGCGCGGGCACATCCTGAACCTCGAAGGAATGGCTGCCAGGGCTCTCAAGATACAGGATTTTTGTCTCTGGCCGGATGAGCGGTGCGAGGTCTTCCGGGGTCGTTTCCGGTGCGTAGTAGGTGGTGCTGATCCCGAGACGGCGGGCCATGCCGTCGCAAAAGGTGCGGACCGGCCCATAGACGCTGTCCGGCATCAGCATGTGGTCCCCGCTGCCGGCGTATCCCAGCAACGGGCCGGTGATGGCCGCGAGCCCGGTGGGAAAAATCTGGCAGCGCAAGCCGCCTTCTATGTCGGCAATGACGTCTTCCAGCGCGTGGTGGGTGGCGCTGCCTTGCAGACCATAGGTCAGCGCCTGATCGAGGCGCTTGCGCATGAAGGCGCGCCGCTGGTCCATCGACTCGTAGAGCACGGTCGACCCGCGGTGCAGTGGCGGATTGACGAAGCCATGCACCTTGGTACCGGGTCGGCCGCCATGCGAAAGGCGCGTCGCAAGCCTATGTTTTTGCGACGTTTCGTCAGTCAATGCCGACGGCTTTCGGGGTTTCCGGATGGCTCGCCCATTCGGCCCACGACCCGTCATAGACGGCCCCCTCGGGCAGGCCGGCCAGGTGCAGGGCCAACGTCAGGATGCAGGCGGAAACCCCGCTGCCGCAGCTTGTCACCACCGGCCGGCTGCCGTCGACGCCCGCCGCGGCGAACAGGGCGCGCAGCGAGACCGGGGGCAGCATGGTGCGGCCCTCGAGCAGGAAGTCCGACGCCGGCAGGCTGATCGAGCCGGGAATATGGCCAGATGAGAGGCCCGGGCGGGGCTCGGGGTCGGTGCCGGCGAAACGGCCGGCGGGGCGGGCATCCAGCACCAATTCCTCGCCGCTTTCCAGATTGTGCAGCATGTCGCCCAGTCCGCGCACCTGGGTCGCATAGTGCCGAGACACAAAATGGGCCGGCGCGGCGGCGGCCGGCGGGCCGATTTCCAATGGATGGCCCGATTGCCGCCACGCCGGCAACCCGCCGTCCAGCACGGCCACCGCCGTGTGGCCGAAATGGGCGAACGTCCACCAGGCGCGCGGCGCGGAAAAGACGCCTTTCTGATCATACACCACCACACGATGGTCATTGCCGATTCCGAGGGCGCTCACCTTGCGGGCGAAGCGGCCCGGCGTGGGCAGCATGTGCGGCAGGTCGGTTTCGACGTCGGCAATATCGTTAATGTCGAAGAACCGGGCGCCTGGGATGTGTTCCAGTTCATAGAGTTCGGCGGCGTTCTTCTGTTCGGTCGGCAAGTAGAAGCTGGCATCCAGCACGCGCAGGTCCGGCTTTGCCAACTCCCGCGCCAGCCACTCGACGCTTACCAGGGCCGGGACGGTCATGCGGCACTCCAAAGTTCGCGCAACCAGTCGCGGCGGGCGGCAAGCCAGAGCAGGCCTAGGGAGGCGACGGAGTTTGGGATGCGGCCGGCGATGGCATCCTCGATCGCCTCGGTCGCCGACATGGCGCGGACGGATATATCCTCGTGCTCGCTGGCCAGGCCATGCACGCCGAGGCGGCCGTCTGGCGGCAGGTGAGGCAGGTGGATCAGCCCCGCGAAAATGACCAGGTATTCGTCACAACCGCCTGGCGTTAATAGAAAACCGCCGATCTTTTCCAACCGCTCGACGCTCAGGCCCATTTCCTCCTGGGCCTCGCGGGTGACGATGTCCTCCGGGCTTTCGTCGCCGCTCGCCAGCCCGGCGCAGAGTTCGAGCATGACCGGCTCGATCCCGGCCGCCAGCGCCGGGAGGCGGAATTGCTCGATGATGACGACCTTGTCGGTCACCGGGTCGTAGGGAAGCAGCGCCGCGGCCCGGCCGCGCCGCCAAAGCTCCCAGGTGCGAATGCCGGACATGTTGCGGTCGAACCGCCGGTGTTGGAACCGCACGACCTGCAGAGGGAAACGGCCATTCCACACCGAATCCACCGACTCGAGCTGGACGTCCGGGTGGGATGGGATTTCTGTCGAGACCATGTTGACCAGACGAAAGGGCTGGGCGGGTGTGCCTCAGCCCCTCGTCAGGAGCAACCGACAGGAAGCAATTCTTTTCTGAAGAAAAGAACCAAAAGACTTTTCTCTTCTTGCCGTCCCGGACCTTGCGGCCATGCGCCCGGAACGTGCGTGCAGGCGCAGGGCAAAAGTCTTTTGGTTCTTTTCTTCAGAAAAGAACGGCTTCCTTTTGTTACAGCGGGTTGGCCGCCAGGATCTCCCGCATCCGAGCCGCGGCCGCGGGACCTTTCATGGCGTCGCGCCACATCGTCTCGGCCACGCGCTGATGCGCGGCGACCGCCTCGTCGGCGCCGGTAATCATGGCGACGCCGGCATGCACGTGCGGGATGGTGTCGCTGCGGAAGGCGTTGATCGCCAGGGTTGCCCGATCGCGCGCACGCAATATCTGGAACTGCCCGGTCGGTTCGCCGGAGCTGAGCAGGCCGAACTGCAAGCCCATCGGCTCCGCTTCCATGACGTTGGCGATGTTCTCGATTTCCGCGCGCGCCACGGCGCGGGCGCGGTAGCGAAGCTGCTCGGACCGCACCAGGCCCTGGCCGACGCCCTGGATGAGGAAGCGGCCGACGGCGCTGGGCGACAACATGGCAATGATGGCCGGGCGGCGCATCTTGTACATGCGTTTCCGTTCGGCGAGGATGCCTTGCACCTGGTCTGCCATGGCCTGTGCCGCGGCTCGTTCCTGCCCGAGATCGGAGGCTGCCTCGCGAAAAATCTCGCCTTCGACCATATCGAGGTCGTCCGACGAAATGAGGTAGGTGAACGGCAGGGCCACTTGCAGGATCTGGTCGGCGGTTTCCTCCACCTGACGGAGGCGCTCGAACAGCCCGATGGGGCGGTTATAATACTCGACGCCAATGCCCAGCAGGGACAGCGGCGAAATTTTCAGCAGTTCAGCCAGGCGGTTGACGGTGTCGAGCTTGATCACCTCGCCCTTCTCGTAGCGGTAGAGCGCTGCCCGCGAGACGCCAAGGCGCGCGGCGATCTCCTCCGCGCGCAAGCCCGACTCCAGCCGGTACGCCCGCAATTGCTGGCCGATTTCGGTAAATCGCATTGTAACTAAACCTCCTGCCCGGACAGTCGCCGATGGTGTGCTCGGTTTGCCGGGTCATGCCCCGAAATGTGTATAGCGAACTTTATCATCAAATGACCATCCGTCGCTGCGCAGGGGACAAATCTTTTTTTGCACACTTTCGTGAGGTTGTGTTTCGCCAATTCGCCGCGTGCAACGGCTGGCGGGACATTTCGAGGCGTTTGCCGCGTCCGAATCGGTGTTCCGGCCACCCGGACTCTAAACGAACCCGCGGGCTTGCGGGACTGAACTTGCCCGGCGCCCCAGCGCGCCCTATCGGGCCAAGGCGCCGGGAGCCTCTCGGCCGGCCGGGAGCAGATCTTGATCGCAGAACGCATCCTGATGGGTGTCCTCATTGGCGCCATTGCCGTGGGGTGCGGGGCGGTGCTGTACCCCTTCCTGTCGGCGCTACTTTGGGCCGCCATCCTGGTGTTTGCTACCTGGCCGGTTACGCAATGGCTAGAGCGCAACCTTCGGCTGAACAAGGTGGTCATTGCCTTGATGATGGTTTTGCTGACGGCGCTGGTGCTGGTGCTTCCGCTCGTGCTGGCGGCACCCGGCGGGGCCGCGGATTTGAAGGTGATGCGGATTTCGCTGGAGGCCTGGCTGGCCGGCGTGCCGGCGGCGCCGTCCTGGCTTGCCGGGCTGCCCGTGGTCGGTCATTTGCTGGCCACCACATGGGACGCGTGGGCCAACGATCTGTCTGAAATGACGGCGTTTTTCCGGCCATACCTGGGGTTTGCGGCGGAGCGGGGCCTGTCGCTGGCTTTGGGGGTCGCGGGCGGATTTGCCCAGCTCGGTGTTGCGCTGTTCGCCGCGTTCTTCTTCTGGCTGTCGGGTGAGGCCATGGCGGAAACGCTGCAGGTCATCGCGCACCGCGTGGCGGGCCGCTATGCGGAGCAGCTGATCGAGGCGACGGCGAACACCGTGCGCGGCGCGGTGTACGGCATTTTGGGGACGGCCATTCTGCAAGGCTTTCTCACCGCGTTCGGGCTCGAGTTGGCGGGGGTGCCGCGGCCGGTTCTGCTCGGCACGGTGGCAGCGTTCCTCGCCGTGCTGCCGATCGGCGCGCCGCTGGTGTGGATCCCGGCCGGGCTGTGGCTGCTGACGAATGCCCATACGGCGCGCGGCGTATTCCTGCTTATCTATGGTGTGGTCGTGGTCTCGGGCGCCGATCATCTGGTGCGGCCCTATTTCATCAGCCGCGGGGCGAAACTGCCGTTCCTGCTGACGGTTTTGGGTGTGCTGGGCGGCGTGCTGGCCTTCGGCGTCCTGGGTATCTTTCTGGGGCCGGTGCTGCTGGGGGTCGGATATACGCTGATGATGGCGTTTCTGCGGACAGAACACCTTGCGGAGTAGCGCCCGGCCCCGCGCCAGCGCGTCGGGTGAAATCACGCTCCGCACGCTATCGTTGGTTTTCCCCGCGGGCTGCCGTGACGTGCCTCGATGCCTGACCTGTCCGTCCACACCCTGACACTTCCCGATCCGCGCCCGGCGCGACGGCCGGTGCGGCGGCCGTGGCTGGACGTGGCGCTGATCGCGTCGGCGTTTGTGCACGTGTTGCTGCTCGCGATTTTCATTTTGGCACGGCGACCGGTGCTGTTCGTGCCGCCGCCGCCGCAAGAGCCGGGGTTTGAGATGGTGTTTCAGGGCGGCGTGCGGTCACCCAACGCGGTGCCGGCGCCAGGCAGGTTCCTCACTATTCCCAAGGGCGCGGAGGTGCCCACCCCGCCTTTGCCGTCGCAGCAGTCGCAGACACCGCCGCCGCCGCAGGCGTCACCGGCACCCGAGGTCAATCTCCTGCCACCGGAGTTGCGCATGCTGGCGCCGCCCGAGCCGCAGCCGGACGTGCAGGCCACGCAACAGCCGATGCGGGCCGCGCGGCGGCAGCATACGCGAACCCGCACGGCGCCCAATCCGTCGCCGTTTGCCAGCCCGCAGGAATTCAGCTTTGCCAGCCGTCCCAGCGCGCCGGTGGCGCGCGGATTGCGCAATTCGAAAAGCGTGGATTTGTCGCTGGGGCGGCCGGAGCGCGGCGGCGCGAGCGACTATGGCATGTTGCATTTCACCAGCCCGGGTGCGAGCGGAAGCTATGCCGAATTGCTTCACGAATATGTCGAGGAACACAAATATTATCCCGAGCAGGCAATCGAGAACCAGGAACAGGGCATGCCGGTGATCAGCGCGACGCTGACGCGCGACGGGCGGGTGCGAAATCTTAGGTTGGTGGAAAGTTCCGGATCGCCATCGTTAGACATGGCGTGGTTTGGCCTGTTCCGCACCATGCATCTGCCCCCGTTTCCGCCCGAAATGACGGTGCCGCAGCTAGATTTCACCTATGCGATCGAATACGAACTGATTAGACGGTGACTGCCCCAAAGAGCAAAAGTTTTTTGGTTCTCTTTTCAAGAAAGCACTGCTTCTTTTGCCTTTACCCGCGCCAAAACGGCAGCAACCGCAAGAAGCAAAGCCGCGATCAGGAACGGCGCACCCGGCAAGCTCCAACCCAACCGGGGCGCGGCGAAGAGCGCAAAGCTCTCGGTGTAAATCGTCGGCGCGCACATGCCGGCAATGCCGAGCAGGCTGTTGCTGGCGCCTTGCAGGGCGCCCTGCTCGGTTGCCAGCACCTTGCGTGTCATCAGCGCAACGAGTGCCGGGTCGGCCAGTCCGCGCAACGCGAGCACGGGAATGGCCAGAATGAACAGAGTGGGAGTGTTGGCGAGGCCCATGGCGGCGAAGCCGGCGGCACCGCAACATAGGCCGGCCAGCAGCGCACGGCGCTCGCCGAGCCGCCGGACCACGGGGCCGGTCAGCAGTCCGCCGACCAGGGCGCTGGAGACGCCCATGGCGCCCAGCAGAACACTCAGTTGGCGGAGGCTGAACCCGTAGCGGTTGAGCGCATACAAGACTGTGATGGTGGGCAGTGCGTTCTGTGCCGTAAGCCCAAGAAACTGCACAGCCGCGAGGCTGCTCAGGCCGGGTCGTGAGCGCAACAGACGCAGCGCGCCCATCGGGTTTGCGTGCCGCCAGGAAAACGCCGCGCGCCGGTCGCGCGGCAGCGACTCGGGCAGGACGAACACGCCGAACAGGAAATTCACCAGGCTGAGGCCGGCCGCGACCCAGAACGGTAGCCGGGGGTGAATGCTGCCGAGAAACCCGCCGGCAACCGGCCCGGTGATAAAGCCGAAACCGAAGGCGACGGAGACCAGGCCAAAGCGCGCGGCCCGTTTTTCCGGCGGCGTGATATCGGCAATGTAGGCGCTGGCGGACGAAAAGCTGGCCGCGGTAATGCCGGAAATGAGGCGCGCGGCGAACAGCCAGCGCACGTCCGGCGCCACCGCCATCAGTATGCCATTCAGCCCCAGGCCCAGATTTGAGAGCAATATGATTGGGCGGCGTCCGAACCGATCCGATAGCGCCCCCTGCACGGGGCCGGCGAAAAACTGCATCAGCGCCCAGCTTGTAGCGAATATGCCCACGGCGTGCGCGGCGGCCGCGGCACTGCCCCCCTCCATCGATTGGATCAGCGGCGGCAAGACCGGAACAACGAGCGACATCGACAGGATGTCGAGTGTTATCGTGACAAGGATAAAGCCGATGGCCGCGCGCATGCCTCGGTTTAGAGCGCACACCCCGCACTCGCCAGTGCGCGCAGGCATTCCATGGCTGCGCGGTGGTGCTGCGTGCGCGCTGCTTTTTGTTGAGGCGCAGGATCAGGCCAGTGAATCGTTAATCATTGTCCGCTAGGTTGTTGACTTGTGCGGGTGACGTCTCGTGCAACCTTGAACCTTGAACCTTGAACCTTGAACCTTGAACCTTGAACCTTGAACCTTGAACCTTGAACCTTGAACCTTGAACCTTGAACCTTGAACCTTGAAAGAATCGTATTGGCCAGCACGTCGCCCAAATTCTTTGCGGGAGGTTCACCGTGCCCGTGACACAATTCGCCGCCGGCCTGGCAGCGGAACAGCTGGCCTGCAATGCATTGATGCGTGATGGATTCAATGTTGTTGGCCGGCGCATGCGCACCGCGGCAGGGGAAATCGATGCCGTGGTGGAGCGCGATGGGCTGACCGTTTTCGTCGAAGTCAAGGCACGCAAGGACCTCGCCAGTGCGGCGGCGGCATTGCAGCCACGCCAGCAGGCGAGGCTCGTGGGCGCCGCCGAAATTCTGCTGGGCGAAAATCCCCATTGGGGCAGGTCCGGCATCAGATTTGATGTCATGGCGGTGGACCGTTCCGGCAAAGTGCGCCGCATCGCAGACGCATTCCGGATGAATTAGGGGATACTATCATACGGCAGAGTTCGGGCAGGCCGGCCAGGAAGCCGTTCTTCTTTGAAAAAAAGAACCAAAAAACTTTTGTCTGTGATGGGGATGCCGACCTTCAGCCGCTAGCGCCTAACTTGCATTCATGTCCGTCATCATGCGCTTCATCGTATCCATAAAACTTGGGTCGTAGGCCTCGTCGACATGTTGAATGTTCCATAGGCCAGATTGCGCAACCTTCTCCTTGTTGCACCGCCGGCCGAGCCACACCGCCGACGCGGGATCGATGGGTGTTCGCGCATAGTTGCTCAATAGGGCAATGCTGTTCTTTTCAATGAAAGCGCGTTGGCTGTACGGGCCAGGCGGGTCGTCTACCGCCAGGAACAGGAACGGCATCTGGCCGATGTAAAGGCTGACGGCCGCTTCAAGAGACGACTCCTGCTTGGTGCTGTGCGCCGGCGGCGTCGTGCCGCGGCCCCAACTTTGCGGCTCGGTGTTACCCATCAGGTCTCGCAACGCCGTCCCTAGCACGGTGCGAAAGATCGAACCGCGATGGGTGCCGTTCGCATCATGTGAAAGACGATCCCACAGCGTGCTCTGCAACTCAGGCTTTAACGCATGGGTTGCCACGCGCACGACTCGCAGGCCGCCACCCGTGTCGGTGCGATTCTCGGTCTGCTCGAAGAACCACACCACGCCGCGCTGTGGCCAAGGCGTGGCGGGATCAGCCTGGGCCATACGCCGCATGCCGCCGTTCAGCGCCTCGAGATCACTGAGGAGTCGGTAGAAGCGCAGCAGATCCGAGGCGCGGGTGCTCATGAAGTCTGGCGGAGGAATACCATGGCGTCAGAAACCCGGTACCGTCATGCGAGGCAAGAGGGGCCGTCGCGGATCGGCGCGCCGCGCTTCCTCCGGCAGGCGGCTTGCGCTAAAGCAAGGCGAAGGAAGCAGTTCTTTTTTGAAAAAAATAACCAAGAAACTTTTACTCTGTTCGTGGCATGCCTGATAGGGCCGAGTCCGAATCGAATAAAAGTTTTTTGTTTCTTTTTTTCAAAAAAGAACTGCTTCCTTCCTTGGCGTCAACAGCATTGGCAGCCGCAGTGACTTCAGAAACCAGATCGAACGGCGCCTTGAAGGTGGCCGTGCAAATGGATCCGCTCGAATACATCAATATTGATGGCGACAGCACCTTTGCCCTGATGCTGGAGGCGCAGGCGCGCGGCCACACGCTCTGGCACTACGAAGTGCGGCATTTGTCTCTGCGCGAGGGACGGCTCGGCACCGATGCGCCGGTCGGTGATCGCGTGACGGCCGTCGCGCGGAAGGTAACGGTAAGGCGCAAGTCCGGCGAGCATTTTCAGGCGGCCGAAGCGGTTCGGATCAACCTTGCGTCAATGGACGTGGTTCTGATGCGGCAAGACCCGCCATTCGACATGGCGTATATCTCGGCGACCCATCTGCTGGAACACGTCCAACCGCGCACCCTGGTCGTGAACGACCCCGCGGCGGTGCGCAACGCGCCGGAAAAGCTCCTGGTGACACATTTTCCCGAGTTGATGCCACCGACCCTGGTCACCTGGGACAGCGATGCGATACGGGCGTTCCGGGCCGAATTCGGCGATATCATCGTCAAGCCGTTGTTCGGCAACGGGGGCGCCGGCGTCTTCCGCATCCGTCCCGACGACGAGAACCTCGCTTCATTGCTGGAAATGCATTTTGCGCGCTCGCGCGAGCCGCTGATGATCCAGCGCTACGAACCGGCAGTACGGCATGGCGACAAGCGCATCATCCTGGTGGACGGCGAACCGGTCGGCGCGATTAACCGCGTGCCGGCAGCGGGCGAAGCGCGCAGCAACATGCATGTTGGTGGCCGCGCCGAGCCTGTGACCCTGACGCCACGCGATGCGGAAATTTGTCGGCGCATTGGGCCGATGCTCCGCGAGAAGGGGCTCATCTTTGTCGGCATTGACGTGATTGGCGACTACCTGACCGAAATCAACGTCACCAGCCCGACCGGGCTTCAGGAAATCGCGCGCTTTGAGGGCACCAACCTGGCGGCCATGATTTGGGACAGCATCGAAGCTCGGGCTCGTGTTGGCACTTAGCGAGGTCGGCGCGAAACGGGCGGGCCCACACCCGCCATCAATCAGGCGTGCCGCAATACCAGCGGCCGATGACGCCACTTCAGCATGAGCATGACGAACATCGCCAGTCCCAGCAGGAAGATGCTTGAAGGCTCTGGCACCGGCGTGGTTCCTGGGCCGGTGCTGCACGATGTGCCGACACACGGTGTCGTGGGATTACCGGGTGTTACCGGTCCACCGGGCACGCCCGGCGTGCCGCCGCCACCAAAGCCGCCCACCACGCCACTGCCGCCGACCAAAGCCGCGCCGCCTGCTGCGGCGGGGATAATCTTGGGAAGGTACGCAGCCGGCGCGCCACCGTTGCCGGGCAATGCGCCGGGCAGGCCGGCCGGCACCCTGCCGCACCCGTCGAGCGGCGCCATGCCGTGTTGAACCCCCACGTGGCGCGCTGTGCCATGTCGCCGTATGCGGCCAATAATGCGGTGAATGCGGTGAACGTGCGGTGCCGCGGGCGTGTAACCGTTCAGCGGCACTGGCAGGCAAGGATCAATTGGCATCAAATAATTCCATATTCCTGCCCTCTTGGGTCGCCCCCCTTAATGTGGGAACTTCACGCTGCATCGCCGTCCGGGCCGGTTAATGATTGAGATTACTCACGATGTTAGCGAACGTTCCGTGTCATGTCAACCGCCCAGTGGGGTGACCGTTGCAGCCTCACCGCTCAAAAACGCACAGTTTCGAACCTCTCCTGCGGCACGTAGCGGCGCCCTTCAAACACGATTTGTTTACCGCGCATTTCCTTATTCCCGCCGCAGGATCGTGTCCGTGAAGAAACTGGCAACGCCCGAGGCGGTGAAATCGCGCTTCAAAGCGACCTCATCGTAGCTGCCGCGCACCCAGTCGATGAACGAAATCCTTCCTTCTGCCTCAGTGGCATAGCGGAGAAAGAACGCGTCCAGAATGCCGGTGCGGCTTCGGTTGAAGTGGCCGAACCGCCAGGACAATTGACCCAGCGCACGTGCCGCGGTGCCGCCCTCGAGCATGATGGCTAGCCCGGCGGCAAGTCCGGCCCGGTCGGCGCCCGACTTGCAGTGCATGAGCGCGGGGGTGCGCAAGTTCGCGTAGAGCTCGGCGAAGCGAAGGATTCGGTCGCGGTGCGGCGCGCCGCGGCTTTCAAATGCCATGTCCAGGTGAACGAGACCTAAGCGCGCGGCCGCCTCTCGCGAGAGGGCATCGGAGCCGCATTGACGATGACCGCGCAAATTGATCAGGGTTTTCAGGCCATACCGCTGGGCGGCGGCACGGAGGCGGGACGGGGTTGGATGATTGGAGCGGTAGAGCTTCCCGGGGATGACCTCGGCCCAATTGTCCCACAACACCCTGAAGACGGCGTGGTCCACCAGGAGCGAGTCGGACCAGGCGTGCAAGCGGGAGCCGCCGGTTGCGAGATTTTGGTCGTACACGGTGCCTATTGTGTTGTGCGGCGTGCGCTGCGTTCAAGCCCGATCGGAACCTGGAGTCCAGGCGAGATCAAGACCTGGCCCGTCCCGTAGGAAGAAGGAAGAATGTTCTGCTCTGAAGAAACGAACCAAAAGACGCTGTCCGTTCGCCAGCATCACGGTCCGTTGCATTATCAGATAGGTCCGATATTGTACCAAAAAAGCAAGGTCTCTTGGTTCCTTTCCTCAGAAAAGTACTGCTTTTGCTTCGTCCGGACACTAAGGCTCGTGAAAACTCTGCCTAAATCCACGCGTGATGGGCGCCAGGAAATAGGCTAACACACTGCGGGTGCCGACACGCACGTCACCCGACAAAGTCATGCCGGGAATCGGGCCGGTGCCCTGCGGTAGTGCGTCCAAAGCGGAAGAGGTTATTTCGACATACACCCGATGCACGGCGCCTCCGGCCAGCGGGTCCGCCGGGTGGCCCGCGTCAGGTTCGAAGGAGGCGGCCTCGATGGCGCGCACTCTGCCCCGCAGGGTGCCGTGACGTTGATACGGATAGGCGTCTATTTTCAGGGTCACCGGATCGCCATCGCGAATGTAACCGATATCGGAAGAGCGTATGGTCAACTCGGCCTGGAGGCCTGCGTGCGCCGGCAGCAAGCTTAGCAGCGGTTCGGCATCGTGCAGAACAGACCCCGGTGCCCGCGCGGCAACCTCCAGCACCACGCCATCCTCAGGCGCCGTTACCACCACAAGATCGCGCAGGTGGGCGGCCTTGGTGACCGCTCCTTCGGCTTCGGCCAGCAATTCCCGCCGCGCTGCCAGCGTTTCGAGGATTTCGCGGCGCCAGTTTTCGACGAAGGCGTTGCGATCAGCGCGATGCGACATAGCGGCGTGCGACAACTCGGCAAGCTTATCGGTCGCGGCTTGCAGATC
Organism: Acidobacteriota bacterium; assembly: GCA_903970435.1. Lineage (GTDB taxonomy): Bacteria > Pseudomonadota > Alphaproteobacteria > Acetobacterales > Acetobacteraceae > CAJCIS01. The sequence continues at coordinate 14,583 of CAJCIS010000137.1, read as the reverse complement.
GCCGTTCAGGTGAGTGAAATTTGCATCCGCATCAAGAAACTGCAGGCGCGACCCGACAGCGCTCCGCATCAAGGTCTCGCGCACATGCCTTACCTCCCGCGCAATCGCGGTCTGGCGCGCGAGCGACGTTCGTTGACCCTCGGTGGTGGCACGCTCGGCCATGTCATGTTCGATGGCCTGATCGAAGCTGGCAAGGCGGGCGCTGTATTCGCGCTGGCGCTCAAGGAACAGGCCCGATTGCAGTGCGGACTCCGTGCCCCGCGATGTCAGGTAGGGCGATCCATCGGCTTCGGCCTGCAGGCGGCCTGTTTCGGCCGCAAGTGCAAGCTGCCGGGACTGAAGGGCTGCGAGGTCGGCGGCGGCAAAGGTCGGATCCAGGGTCGCGAGAACCTGGCCTTTATGGACCACATCGCCGGGGCGCACTTGTACCGTTCGCACAATGGCGCGGTCCAGCGGTTGAATGAGGGAAGTGGGATGATCCGTGGCAAGCCGCCCATGACCCGTAATGACCACATCGAAACGTGTCACCGACGCAAGAGCAACGAAGGCGATGCTCAAAATGCCAAGGGCGCCGGAGATCAGGCGCAAAGGAAGCGGCGGCCGCTCCGCGGCAATCCGGTCGAGATCGTCGCGAAAATCAAGGCTCGTGGCATGAGTCATGATGTTAAGCCGCGGCGCTCGGCTGAAACGCGGCCTGCCTGTGAGGCGATCCGCATGGCATCTTCACATATTTTCGGCCCCGCCGACAGCCTGCGTCGCCGGTGGTTGTTCGCGGTTGCATCACGCGGCATTCATGTGCATGGTCTGCTGCTCCCATAGGTTGCGATACACGGAGCATCGTTTCAACAAGGTTCCGTGCGGTGCTACATCCAGCGCCGCGCCGCGGTCCAGCACCAGGATCGCGTCCGCCTGTACCAACGAGGATAGGCGGTGCGACACCACAATCATTGTTCGTCCGGCCGCGATGCTTTTCAAATTGGTTTGCAGGATCGCCTCGCTCTCCGGGTCGAGCGCGCTGGTCGCCTCGTCGAAGATCAGGAGGCGCGGTTGTATAATAAGCGCTCGCGCGATGGAAATTCGTTGCTTCTGCCCTCCGGAAAAATTAGCGGCGCCCTCCTCGACGGGCGTCTCGTAGCCGAGTGGCAGCCGATCGATGAACTCATCGGCGCCGGCCAGTCTGGAAGCCTTTATGATATCAGCCAAATTTGCGTTGGGTTTACCGGCGGCGATGTTTTCCCTAATTGTGCCGCGAAACAGGAAACTGTCCTGCAGCACAACGCTGACATTGCGGCGCAAATGTTCAAGATCGATATGACGGATATCCGTACCATCGAAACGTATGAGGCCCGATTGCGGTGTCTCGATGCCCTGTATCAGCCGGATGAGGGTGGTCTTACCGGACCCGGACCGCCCCACCACGCCGATGACTTCACCTTCGCGGGCCTGAAAATTCGCCCGGTCCAGCGCGAGACTTGCAGCCCCCGGATAGCGGAAGGTGACTTGCTCAAACGACACCGCGCCCGTCATGGCCGGCCGGATATAATGCTGCGATGGCACACGCTCCGGCGGATGGTCCATGACGCTGCCGAGCATGCGAACCGACAATGCAGTTTCCTGATATTCATTGATCAACCCAACAATCTGAAGCAGCGGGCCACTTACGCGTGCGGCGAGCATCGTGAATGCGACGAGCGCACCAATGCTCATCGCGCCGGCAAAAACGGAATGGGCGCCAAGGCCCAGGATGGCGATCTGCATGAGGCGATCGAGCGTGTATGTTACGGTGTTGGCCAGTGCCGCGATGCGCCCGACTTGCGACTGCTTGAGAATGGCCGCGGCCACACGGCTGTTCCACTCGCCTTGTCGCACCCGCTCCATGGCAAGGGATTTGACGGTCCGCATACCATGGAGAGTCTCGACCAGATGGGCCTGCCGTGCCCCTTCCGCGGCATAGAGCGCATTCAGCCGAGACCGAAAATGGGGTATCAGAAGGAAAATGATGGCCGTGATCGAGAGAGCGAAAGCCAGAACCACTAACGTGAGGGGAAAACTGTAGACGCATAGCATAATGAGCAGGACCGGCAGGAGGGCGCAATCAAGCGCGCATTGAAACAGCCTGCCGGTGAGAAAATTGCGCAATTTCTCGGTCTGCTGCAGATGGCGCACAAGAACGCCCGCAGGCTGATTCTCGAAGAACGGCATTGGCAGCGCCAGCATCGTCTCGAAAGTACGCGCGGCCAGTCGGGCGTCCACCTTGTTGGTGAGATAAATCATCAAGCGTTGGCGGGCGTAGCTGAATACCGCGTCGAACGCCGTGACAAGGCCGAAAATGACCAGCACCGAGAGCAGGGTCTGCTCCGCACTGTACGGAATGACCTTGTCAATAATCACGTGATACAGAAGCGGCGTTGCGAGACCGATCAGGCCGCTGGCAGCGGCCGCGATGCTGACATCCCGCAATATGTGGCCGTGACGCGCAATTTCCGCCGCGAACCATCCAAGCCCGAACGGCTGCGCCGGCGCCGACAGCGACTTGCGACGGCACAGCAGGAGCGTCCCGGACCAGGCGGCAAGGAAGCCCTGGCGGGGTATGAGTGTGATGCCGAGTTGTTCCCGGGCCGGATCCAATACGGCCAGCTGAGCGCCCGCGTTATCGCCAAGAACCCCGGCCACGATAAGAAAAGCGCCGGTGTTGGTAACGGCCAGGACAGGAAAAGCGCTTCCAAGACCTGCAATATCGTCCCATTTCGCGCCGTCGATTGCGCTGGCCTCGAAGCCGGCGCGGCGCAACACGCGAAGAACACCCTGTACCATGTCATCGGCAAGCGCTCCGGCCACCAGATCAGGTGCCAAATGGCAGCCATGATGCATGGCAAGCAGGAAGAGGCCCCGCAGTGCCGTGAGTGAGGCGGCCCATTTCGCATCGCGCGGCGCGGGTGGGTCCGAGGTCGAATCGGCGTCCAATGCGGCGACCTCACCGCGTGTTGCGGATTCGGCTACGATGGGATTTGGCAGTCTGGCCATAGCAATCCATCGTGGGGCACCATTTGCACGGCGTTACTGTGCGCCAGGCGCGTCCGCCACCAGGTCAGAAGCGATTCACGGTCGGGCAGTGTCGGCCGATCCGCATCGTTGCCGATACGGTGATAGAGCGGCAGATGCGCGAGGCGCGGCGCTGGAAGGCGGCCCGCGCAATAATCTGCCCACATGTCGACGTAGAGCGCCTCAAGATGACGCACCAAGGCCGGCGTATCGAAGAGCAGGCTGGTGTCGCGGCCACGCCGAAGCCGCTCCGCAAGTGCGGCCAGGCGGTCCGGCTCGCGCGCCAGCATGATCGCACGATCGCGATACGACTCGCGATCGTGGCAGACAAGTTCGGGCAGATTGGCAGCTTGCACAAGGCTGGCACAAACGCGCGCCGCGAACCCGCGTCCGGCGACAGTCAGCACCGGCACGCCCATCCAGAGCGCGTCCGACGCCGTGGTGTGGGCACCGTACGGCGCGGTATCCAAGAACAGGTCTGCAAGCCGATAACGGGCAAGATGATGTGGGTTGGCCATGCGGCCGGCAAACACCAGGCGCGCCGGATCGATACCGGTTTTGGATGCGTGGCTGCACAGGCGCTCGCTCACACCTGCGTCATGGCACAACATCCACAAGACGCTCCCAGGCACCGCATGCATCACGGACATCCAGACGGCAAACATTTCGGGCGTGATTTTTTGCGGACCATTGAATACGCAAAACACAAATCCGCGCGCCGGCAGCCGAACTTCTGCACGTGAAGGCGTTTCGGTGGCCACGGTCCGCTTTCGGTCATTCGGCTGGTAGCATGGCAGTCGGACGACTTTTTCGCTGTAGAATATCTCATCTTCCGCGGGAATGATGACGGGATCCGCAATAATATAATGATGGTGCGGGCTGCCGGTAGAGCCTGGAAAGCCGAGCCAGTTGACGATGCACGGCGCCGGCCGGTAACCGAACAGCTTTACGCGGCCGTCCTTGGTGTAGCCGTTGAGATCAACGAGAATATCGATGTTGTCGGCGGCGATGGTGGCGGCGGCAGCACGATCCGTCATGCCACTTATATCTGTCCACCCATCGGCCGTGTCGCGAAAGCGCGCCTTGAGCGCGTCCTCATGAGGGATGCCGCAATAATAGGCCCGCACCTCTACGCGATGGCGATCGTGCAAGGCAAACAATTCGGCGGCGAGGAAGCCCACCGCGTGGTGGCGCATGTCCGAAGACACGTAACCGATACGCAGGCGGCGTGCCGGCGCGCCGGTCGGTGGCCCCGCGTCTGGCGGCGGCCACGCGCCGAGCGTGACCGGCTCTGGAGTCTGCGCGTCCGTGGTGTGATAGCGGTGGGCGTTCGCCAGCTGCAATATCGGATCGTCGATCAAGGCTGCGAGGGCCAGAGGCGACGATGCGGCCAGGAGGTCGGAGGCGCCGAGCTTACTGGTTCCGGCGAGAATGGGCCATGAGCACTGAACCTGGCGCAGCGCGATGAGATGTTGAATGACCTCGCGCTGGGTGGCATCAAGTTCCAGACTTGTTCGGAGTGCTATTTCGGCCGGCGACAGGATTGCGGCTGCTTCCAGCACGCGGCCCATCTGATTTAGGGCGATGACACGGTGGGTGACTGCCTCGCCGGTGACGTTGCCAAGCCGATTAATCACGCCGCGCCATGTTTCCACGGCGGTTGCGCGATCGCCAAGCCGTTCCAGTATTGATCCCAGGTTGATGGCTGCGGGTGAAAACAAAGGGTTATCCAGCATCGCAAGCTGGAGCTGGTCGCGTGCTTCGGCAAGTTCGCCGGCCTCCAACAGCATCACGGCATAGTTGTAGCGCGCCGCGTAGGCCAGCTTGTGCAGGCTGTTGTTGCGCAGCCAGGTTCGAAAGAGATCGTTCGCGAGCCCGGGTCGGCCGCAGGCACGCAATTTCTCGGCAGAGCCGATCAGTTCGCCGACGTCCATATCGGCAGGCGGTGTGAACGCCGCCAGACGCATGTCGGACCTGCTTTGGGGATCGCTTGGTTCGGAACGCCCTGCATAGTCTTGGACGGCGCGCGGCAGGTGAACCGTTTCTGGCCGTTCACACAGGTAGGCTGCGTTGGTCGCCGTCATAAAGCGCAATATGCGGCCAGGTTTGTTAACAATCGGTGTCATGCGGAGCGTTGACGCGGGATCGGCTGCGATAGAGATAATTTCTTCAATATTTCGCTGCGGTCCCCATCTGTGCGATTCACAATGAATTTAGGAAGTGCCGCTAGCGTCCGCGTTGTCGGAGACGTTTCCCTGCGCTCGTCTGTTGCGCCGCATGGAGGCGTCCGGACTGATTTGTTCCGGAGCGTGCGGTGCCATGTCGTCAATCGTTAGTGAGCTGACAACAACGGAGCTCGCCGCGCTCTCCACCACCGCGGTGGAAGCATTTACGTCCGGCGACATCGGCGCACTCACCACCACCGACATGACCGTTTTGACAACGACACAGCTGGAGGTGCTAAGCACTACCCAGTTGGGTTGGCTGGTCGCAACGCAGATTGAGGCATTGACGACCACCGATATCGCGGTGCTGGCGGTGTCGCAGTTGCCCGGATTGAGCAGCACACTCATCGGGGCGCTCACCACGACGGAAATGGGGGGACTCAGCACGACCCAGCTGGCGGCGCTCTCCACCACACAGATCGGCGGGCTGAATTCGAGCGAGGTGGGGGCGCTGACAACCACGCAGCTGGGGTCGCTGACGTCGACGGAGATCGGCGCGCTGAAGACCGGCGCGCTGGCCGGGTTGAGCACCACCGACGTGGCGGCGCTGACCACGACGCAGCTGGCGGGGCTGGGGTCGGCGCAGATCGCGGCGTTGAGCACGACGCAGAGCGGCGCGCTGACCACCACCGAACTGGGCGCGCTGAGCAGCACGCAAATCGGCGGCCTGACCACCGGCCAGGTCGCGGCGCTGACCACCACGCAGCTCGGCGGCCTGTCGTCGAGCCAGCTGAGCGAGCTGACCGGCACCCAGCTGACGAGCCTGTCCACCACCAACATCGCCGCCCTGACCACCACGCAGCTGGCCGGCCTGACCACCACGCAGGTGGGTCAACTGAACAGCACCCAGATCGGCGGTCTGACCACCACCGAGGTGAGGGCGCTGAGCACCAGCCAGCTGGCCGGGCTGACCGCCACCCAGGCCGGGCTGCTGAGCACCACCCAGGTCGGCGCGCTGAGCACGACCCAGCTGGCGGCGCTCTCCACCACGCAGATCGGCGGGCTGAATTCGAGCGAGGTGGGGGCGCTGACGACCACGCAGCTGGGGTCGCTGACGTCGACGGAGATCGGCGCGCTGAAGACCGGCGCGCTGGTCGGGTTGAGCACCACCGATGTGGCGGCGCTGACCACGACGCAGCTGGCCGGGCTGGGGTCGGCGCAGATCGCTGCGCTCTCCACCACGCAGAGCGGCGCGCTGACCACCACCGAACTGGGCGCGCTGAGCAGCACGCAAATCGGCGGCCTGACCACCGGCCAGGTCGCGGCGCTGACCACCACGCAGCTCGGCGGCCTGTCGTCGAGCCAGCTGAGCGCGCTGACCAGTAGTCAGCTCAATAGTCTTTCAAGGACGAACATCGCGGCGCTGACCACCACGCAGCTGGCCGGGTTCACCAGCACGCAATTGGGTGCCCTGCAGTCGACGGGCCTGGCGGGACTTACAACAACCGAGATCGGCGCGTTATCCACCACCCAGCTTGGCGGCTTTAATTCGACCCAGCTCGGTCTGCTCGACACCACGCAGTGGGGCGCGCTGACCACGACCGAGCTTGCCGCCCTGTCCACGACGCAGGTTGCGGGCTTGACCTCAACGGACGTGGCAAACCTGACGACCACGCAACTCGGATCGCTGACCTCGACCGAAATCGGGGCATTGAAAACCGGCGCGCTGGCGGGTCTGACGACCACCGAGATGGCGGCGCTGACCACGACCCAGGTCGGCGGCCTCGGCACCGCGCAGATCGGCATGCTGTCCGCCACCCAATTCGGGGCGCTGACAACGACCGTGATCGCGAACCTCTCGACAACCCAGATGCAGGCGCTGACCACCACCGAAATCGCCGCAATCACCGTCACTCAAATTCCGCAGCTCACCACGACCGACATTTCGGCCCTGAACAACACGCAAATCCTGGCTTTCACGTCGACACAAGTGGCTGCCATGAGCACGCCGCAGGTGGATGCCTTGTTCTCGTAATCCGCAAAGCCCCCGTGCAGGCCCGTGCAGGCCGGAGATTCGATGCCGATACGACACAATAGGCCAACCGGCTGATTACAGTGCCGGTTACCGCGCCGGCCCATCGACGGCCGGTCATCCTCCTCCTATAGGTGTCCCGCCGGGACGGCCTGTTAAGGGAGGGGAGGACGGTGAAGCAGGGTCGCAAATACGCCCAATTGTCTATCATCCTTCTATCGGGGTGTGCGGTGAGCGTGGGCGTGGTGCCGGTCGGTCCCGATATGTACATGGTTTCCGAGCGCCGCGCGCCGGTTCTGGGCGGCGGCCCGGAAGCGCAGCGCGTCGCATTGCTAGAGGCAAACGGGTTCTGCCAGCAGCAAGGCCGCGTATTTGCGCCCGTAGCGATGGGACCCGTCGGAAATGCCTACAGCCTGTATGGTCCGAGCGGATTCACAACGACATTCCGATGCGCCCCGCCAAGCCCAAAATAGCAAAAGTTTTTTGGTTCTTTTTTTCAAAAAAGAACGGCTTCCTTTTCTTACGCTGAAATAGATTTCCGATAGACAATAAAAGATGTGCGCTCGGCAACCGTATCGTAAAGCGAACGGGCGGGACCGTTAAACTCCTGCGTGTGCCAATATAAACGATCAGCCCCACGATCGCGGGCAGTTTCGCCGGCGGCGTCGATGAGGGCACGCGCGGCGCCGGTGCCGCGGGCTGACGTGGCAACGAAAAGATCCTCGAGATAGCAACTGGGGGCATGCGACCAGGTCGACGGATGGAACAGTACATGCGCCAGTCCAACAATGGCGCCCTCCCACTCGGCCAGGAGGCCCGTGATATCAGCGCCTGGGGTCAGGAGTTTTTGCCAGAGGGCTGTGGTGACGTCGGCCGGGACGTTCGCGCGGTAAAAGCGATTATAGGCGGCCCAGAGCGTGCGCCAGGCTGCTTCGTCGTTTTGGCCAGGCGACCTGATCTTGGGTGTCATGTTGCATGCTTTCTTGACGGACGTATCGGCGAAGAAAGAAGTATTTCTTTTTTGAAAAAGAGAAACCAGGAACTTTTGTCTCTTGCGGACACTTAATTACGGATCTACAATGGCGCACCACCGGTAATCATGTTTCATGAAGTTGTGGCTGAGCGTGTATTGGATGCGGCGGACGCCCGGTATCTTGTCCACGGTGCCGTGCAGAAATCGCGCGAGGTCCTCGCTTCCTTCAACCAGGGTCATGGCGAGAATGTCGCTGCGGCCCAGCAATGTTGCCACGAAGCCGATTTCCTTGAGGCAAGCGAGCTCGCCGGCGACAGCACTGATTTCATCGCCGGAGTCCACCTCGATCCAGAGATAAGCCAGGATCGGATTACGCAGGTATTTTACGTTCGTGACGGCGGTGACGCGGATCGCCTTTGCCTCGAGCAGGCGCTTGAGGCGGGCGCGGATCGAGCCCTCGGTGAGGCCGAACTCACGGGCGATCTCACGGTTGCTCGAGCGCGCATCCACGAACAGGCGATCGATGATTTTCTGGTCGAGCTCGTCGAAAGGAGGTTGCATGGTCAGAACGGAACCCAGGTGGATTCGTATTTGAGGATCTGCAGGGCGAGACCGGGCGTGATGCGGCCGACACCAGGGATTTTGGCGATCTTTTCGGTGAGAGTCGTTGCAAGCTCGGCGAGATTACGTGCCACGACCTGCACTTCCAGATCCTGTGGGCCGATCACGACGGCCACCGTCATCACCTGCGGAATGTCGGCCAGTGCTGCGCCAACCTCGGCGACCGGCCGGCCCCGAACCTGGATGCCGACCGGGGATACGAAATTGAATCCGGCAGCCTGGAGGTCCACCATGGCAACAACCCGCATGGCGCCGCTGCTTTCGAGGCGCCGCATGCGGGCCCGGATGGTGGCTTCGTTCACACCGGCTGCGCGGGCGAGATCACGGTTGGAGATGCGGCCGTCACGGCGAACATGCTCGATGATGCAGTCGTCGACCCGGTCCAGCGCCGGCCCGGCCGGCCTTACGTCGGTTTGCCGCGGGTCCGGGGAGGGGAGGGCAGGCGCCGGGGCAGGACGGGACAAACGCGACTCCTTTGCGGCGGATAGTCTAGCCTGCTAAGGGAGCGAGGGAAGCAGTTCTTTTTTGAAAAAAAGAAATTAGGTTGAGACGATCGGCACGTAAGTAGGCCAGACAGAGCCCCGGCTGAACACCGCCGGCACCCTATATTCGACAAAATCAAAAGTTTTTTGTTTCTTTTTTTCAAAAAAGAAATACTTCCTTCCCGGTGGGTATACCAAAGGGGAAGATCTTGGAGACAGACGAAGATGCCGCCGCCGTTTGGGCGGCGTTTTGTCAGCGGCTGGAGGCCGCCGGCCGGATGGCCATGACGCACCCGGCAGCGCCGAAAACGGCGCTCGACCGGGCGGAGGGGCTGCGATACCTGACGCGTCTGCTGCGGCTCGGGCTGGAAATGAACCTGGAACATGCCGACCCGGACTTTCCGCGCTTTTACGCCGCGTCGCACGCGACCGCGAAGATTGGCGCGGACAACCCCGACGCGCTGTATCAGAACGCGACGATCAGCGGGCGCAATACGTATCGGATTAGCGGCACGCGCGGCAATATCGCGTATTTCAGTATCGGATCGAAGGCAAACCGATATCATATCGATGGCACCATGGCATCGACCGGCGAATTGCGCGGCCCCGATCTGCGGGTGGAAGCCGACGGAACGCTCGAAATTATCGCCAGCGCGGCGCCGCAGCCGGGCAACTGGTTGAAACTCGATGACGACAGCAGCATGGTCATCGTCCGCCAGTTCCACCTCGACAGGGCGCGCGAGGTGCCCGCCATGCTGAACATAGAACGGTTGGGCGGCCCGGCGCGGCCGCCACCGCTGGATGCCGGTTTTACCGCCGCCGCGCTCGCGCGCAGCGCCGATTTCGTGTACGGCACGGCGGCCACGTTCATCCGGTGGTCAGAACTGTTCATGACGCGCCCGAACGAGGTGCCGGATTTCGGCCAGGATTTCTTTCAGCGCGGCGGCGGCGATCCGCGGATTTTCTATTTGCACGGCTACTGGGCCTTGCCGCCCGGCCATGCGCTGCTGGTGCAAACCGAACTGCCCGCGTGCCCCTATTGGAATTTTCAGTTGGATAACTGGTGGATGGAAAGCCTGGATTATCGCTATCATCCGGTGACCGTGAATAAGCATACCGCGCGGCTCGATGCGGACGGATTGCTGACATTGGTTATTTCGCCCCGCGACCTGGGCTACGGCAACTGGATGGACATTTGCGGGCATACGAGCGGCACGCTTTTGCTGCGCTGGACTGACGTTGAGGCGCCACCGATGCCGCGCGCCAAGCTTTTGGAGATATGAGCGCCTTGTCCGAAAAGAAAAGTAATCAAAACAAGAGTCAGGAAGTAGTTCTTTTCTGAAGAAAAGACCCAAAAGACTTTTTTCTGTAGGGGGACACATGGAAATGCTTAACGTGGATCGCCTGCTTGCGGCGGCGCGCGATCGGACGCAGCTTACCGATTTTGGGCCGGATCGTTTCATTGAGCCGCTGCGAGTGCTGGTAAACGCGATCAATACCGAAGCGGAATTGACGCCGGCGGGGCTCGCGGCACAAAACGGACGGTTGATCAATGCGCTGTCGAACCGGCTTCGCAAGCAGGAGCTGCTGGCCAGGCATCCGGAAATACTGGACACGCCGGCCGAGGTGGCATTCGCCATCGTCAGCCTGCCGCGCACCGGCAGCACCATGTTGCAACGGCTGCTGGGCGCCTCGCCAAGCCTGACCGCGACACGCTGGTGGGAGGCGATTTTTCCGCTGCCGATGGACGGCGAAGGCCGCACCGGCAACCATGTCCGCATCGCGCAGGCGGAGGCGCTGATCCAGCAAATCACCGCCGCGGCGACGGGACTCGATGCCATGCACAAAATGGACCCGCATGCCCACGACGAGGACCTGCTGATCGTGGAACAAAGCTTTGTCAGTACGATGCCGGAAGCGATGATGTATGTGCCAAGCTACGGCAACTATGTGCTCTATGCCGATGCCGGCTGGGTGTACGACGAGTTGATGGAATATCTGCAAATCCTGCAATGGCAAACGCCGGGACGCGCGGCGCGGCGCTGGGTGCTGAAATCGCCCAACCATATGTTGCATGCCCCGGTGATCCTGGACCGCTTCCCGACCGCGGTGATCGTCATGACCCATCGCGACATAATCCGGGTTATGGCTTCATGGTACAGCGTGGCCGAATCGCTGCGCCGCGCCGATTCGGACGCAGACCGGACGGCCGACAACGTGGCGCATTGGAACCAGCGCTGGCGCGCCGGCATGGACGCGATGGCGCGGGCCCGCCTCGAGGCGCCGGACCGGTTTTTCGACGTAAAATACGAAGATCTGTTGACCGATCCGATGGCGGTCGCCGCCGCCGTGCACGCGCGCGGATTGTTGCCGTTTGGCGCGGCGGACCGGGAGGCGTTGACGGCCTGGCTGGAGGCTAATCGACGGGACGACCGGCCGTCACATGTTTATGCGTTGGATAGGTTTGGTGTCACCGAGGACGAGGTGCGGAAATTGTTTCCGGAGGAGATTTGCTATTAAATCGATCTCAACACAAAATTAGCCGCGACGACAACTCTCAGCTTTAAAACAAGAAGAAAGCGGAACCACAAATGAACGCAGGTAAGAAGGGATAAGAAGGGATCAACGGAAGGCTCATCCATGTTCATCCGTGGTTCCATTGTCTTCTTGTTCTCTACGTGCCGCAGAAGGTCTCGCGCACCACCTCGTCAGGACGCGGCGGATCGGCATAGCCGGCATAATCGGCTTGATCGTCATACGGCCGCGACAGAACCGCCATCAGCTCGTGAAACTTCGAGAAATCATCGGCCTGTGCCGCCGCGATGGCCGCCTGCACGCGATGATTGCGCGGAATGAACGCGGGATTTGCCGCGCGCATCGTCGCATCGGGCGCGGCTTCGTCCGCAACGCGGGCGCGCCAGGCTGGTAGCCACGCATCGAACGCTGTGGCGTCAGCAAATAACGCCCGCACCGCACCCTCCGAACCTTCCGTGGTGGCGTTGCTCAACCGGCGGAATGTCAGCGTGAAGTCGGCGCCCTGGGCGTCCATGCACGCCAGCAGGCCGCGCGCGAGCTCGATGTCGCCGTCCCGTTCCGTCAGCAGGCCGAGCTTGCGCCGCATCCCTTCGTGATAGGCCTGCTCGAACGATTTTGGGAACGCATCGAGCGCCGCGTGCGCCTGCGCCACGGCCACGTCGGTCTCCGGCGCCAGCAACGGCAACACGGCTTCGGCCAGGCGGGCCAGGTTCCAGTACGCGATGCGCGGCTGATTGCCGTAGGCGTAACGGCCGGCGTGGTCGATGGAACTATAGACCGTGCCGGGATGAAACGAGTCCATGAACGCACAGGGGCCGTAATCGATGGTCTCGCCGGCCACCGACATGTTGTCGGTGTTCATGACGCCGTGGATAAAGCCGACAAGCTGCCACCGCGCGATCAGGGATGCGGTGCGCGCGATGACCGCATCGAGCAACGCGCGGTAGGGGTTTTCCGTCTCCGCGGCCGCGGGATAATGGCGGCCGATGATGTAGTCGGCGAGCACGCGCAGCGCGCCGGTGTCGCCGCGCGCGGCGAAAAATTGAAAAGTGCCGATTCGCACATGGCTTTGCGCGACGCGGGTCAGCACCGCGCCGGCTTGCGGGCCTTCGCGAAATACGAAATCGCCTGTCGTCACCGCCGCCAGGGTGCGGGTGGTGGGGATGCCAAGTGCAGCCATCGCCTCGCTGAGCAGAAATTCGCGCAGCACCGGGCCCAGCGCCGCGCGTCCGTCGCCGCCGCGGGAGAATGGGGTCCGTCCGCTCCCCTTCAACTGGATGTCGCGGCGCACACCGTCGCGCCCCACCACCTCGCCGAGCAGGATCGCGCGGCCGTCGCCGAGTTGCGGGACGAAATTGCCGAATTGGTGGCCGGCATAGGCCATGGCGAGCGGCTCGGCGCCCTGTGGCACAAAATTGCCGGCGAGGATGGCAACGCCGGCTTCGGAGGTAAGCGCTTGCGCGTCCAGGCCGAGTGTTTCGGCCAATGCGTCATTCAGCCGAATCAGGCGCGGTGCGGCGACCGGCGTGGCGGGCAGCCGCGCAAAAAAATGCTCCGGCAGCCGCGCATAACTATTGTTGAACGGGATCCCCGCCGACGCATTCATGTGCCCCGCACAAACAGCAAAAGTTTTTTGGTTCTTTTTTTCAAAAAAGAACGGCTTCTTCTTCGTGCCTAAACCCCCACCAGCACCGGCACAATCCGCGCTGCCTGGTAAGCCTGCCGCGCCAACCGTCGCACGTCCTGCAAGCTTGGCGCAATCGTACCTTCCAGCCGCCCCACGCGCGCGTCCGCCACCACGATCCGCCAACCCCGATCGTCAGGCAATGCGACGGCGGCGCCGAGGAAGACGCCGTCGATTTCTATAACCCTTGAATCCTGCATGGATTTTCCGAATGTGATGACAGCCTGTGATGACTGGTGGGGCAACGCGTGGCGGCAATTCCGCCGGGCACCGACGAGGACCAGAGGCTGGCACCCTCTATAAGTCTCCGTTCCACAAAAGGCAAGGTATAATACAAAAGTGTCACGATGGTTAATTGTTGATTAGGCTTGTTATGAAGCGTCGGCGCTGCCCCCGAGGAAGATCAGCACCGGTCCGTCGGCCGCCCAATGCGGCGCCTGCACCGCCAGTTCCCTCAACGAACCCCGCAAAATGCGCGCCTTGTCGGTGCCGCCATGCTCCACCATCACCGCCGCCATGTTGACGTCGAATCCGGCCGCCGACAGTTCGTCGCGCAGGCGGCCGATGGTGGCGAGCCCCATGTAAATGGCCAGGGTCACACCGGGCCGCAGCAAGCCGGCGTAATCGATACCGAGGTCGGGACGCCTGCGGTGCGCGGTCACGAACGTTACCGCATGGGCGTAGTCGCGATGCGTCAGCGGCATCGCCGCGCTGGCCGCGCATGCCAGGGCCGCGGTGACGCCGGGCGTGACCGCGTGCGCGACGCCAGCGGCCGACAAAGCCGCGACTTCTTCGCCGCCCCGGCCAAAAATGAACGGATCGCCGCCCTTCAGCCGCACCACCCGTTTGCCCTCGCGGGCGAGCCGCACCAGCAACGCATTGATGTCGGCCTGCGGCATGGTGTGTTCGCCTTGCGCCTTGCCGACGTTGATGCGCACCGCATCCCGCCGCGCCAGGTCCAGCGCGGCCTCCGTCCCAAGCCGGTCGTGCACGATGACGTCCGCCTCGCCGAGCAGCCGGAGCGCCCGCAAGGTCACCAGGTCCGCGGC
>CAJCIS010000136.1 GCA_903970435.1 Acidobacteriota bacterium | reverse complement strand
CTGCGCGGCACAAGAACGTTTGTGCCGCGCAGCGCTTTCGACGCCGGCGGCACGCCGTCACGCGAATGCGTGCTGCGCACGACGGGGGTCGAGGGGGCAAAGCCCCCCGCCTTCCTTGATGTGTCAAACTCAACGCGGATTGGAATCAGGCGGCTTTCGACGTGATGTGCGCGGCGCCGGTGCTGGCCACCTGGGTGAGCAGGGCATCGGCCTTTTTTTCTTCCTCGAGCGTTTGTCCGAGGAGGGATTCGGCTTCCGACAGGCCGAGCTTTTTCGCCCAGCTTTTCAACAGGCCGTAGCGGGCGATTTCATAATGCTCCATCGCCTGGGCGCAACCGATCAGCACGTCGTCGGCGGCTTCGGTCTTGCCGAAATCCTCGAGATCCTCGTCCATTTCCGCGGTCAGGCCCTGCATCGCCTCGCAGGTCTTGGCGCGGGCCGGTTTGCCGATCGACTCGAACACCTGCACCAGGCGCTCGACGTGGGTGGCACTTTCCTCGCCGTGGGTTTCGAACAGCTGCTTCAGCGCCGGCGACTTCGCCGCCTTGGCCGCTTTCTTCAGCGCGCGGACCGATTGTTTTTCGGCGTAGTAGACGTCCTTCAGCGTTTCGTGAAACGCGTCGTGCAGTGTCTTCTCGGCTGGCATAATTCCGTCCTCTTGTTGTGCGGGCGCCGGAGCGCCTGTTCCTGCAAGAAACCGCTGCGGCGCCGATAGTTCCTGCCGCACGGCGTCCGGCCTATCGAAAAGGCGGCTCGTCGAAGCTGCGCAGCTTTCGGGAATGCAACGAACCCAGATCGCCGCGCAGAATATCCAGCGCGGCCAGCCCGATTGCCAGATGCTCATCGACCGCGCGGCGGTAGAAGGCGGTGGCTGTGCCAGGGAGCTTGATCTCGCCATGCAACGGTTTGTCGGATACGCAGAGC
This sequence comes from Acidobacteriota bacterium, assembly GCA_903970435.1. Lineage (GTDB taxonomy): Bacteria > Pseudomonadota > Alphaproteobacteria > Acetobacterales > Acetobacteraceae > CAJCIS01. The sequence goes on along the minus strand of CAJCIS010000136.1, from coordinate 7,122 downwards.
AAGGTGCCGTAGGGCACGCGCATGCGATAGCCTTGCGCCGCCAAGGTGCCGGATTCCATGTCCACCGCAATGGCGCGCGACAGATTGATGCGCCGGCGTTCCTGCGACCAGCGCAGTTCCCAATTGCGATCGTCGTAGGTGACGACGGTGCCGGTGCGCAGGCGCTGCTTCAATGCCTCGCCGTAGGCGCCGGTGATCCGCGCCGCGGCCTGCTGCAAGGCGACCTGCACCTCGGCGAGTGCGGGGATCGGCACGTCCGGCGGCACGAGGTCGTCGAGTATGCGGTCGCGGCGGAGATAGGCGTGCGCCAGGACGTAATCGCCGATGGTTTGCGACCCGCGCAGGCCGCCGCAATGACCGATCATCAGCCAGCAATGCGGCCGCAGCACGGCGAGGTGATCGGTGACGGTTTTTGCGTTGCTGGGTCCCACGCCGATATTGACAATCGTTACGCCGCCCGACGCGTCCGCGCGGGTGAGGTGATAGGCGGGCATCTGGAAGCGGTGCCAGGGTGCCGCCGCCACGATGGCGGCGGACGCTTCGGGGTCGTGCGCGCGGCGCACCACGCCGCCGCCGGGGAGCACCAGGCTGCCCCAGGGTGTTTCCGGCGCGCGCAGGTCGGCGAGGCCGCCGCGGACGAATTGATCGATATAGCGCTGGTAGTTGGTGAGCAGAATCCAGGGCTGCACGTGGCGCCAGTCGGTGCCGGTATAATGCACGAGGCGCCGCAACGAAAAATCGACGCGCAGGGCGTCGAACAAGGCCAGCGGGCGCGGCGTGCCGGCGTCGAAATGCCAGGTGCCATCGGCCACTTCATCGCCCACCGCGGTCAGCTTCGGGGTGGGGAAATGGCGGGCGAGCGTTCCGGGTGCGATATCGCCGCCCAGCAGTTCCTCGCCCTGTTCCAGCGCGTAGGGGTACGGGATTTCCTGCGCGCTGTCCCGCACGGCGAGGTGGGCGCCGAATTCGCCCACCAGCGGTTCCAGCTGCTCGAGCAGATAGGGCCGGAAGGCGGCGGGTTCCGTTACGGTTGTGCTGTAGCAGCCGGGTTCCTGCAGCTTGGGCCAGGCGCGCCGCGGCACCGGGCTGTCGCCGGCGGGGTGCCAGGAGAGGCGCAATTCGGGATAGCGGAATTTGGCGCGTTCGGCGGGTGGGGGTGGTATGCCGGTGCGTACGAACCGGTCGAGCGCGCCGCGCAGCGCGGCGGTGGCCGCCGCGTAGCGCGCCTGAAGCTGGTCGATGGCCTGTTCGGGCGATAGCCCGGAAGCGGTATGCACGGGAGGGCGATAGGGCATTTGAGGAGAGTCGGCAAGCAAGCCGTTCTTTTTTGCCGTATGCGGTGCGTCTAAAGTAGCAAAAGTTTTTTGTTTCTTTTTTTCAAAAAAGAAATGCTTCTTCTTATTACGCCAACGCATACCGCGCCGCAATAAGGAGCTTGCGCCATTTCGGCAATTTCACCGGCACCTCGGGGTGGGACCAGCCGCGTCGTTGCAATTCCGAGAGGATAGCATGATACGTGGCCGACATGATGCGGGCGGGGCGCATGGCGCGGCGGTCGCAGAGGGACATGACATGATCGGCCTTGCTGAAATGGCGCGCGGCGTCGGCGGCCAGGCGGGTACAGGCGGCTTGGAGTGCGGGACTTTGCAGGGCGGCCGCCGGGGATTGCGGCACGCCGGCGTCAAGCAGGTAGTTTTGCGGCAGATAGAGGCGGCCGCGGGCGGCGTCCTCGGCGATGTCGCGCAGGATGTTGGTGAATTGCAGCGCGCGGCCGAGATGGTGGGCGACCTGGTCGGCGTTGGCGGAGGCATCGCCGAACGCGCGCACCGACAGGCGGCCGACGGCGGAGGCGACCTGGTCGCAATAGAGGTCCAGTTCGTTCCAGGTCGGCGCGACGATCGTGGTTTCGGCATCGGTCTGCATGCCGTCGATGATGGCGAGGAAATCGGCTTCGCGCAGGGCAAAGATCCGGCTGGCGGGCAGCAGGATGCGGGTGGTGGCGTCGGAGGTTTGGCCGGCGGCCAGCGCGGCGATGCGGCCGCGCCATGCCGCGAGGGCGGCGCGTTTTTCGCCGATGGGCGCGGGTTCGTCGGCGATATCGTCGACCAGGCGGCAGAAGGCGTAGATGCCGTACATGGCGGCACGGCGGTCGGGTGGCAGGATCCGCATGCCGCGGTAGAATGATGTGCCCGCGGAACGGACGATGCGTTCCACTTCCGCGAGGTCTGCCGGGGCGGCGTTGAGGGGGGTGGTCATGCGAAGAAAGAGTGTTCTTTTTTGAAAAAAAGAACCAAAAAACTTTGGCTTTTGATGCAATTCCGTTCTGGCGTGTAAAGCGTCAATCCTTCCGCCGGCGCAGAGACAAAGGTCTTTTGGTTCTTTTTTTCAAAGGAGAACATTCTTCCTTCCCTTAGCGGATCCATCGAAGCGCGCCGGCTATGCTGAATGCCGCATCGGTTTTCGAAAGCGCGACGCGGGTTGCCACAGGATCATTGCGCCTGAGCCGCCTTGTGAGGCGCCGGGCCAAATTGACAATGATGGAACATTCCAGCCGCAGGCGCCGGTCGTGCACCTGGCGCGGCAGGCCGGCCGCGGCGCGGTTCAGTTCATCGCAATGCTCGAGCAAAACGGAAAAAACCCGGCGCAGGGCAGGGGTTTCTGCCGCGGCGCGCAAATCGGCATGGGTGGCGCCGTGCGCCGCCAGCAGATCGTTCGGCAAATAGCAGCGGTCGAGCTCGGCGAAATCGGTGGCGCAATCCTGCAAATGGTTGAGGATTTGCAGGCTGGCGCAGAGCGCGTCGGCATGCGGCCAGGTGTCCGGACTTTCGCCGTGCAGATCGAGCACGTAGCGGCCCACCGGCATGGCGCTATAGCGGCAATACTCCATCAGCGCCGGCCAGGTGGCGGTGCGGTTTTCCAGCGCATCCTGGCGGAAGGCGTGCAGCAGGTCTTGCGCGTGGATTGCGGTGACGCCGGTTTGCGCCAGGCTGGCGCGCAGCGCGGTGGCGGTGGGGCTGCCGTCGTTGCGGCGGCCGCGCAGCACGTCCTCCATGATGTTGAGGCGCGCGATCTTTTCGGCGGATGGCAGGGCGGCGCTGTCGGCAATGTCGTCGGCATTGCGCGCGAAGGCGTAGAAGGCGTGCATGTGCGGGCGCAGCGGGCGCGCAATGAGCCAGGAGCCGACAGGGAAGTTTTCGTCGGCGCGGTCCTTGCCGGAGGGCGCCTCGATGGTTGTGGCGAGGTCGGTCATGTATAGGAGCGGCGCTTCCACATCACGCCGCGGCCGCTGAGGTGGTCGGCGGCGGAGGCCACGGTCGCCGCGGTATAGAACATGGCGACCAGCGGCAGGAAAGGCGCCCAGAGCGGGCTGAGGCCGAAGCGCCGCAAGGTCGGCACATAGGACGCGCTCAGGGCCGCCCAGCCGAGCAGGCCCGCCAGGCGCGCGAGGCCGGGGGCGAACAACGCCGCCGCCGGCGGCACCAGCCACACCAGCCCCATGCCCAGCACGGTGCCGGCCAGCAGAAGCGGCGAGAATTTGAGCTGCACATAGGCGGTGCGCGCGACCATGCGCCAGATGTCGGCGGCGTGCGGATAGGGGCGGATGCTGGCGGCCAGGCGGCTGTGGCCGAGCCAGATCTTGCCGCCCTGCTTGATGCGGGCGGCCAGCGCCACGTCGTCGATCAGGGCGCCGCGGATCGCCTCCAGGCCGCCGATGCGGCGCAGCGCCTCGGCGCGGATCAGCACGGTACCGCCGGCGGCCGCGGCCAGGGGCGACGCGGCGTCGTTCACCTGTTCGAAGGGATAGAGCAGGGTGAAGAAGAACACGAACGCCGGCACCAGGGCGCGCTCGGCGAAGGATTGGCAGTTCAGCGCGACCATTTCGCTGACCAGGTCGAGTTTGTCCGCCGTCAGCTTGGCCACCAGGGTCGCGAGATGTCCGGGCTGATGCTCGATATCGGCGTCGGTGAGCAGCAGCAGGCCGGTGTCGGAAGCCGCGATCCCTTGCTGGAGGGCCCATAATTTGCCGCTCCAGCCGGGCGGCCGTTCGGTACCGCGCAGGATGGTGAGGCGCGGGTCGCCGATCAGGCTGGCGGTGTCGGCGGTGCCGTCGCGGCTCTGGTCGTCGACGAGCACGACGCGGAAGAGGCCGGGGTAGGTTTGGGCGAGCAGGGAACGGAGGGCGCGGGCGATGGTGGGCGCCTCGTCGCGCGCGGGCACCAGGATGGTGACGGGCGGCGCGCTGGCCGGGACGGCTTGGGCGAGGGAGGGGCCGGATTGCCAGAAGCGGCCGTGGCCGAGCAGGAGATAGACCCAGACGGCAAGGGAGAGGGCGGCGAGCGGCAGCATTGAAGCGGAGGTAGCAGGGTTGCGGCGCCAAGGGCAAAATTCGGGACATGGCGTAATCGCGGCGGGTGAGCCGGGCTGAACGTCCGGAGTAGCTTCCGCGGGTAACCATCTCCCGGAGGCGTTCCCATGGACCAGCAGCACTATGTCGGCCTTGATGTCTCGCTTGAGACCACCTCGATCTGCGTCGTCGATCAGAGCGGCGCGGTGATTTGGCGAGGCAAATGCAGCACCGAGCCGGAGGTTATCAGCAAGACGGTGCGCACACACGCCCCCGCCGCGGTAAGCGTCGGCCTGGAGACCGGCCAAATGTCGAACTGGCTGACCCTGCAACTGCGCAAGCTCAGCCTGCTGGTCGTGTGCCTCGACGCCCGCCACGCCAAGGGTGCCCTCAGCATGCAACTCAACAAGACCGACGCCAATGACGCGCACGGGCGGGCCCAGGTCGTGCGAACCGGTTGATTCCGCGAGGTCGCCATCAAGAGCATGGACGCCCAAGCGCTGCGAATGTTGCTGATGGCGCGCGCTCAGCTCGTCTCGCAGCGTCAGGCGGTTGCCAACAACATTCGTGGCCTGCTCAAGACCTTTGGATTTGTTAGAGCGCGTGGCAGCAAAGGGCCGTTCGCTGTCAGGGTTCGCGAGGTCATTGCCGACAACGCGATGTTGGCGGTAATTATCGAGCCGCTGCCACTGGCCTGGCAGGCGATCCGTGAGCAGGTTGACGCCCTGGATCGGCAGGTCAACCTCCGCGCCAAAACCGACGCGGCCGCGCGCCGCCTGATGACCGTGCCCGGCGTGGGCGTGATCGTTGCGCTGGCGTATACTGCCGTGATCGACAATCCTGGCCGCTTCAAGCGTGGCACATCGGTCGGCGCATATCTCGGTTTGACGCCGCGAAGGTATCAGTCCGGCGAGGTTGATAAGGCCGGAAGCATCTCAAAATGCGGCGACGGCTTGCTCCGCTCCTACCTGTTCGAGGCAGCCAACGTCCTGCTGAGCCGCCACCCACGGTTATGCAAGCTGAAGACGTGGGGCCTGGCATTGGCCAAGCGGATCGGCACGCGCCGCGCCAAGTTGGCCGTGGCCCGCAAGCTCGCCGTCGTCATGCACCGCGTCTGGAAAGACGATTGCGACTTCAACTGGGGCGATACTCCGGCGGCAGCCGCATAACCGTATCCGGCCCACACGTGGGCCGACAGAGTTCCGCCTGATCTAGGCGGGAGCATGTCCCAGCCGGGACGAGGCCCGGCAACCTCGCGTCCTTCGTTGCGGCTCCTTCGGGATGACCGCGTTCGGGACATAGAGGTGCCGCCCTCCCCGATGCCATGTTGCGGCTGCCAACAGACCGCGGAAAGAACCATGACCTGGCAGGACAGTAGCCCCCAACCTGATCGAGCGTGGCACCGTGCTCGCGGCCATCAAGGTCCAGTGCTCGCAATCCTCGCCATGCTCGCCGCAAAGAGGCGGCTGCGCGTGGCTCCGGGTTGCTCCGCGCTTCCCTTGACGGCCACTCCGCGCGGCGCACTGTGATCGTGCAGGCCGGGACGGAGAAACGGCTCTCCAACCGAACAGAGAAACGGCTTCAGTCAAGCAAATGTGGGCTTTTGATTTATTATCCCTAGGACCCGACCATACGCCACGAACGGAGCGTAAAATGAAGACACCTTCTGATGCTGGGCCGAGAATTGAGCTTGGGCCAAGGATCATCAGTGATTTTCAGCGCGGGCGGGAGGCGGAGGGCCGCGTCTGGGCAGAAGGCTACACGCAAGAAGAACTCAATATTGCGCAGGGAAAATATGGTCTGACATTCCCTCCAGACTTGATTGCCTTCTTCCTCGAACGCAGACCGGTCTTAGGATGGGACTGGAGATCAGACGAACCAGAAATCCGTGAGATGCTGAAAAGACCTTTCGAGGGACTACTCTTTGACGTTGAGCATGCTGGATTGTGGTGGCCCGAATGGGGCGATCGACCCGCCCACGCACATGAGCGAGCAGAAATTCTGCAAAAGGCTGTCGATAACGCCCCACAGTTGGTCCCTCTGGTTGGTCACCGCTACATTCCATCCGAGCCGAGCGAAGCGGGAAATCCGGTATTCTCGATTCATCAGTCGGATGTGATCTACTATGGCGTCGATCTTGCTCACTATTTTGAGCGGGAGCTTGGGGCGTCCAGCCGACCAATTGCCGGACCGATCAAACACATCAGGTTTTGGTCCGATCTTGTCGAGCGGGCCTATCAGGCTCCCTTCTATCGGGAGTGTCCGCCCGGCTGAAGGACAATGTTGGTCTTGACCTGGCGGCTGCGATTAAAGAACGAAGGAACAGGCGCCTGGATCGAACAAAGAAACAACCGCGAGCACGCGTTGAGGCCTTGCCGTCACGATCGTCCGTCTCTTACAGTCGTTCACCCAATGGTGGGTGAGACTGACGAAGCCTCACACACAGAAATTCGGACCGTCCCGAGATTTGCCGTCGCGACCCTTCCGGAGAAACAGGACCCGTGCCCGAACACATCTATTTGATCAGTGTCCCTATCCGGTTAGAACAGGTTATCAACCTTTGGTTGTATATCTGAGTGGTAGCGACTCTGCTTCTGATCGAGTATACTGTGAATGAAGGATTCGGCGGCAGCAGGGTAGTGGAATGGTACAGGAGCGACCGATGATGATTGCACCGGACAAATGGTATAAAGGTTTTGCGATCCAGATTCAGATGTCTGTGACCGGCCCCGTGACTGCGACCATACGCCGAGAAGGTAGCGCAAGCCGTGAGGACG
>CAJCIS010000135.1 GCA_903970435.1 Acidobacteriota bacterium | reverse complement strand
TACCAGCGGCGTCCGTGCCAATACCACCACACTTTCTGGACATCGCCCTGCGCGGTTACCGCCGCCGGGCCGACGCTCACCGGCGCGATGGCGGCCTCGGCCGGCAAAGTTTCGATCATTGTCGCGCAGCTGAGCATCGTTCCCAGCACCAACGCAAAACGCATGTTGCACCACTCCGACGAACCCGGGCTCATCGCCCGAGCCCTGAATGCGGCTGTATCGGTTCGGTTCCAGCTATCGGGCCGTCGTGGCCGTGGGTCAAAAGCCACGCTACGGCAGGTTCACCGCGCCGGTTGTGACACTTTGAAACTGACGGGGACGTGCGCACGTGCCAACCGTATGCCGATGTCAGACAAACGAGATCTGCCGGCCGCCACGCGATATCGCGACTGCACGTCGGAAGGCGCCCGGGCCGCGGACGCCGGCGGCGCGGTTACCGACGATCCCTACCTGCCTGGCACGCCGGAATTCGCGCAGTGGATGGAGGGCTGGTGCAATCGCACGGCCATTCGACGGCTCGCGCGCGTGGGCGCCTTTCAGGAGGACAGGACCGCCTGATCCTCGGCGAACATGTCCGCCAGGATAGGCCTGGTTGGCGCGCTTCGCCGCCGGCCCCGCCGGGGCGCGGATGTGGCAGTCCCCAGCACGTCCGCCATGACCAATTGCTCCGGCGTGAGGGGGCAAAGATGCAGCAAAGCTTCCCGAAGGGTGGGAAAGGTCGCCAGGTGCCAAAGATCGCCCCAGTCGCCCTGTCCTTCGACAACGATGCCGTCGGGTTCGGCGCTTACGACGAAGCCCAGGCCGGTGCGATGGGTGTGGAAAACCGTTGGCGGGTAGACGGCAAGTTGCCTGCCGCGTCCCCAATCCTCGAATGCGACATGCCACCCGCCGTAGCCGGGCGCGACGGCGGCCCAGCCGTCGGTGGCCCACCGCACCTCGCGCCGCTTGAATGTCGCCGCCCTACTCGCCCCTGAACGCGCGTCTGAACGCGCGTCCCCGACCTGATTCGTCTCAAACATGAGATTCTCCGTGCCCGCACACATTTATTAACGTGCGGGACGGTGGGGTTCAACGAAAATTGAAACTGGATGTGTCGAAAAAGCTTGCGTTGTCAAAAACCCTGCCGGGGGGGGTAGTGGGCCGTCTGGGCGGCGTTGGGCGCCGGCCCAGGCGGCATGGAACGGGTTTACTGCTTGGTCCAGGAATCGTCACCGCCACTGCCGTCGCAGTTGGTGAAGGTGCCGGCAACGGAGTCGCAACTGCCCTGGAATTGGAGGGATTCGGAGAAGCATTGCGAGTCGTCGCAGGCCTGGGTTTTCTCCGGCGTCATCGCCGCGTTGAAGCCTGCCTGGGTGAGGTCCGAGGTTACGACCTTGAACGTGCAGCCGCCGCTATAGACCCACTTGCCTTTCTTGCCCTTTTTGCCGTTCAGCGTAACGGTTGCGGCAAACGAACGGTTGCGCCACTCGTTCCACACGCCGCCGATCTTGCAGAGCTTGCTGGTTGCCTGCGGGCTTTTCTGCACGCTCGGCGGCGTCGCGAAATCGTGGCCGACCATGCCAGGAACGTTGCCGGCCGTTGCGGCGCCGCTGAAAGCCGCCAGGCCAACGATCGTGCACGCTGCCGTGCGTAAATTCCGCATCTTGCTTAACATCGTTATCCCCTCATTCTTAGGCGGGACCGGGAATGGTCGGGCCACGTTATAAATAACCCATTCCGCGGTGGCCGACAATCGGGTCGCGGCGCCAAAGCGCGTTGTGCCGCAGATTGTTACTGCGGTGCAGGCCGGCCGCCGCGGCCGCTCGGACGGCGTTTTGCCGCGGCCGGGCCGAGGACGACCGGATGCTGGCCCACCGGCCCATCGCCCACGAGGACGCGGCCGCGCGCCCTCCCGGCCGGGGCTGGGCCAGGGAAGCCGGGGAGATCCCGGCGGCGGGCTTTCGCTGGCATTTGTCAGGCAAGGAAGGAAGTATTTCTTTTTTGAAAAAAAGAAACAAAAAACTTTTGTCCGAAGCAAAAGTTTTTTGGTTCTTTTTTTCAAAAAAGAACTGCTTCCTTACCTTTGCCATCGATATGAACCCGCTTGACAGGACCCGTATCATTCCGCACTGAACCCGCGCGAATGTCGAGGAACGTCGGCCGATGCCGAAGATGGAGTGAGCCCGCCATGTTCAATTCGGATTTCCTCGATGTCGCGATCGGCCTTGTCTTCCTGTTCTGCATGGTCAGCCTGGGCGCGACCGCGGTGCGCGAGGCGATCGAGGCGGTCCTGAAGACGCGGGCGATCATGCTGGAGCTCGGCATTCGCGAACTGGTCGGCGAGGGGACGCAAGCCGCCCAGAAAGGCCAGACCGAGGGCCCCAGCGTGACGCGCGCGCTGTTCAGCCATCCGCAGATCTATGGGCTTTTCGCCGGCGATTATCCGGCCAAGCTCGTGCGGTTCACACGCCGCTGGAACAACAGGCAGCGGCTGCCGTTCGGCACCGACCTGCCATCGTACATTCCGTCGCGCAATTTTGCCATTGCGTTGCTGGACTATGTCGCCCGCGGACCGATGCCGGCGGGCAATGCGCCGGCTGCGGCCGATCCGGCGGCCGGGATCGCGATGGACGTGGCCGCGCTGCGCCGCGGCATTGCGGCACTTCCCAATGCGCGGTTACAACGATCGCTCCTGAATGCGCTGGACGAGGCCGGCGATGACGTCAAGCTGGCGCGCGTCGAGGTGGAAAGATGGTACGATACCGCCATGGATCGGGTCTCGGGCTGGTACAGGCGGGAAACTCAAACCGTTCTGTTTCTCATCGGCCTGATCTTCGCCATCAGCCTCAATATAGATGCCGTGGCCATTGGGCAGCGGCTTCTGGTCGATAAGGAGTGGCGCCAGGCTCTGGTCACGACGGCGATGAAAGCGAATGACGCGAACAATTCGCAACCGAGCCACCTCGCCAATGTCGCGGCGCTGGAAACCACCCTGTCGCAGAACGGCTTCATGCTGAACGCGCCGCTCGATACGAGTTGGGCCGCGCCGATCCCGTTCTGGGGCCGCTCCGCCCGGCTGGGCGGTGTGCTGCGCGCGCTGCCCGGCTACATCATTTTGGCGTTCGCCGCATCGCTCGGCGCATCGTTCTGGTTCGATTTGCTGAACCGGCTGGTCATTATCAGATCCACCGTCAAGCCGCACGAGAAGAGCGGCGAGGAAGGCAGCAAAGACAAGTCGGACGATCCGCTTCCCGCCGGCGCCGAGACGGATGCGGGTGGTGGAAAGGAGCCGTAGTTGGCGGTTTAATGCGGTGCTGCAAAGGCTCGGTTGCGTGTCGCTGCACTGCGGAATTGACTTCTTTTTGCGTCGAATCTTGTCGCACGGGCACGATGGCAGACGCGGCTTGGCCCCATTCTGGCGGGATCATTGCTATTTCAGGCGTCGCAGGTCATGTTTTGTACGGAATGGCTCATGTCATTATGATTGTTGACGCGTGCAAAATGGATTGCGCTGGCTAAACTTTTAGAACGACTTTCATGCCGGCCGGCGCGTCGGCGACGATCAGGCTGCGGGATTTACGGTGCCGGAAAAAACCGGTTGATTCATTGCGAGCCGTGCGGCAATGTTCTCGCAATCGCCGGATGAGATGCCGGCTCGGGGTGCCGCACATCTAAATAACGCAGTTCAAAAGCGCGCTTCCAACTGCTTGGGGTAACGCCATGCCGGTGACCACCAGCTATCCGGGAATTTACATCCAGGAACTACCGAGTTCGGCGCACAGCATCACCGCGGCGCCGACGAACGTTGCCGTGTTCATCGGCTACACGCATCCGTTGAAGACCAGCCCGTCGATTGCCGGTATACCGCAACAAATTTTCGGGTTCACGGATTACCAGCGGGCGTTTGGCGGGTTCCTGCGCAGCACGCTCTACAGCAGCAATGCGGGCAGCTTCGGCGACATGGCGACCGCGGTGAACCAGTTTTTTCTCAATGGCGGCACCGAAGCCTATGTGGTGGGGCTGCTGCCATCGGATCTCCCCATCACCGCACCGACATTAACATATGGTACCGTCGTGTTCACCGCCCGGGAGGTCACCGACGCAACATTCCAGCTTTCCGTGACGGTGACGCCCAATCCGTCGCCGGTCGCGTCGCCGCCAGCCTCTTCGATTACGGCCGATGTCGTGGTCGCGTATGGGCCGAGCCTGCAGAAGAACGCCGGCGGCGCGCTGCTGCCGGGCACGGTGACCGAAACCTATCGGCGGGTGAGCCTGACGCCCACGGCGGCGGACGGCACGCCGGACCCGAATTTCATCGAAAGCCGGATCGGCACGGCCACCAATCCGATCTCGGGGCTGGTGACGGTTTCGGCCGGCGGTAGTGCGGCCGCCTGGCCGGGCAGTTTCGCAACGCCGAGCGGTTCCGTGGCGCACCCGGAATATTTTGCCGCTTTGTTCTCCACCGCCATTACGAACGCATCGCCGCCGGTTTCGGTGTTCACGGCCAGCGACTATACCGCGGTGATGGAGCAGGATACGCCGCTCGACAAACTGGCGGTGTTCAACCTGATGGTGCTGCCGGGCGTCACCAACGTGACGGTGCTGAGCACCGCGCTGACCTTCTGCGAGAACAAGCTGGCATTCCTGGTGATGGATCCGCCGCAGTCCGCGACGGCGGATTCCAGTTCCAATGTGTCCAATCCGATCGCGAGCCTGATGACGAACATACCGAAAAGCGCCAATGGCGCGCTGTATTTTCCTTATCTGCTGTCGCCGGATCCGCTGACGGGGTCGGCCACTAACCCGGTGACCGGGACGGCCAACGAAATTCCGCCCGCCGCGACGGTTGCCGGGATTTTTGCCGCGACCGACCTGGCGCGCGGCGTGTGGAAGGCGCCGGCCGGATTTCAGGCAACCAGCCTCAATACGACCGGCGTGGTCAGCCGGGGCAGCATGACCGACCAGCGGCAGGGTGTGCTGAACCCGCTGGGCATCAACTGCCTGCGGGATTTCGCCAATATCGGCACCGCGGTGTTCGGCTCGCGCACGTTGGTGACCTTGACCGACCAGCAATGGCGTTATGTGCCGGTACGCCGCACGGCGCTGTTTCTGGAACAAAGCCTGCTCGCCAGCCTGAAATGGGTGGTGTTCGAACCGAATGCCGATCCGTTATGGTCGGCGATCCGGATCAGCATCAATGCGTTCATGCTCGGGCTTTATAACCAGGGCGCCTTCCAGGGCACCACGCCGAGCCAGGCGTTCCTGGTGCAGTGCGACAGCCAGACGACGACGCAGGCGGATATCGAGAACGGCATCGTCAATATCGTCGTCGGTTTCGCGCCGCTGCTGCCGGCGGAATTCGTCATCATTTCGATCGCCCAGATCGCCGGCCAGTCGCCATCCGGTTGAACGGCGCGGTCCGCCCCGCGGCGGCCCTGTCTGTCGCCCTGCCTTGCGAGGAACTGTCATGAGCAAGCCGTTCAGCGTCAATGTGAGCCGTTTCGACCCGTACAAATCGTACCGTTTCCTGGTGTATTTCGGGACGACCACCACGCCGGTCGCCGGCGTCAGCAAGGTGACGGCGATGAAACGTTCCTCCGACGTGATCGAATACAAGTCCGGCGGCGATCTGATCATCCGCAAGGGGCTGGGGCGGACGAAATACGAGCCGGTGACGCTGGAACGCGGGGTGACGCAGGACACCGACTTCATGGACTGGGCGAATTCCGCGCAGGTGCTGGATCAGGGCAGTCCCAGCGCGTCGCTGGCGAATTTGCGGCGGGAGTTGCGCATTACGTTGCTGAACGAGGGTGGCCAGCCGGTGCACCAATATCTGGTGCATCGCTGCTGGGTGTCGGAGTTTCAGGCGCTGGGCGATCTCGATGCGGGCGCGTCGGCCATCGCCATCGAACACATCAAGATCGAGAACGAGGGCTGGGAGCACGACCCTTCGGTCACCGAGCCCAAGGAAACGTAACGTGAAGGCGGCGGGCGCGCTTGCATGGGTTCTGCCGGTGAGTGGCCGCGGCGTGGCGCTGCGTCAGCCGACGGGGCGCGACGAAATGAGGCTGCTGGGCGGGTGGGGCTCCGAGCCGGCGCGGGCGATCGCTTTCGTGACGCAACTGGCCTGTGAGGGGCTGGATGCGTCGAGCCTGCCGTCCGCGGATCTCGATACGGTGCTGCTGCTTTTGCGGCAGGCGTTGCGCGGCGACAGGGTGTTGGCCGAAACCGCATGCCCGGCGCGCCATTGTGGGGCGCGCGTGGATATCGCGTTCGGGATCGGGGCGTACCTCCAGCATCATCGGCCGCGGGCGCCGCGCTTGCGGGCGTGGCTTGTTTCGGCTTGCGCGGAGCGGCCGGGCTGGTTTGCGGTGCGCCGTCGCGGCGTGCCGGACACGGCTGCGTGGTTCCGGCTGCCGACCGCGGGCGATGAGCGGGATGTGGCGGGAGAGGCCGACGCCGTTGCCTTGCTGCGGCGGCGTTGTATTGCGCCGTGGCCGTCGCCGCCGGGCATGAGCCGCGTGGTGGAAGCCGCCATGGACGCCCTGGCGCCCCCGCTGGCGGGACCGTTGTCCGGCGCGTGTCCGGCGTGCGGCGCGGGGGTTTCGATCGGCTTCGATCCACGCCGCTATGTGCTGGCGGAGTTTTGCACCCAGGCCGGTTTTGTGACCGAGGACGTCGATGTGCTGGCGGCGCGGTATCATTGGTCGGAGCGGGCCATTCTGGATTTGCCGAGCCCGCGGCGCGCTGCCTATGCCGAGACCGCGCGGAGGGCGGCGTGACGGGGCGGGGGTCGTATTTGGGCCGGCTGGCGGCGCGGGCTGCGATGCCGGCGATTGCACCGGCGCCCTTGTTGTTTCGGGCGGAGGTGCCGCAGGCGGCCGGGTACCAGCCGGGTCCTGTTCTGGCATCAAGAGGAAGGCCAGGGGCTCTGCCCCGGGACCCCGTCACGCGAATGCGTGCGTCGCACGACGGGGACAAGTCCCCAGACCCCATGACTTGGCACGCACCCAATGAGCGGGGGTCCGGGGCCTCCGGCCCCGTCGTGCGAAGCACGCATGCGCGTGACGGGGTCCAGGGGCAGAGCCCCTGGCCTGCTGCTTCAGATGTCCCGCCTACCATCGCGCCCACGCCGGTGCCGGCATCGGACAATCCGCCAAGGATCACGGCCCCATCGACGCCCGCGCCAGCGACCCAGCCCGGACGTGCTGAGGTCCCAAGCCGCCGTGCGGTCCAGCGGATTTCCCTCACCTCCCAAGACTCGCCGGCTGGAATGTCGGGCGCCGCCGCCGCGACAACGGCGCCCGACATTCCAGCCGTGACCGGGACGGAGAGAACGCCGCCATCCTTGTCGCGCCGCGGAAGCGCCGGGCCGCCTCCTTCCGCGCCGCCGCAGGAGCGGAATGTTATTGCGGATTCCCTTTCAGCGCCGGCGGCCGCGCCGGACGTGAAGATCTTCGCACCATCGGTGCCGCGCCCGCGGCCGGACCACCGGCTTGTGGCGGCGATGGAAAGTTCCCATCCCGCACCTTCGGCGCCGGCGCCGAAGGTGGATGCGCCGATGCCTCCCCGCGCCCGCCCGGCGCCGGCGTACCCGCATGACGGGCCATCGCCCCACCGGCTGACGCCGTCCGCGCCGCCGCGTGCGGCGGGCGGCGGGGTCACGATCGGCAGGCTCGATGTTCGCATCAGCGCGCCGCCTGCCGCACCGCCCGTGATGCGTCGTGCGGCACCGGCCGGCGCGCCGGCGCCCCTGGCGCGCGCCTTCCGGGCGTTCGGCCTGGCGCAGGGCTGATTTCATGCCGGCACTGAGCATCGATCATCTGCAACTCGACGTGCCGGGCCTGAGCGAGCCCAAGGCGCGCGAGCTGGCGCATCTGGTCGCGGCGGGCCTGGCCGGCGCCTCGGGGCTGCCGGATGGCACCAATATTCCGGCGATCCGGCTCGATCTGGATGCCGGGGCGGACGGCGGCGACACGGCGGGTCTGGCCCGGCAGATCGTTGCGGCGGCGTTGCGGGCCGTTTCGCATGCCGCCGCGGGTGCCGGGTAGCCATGCCCGGCCCCATTCCCGGCGCGCTGGTGGCCTTTACCCCGAGTTTCATCGGCCTGATGCCGAATGTCATCGTTTTTCAATTCAATCCTGAAACTATCACCCACACCTGGACGGCGGCGGCGGCGGCCGACGCCGCCGACAAGGACAGCAAGCCGAACCCGCTGGCGGTGAAGGGCGTGCCGGGCGAAACGTTCTCGTTTACGCTCGCGATGGATTCCAACGACGCCATCGCCAACGGCAGCAGCGACCCGATCGGCGCGGGGCTGGCCGAAGTGAGCGGCGTCTATACCAGGCTGGCGGCGATCGAAATGTTGCAATATCCAACCGGTTCGTCCGGCGGCGGATTGCTGGGCGGCGTTTCGGCCTCCATATCGAGCTCCGGCCTCGGCCTTTCGTCGCCGAGTGCGGCGAGCCAGACGGTGCCGCAATCGCAGGTGCCGACGGTGCTGTTCATTTGGGGACCGCAGCGCATTGTGCCGGTGCGGGTCACCGCGCTCACCATTACGGAACGACTTTACGACAGCCTGCTCAACCCCAGCCATGCCGAGGCGCAATTGACGTTGCGGGTGCTGACACCGGACGAGATCGTTTCGGTGGATGGGCCGATGCAGCAGCTTGCCAACATCGCCTATGTCTACACGCAGGGGCTGCGGCAGGTGCAGGCCGCGGCCAATCTGGCGGGTGCCGCCGGGCAGATTATCGGCATGCTGCCGACACCGTTCTGAAGGGGCGAGCATGTTCGCGCCGAACAGCCGTTACTTCCAGCAAGCCAAGGATATCCTGACGCTGGCGGACGGGCGCGTGGTGACATTGGTGCGGCCGCCGTTGCCCGGCCAGGCGGTCGTGAAGGGCTGGTATCGTAAGCAGAACGGCCAGCGGCTGGACCTGATCGCCGCGAGCTACCTGGCCGACCCCACTTCGTCGTGGAAATTGTGCGACGCCAACAACGCCATTGTGCCGGACGCTCTGGCCAGCCAGGACCTGATCGGCATTCCCCTCGATGCTCCGGCGGGGGCGTAACGATGCCGGGCGCCTACCAGCTTTTGCTGAATGGGCAGGCGGCGGACAGCACGCTGTATACGTTGCTGACCTCGATCGAGGTCGAGGAAAGCATGGATTTGCCGGGCGCGTTGCAGTTTGTCGTGCCGGTCTCGGTCGGCGCGGACGGCGACCTTCCCTATGTCAACGATGCGCGCTTCGCACCGCTGGCCAATATCGCCGTGGTGGCGACGCCGCCCGCGCCGCAGAGCAGCATTCCGCTGCCGGGTGCGAGCCTGCTGGGCGGGGCGACGCCGCCGGCCGCGCAATGTATTTTCGATGGCTATGTGCTGCAGCAAAAGCTTCATCTGGATCGCGGCACGACCGCCTCCACGCTCGCGGTCTGGGCGCAGGACGCGACCTGGATGATGAACCTCACCGAGCAGGCCAAGGAATGGGTCGATGTGACGGACGATGCCGTGGCGGCCTCGATCTTCGGCAATTACGGCATTACGCCGGCGGACCAGAACAGCACCGAGGACAGTCCCTCGCACACCGAGGACGGGCATAGCCTGATGCAGCGCGGCACGGATATCCAGTTCCTGCGCACGCTGGCACAGCGTAACGGCAAATTCTGCCGCGTGACCTGCGCCGACACGCCCGGCGACCGCACCGGCTATTTCGCCGCACCCGATTTGAGCGGGGATCCGGTGGCCACGCTGGCGCTGAACGATCCGACCGCCTGGACGGTCAATGCGCTCGACATCACCTGGGACGCCACCGCCGCCACCAGCGTGAATGCGGCGCAGGCGCTATTCACGAACAGCGATCCCGACGGCGTTTCCGCCAATCTTTCCAGCTCGGGCCTCGCAAGTCTGGGTGACCGCGATCTGGCGACCTTCACCGGCAGCGCCATGACGGTGATGCTGGCAGCGCCCGTGGACGATGCCGGCGAGCTGACGTTGCGCGCGCAGGCGGTGCTGCGCGACAGCGGCTGGTTCGTGCGCTGCGAGGGCGAGAGCGACGTGGAACGCCTCGGCGCCGTGCTGCGCGCCGGCACGGTGGTGAGCGTCAGCGGGGCGGGTTCACTGCATTCGGGAAATTACCTGGTGTGGAGCGTGCGGCACAAGATCACGCCGGATGTGCACACGATGCGGTTCGTGCTGGTGCGCAACGCGGTCGGCGCGGCCGCCGCCGGCAGTTCGGGCGGCGCGCTCGGCGCGCTGGCCGGCGCGTTGTAGGGGCGGCCATGGTCGATCCCGCGATCACCGAGTTGCTGAACCGGTTGCGCAACCGTTTTTTCGGCAAATATCGCGGCACCGTGGTGGATGTCGATACGGATACGCTGCGCGTCAAGGCGGAGGTTCCGGCCGTGCTCGGCAGCGTGCCGACCGGCTGGTGCATGGCGTGCGTGCCTTATGCGGGGCCGAATGTCGGCATGGCGTTCCTGCCGGAGGTGGGCGCCGGGGTATGGATCGAATTCGAGGCGGGCGACGTTTCTTATCCGATCTGGAGCGGCTGCTACTGGCGCGCGGGCGAGACGCCGTCGGATGCCACGCCCACGGTGAAAGCCATCGTGACGGCGGGCGGCAGCAAGCTGCTGCTGGACGACGATGCGATGACCATTACGCTCACCGACAGCAATGGCAATACGCTGAGCCTCGACGGCAGCGGGATTACTTTGACGCGTGGCAGCAGCAGCGTTGCGGTGGGAGATTCCGAGGTGAATATCAATGATGGGGCGCTGGAGGTGATGTGATGGGAACAGCAAGGCAGCCGTTCTTCTTTGAAAAGAAGAACCAAAAAATCTTTGCTCGCTCGGGGAAACTCCATGCCAGCGTTACTTAATGCCGACAGTACGTTGATGTGTCCGCACGGGGGTACCGTGCAGATCATATCAAGCAATACTCATACCCAGGTGGGGGGCGCGTATGCGGCGCTGGCCTCCGATACGTTCATTATCGCTGGGTGTCCGTTCATGATCGGGCCGGTGCCGAGCCCCTGCGTGCAAGTGAACTGGGTGCAGCCGGCGGCGCGCAGCCAGGTCGGCGGCAATCCCACGCTCACCTTGGCCAGCGTGGGGCTGTGCGTCGCCGCCACCCAGGCGGCGCAGGGCGCGGTGATGATCGTCGTGGCGCAGCCCCAGGTCAGCGGGCTGTAACGCGCATGGCAACCCGCACCGATTATGCCTTCCCCTTCCGGATCGATCCGGTGTCGGGCCAGGGCGCGCAGGCGGGCTATGCGGCGCATGTCGAACAGATGATCTGGCAGGTGCTGATGACGGCGCCGGGCGAACGCGTGTGTCTGCCGGGATTTGGCTGCGGCCTGCGCCGGCTGCTGTTCGCGCCCAATTCGGACGCGCTGCAGGCGACAACGCAGCTCATCATCATGCAGAATTTAAATCGTTGGCTCGGCAATCAGATCACCGTGAACAAAGTGACGGTGACGAGCGGTGACGGCGGCGATTATTCCACGCTCAATGTGTCGATCGCCTATACGCTGCTTGAAACGCAATCGCCGCAGCTTACGCAGATCCAGGTGACCTGATGGCATCGATCAATCGCCGCAGCCAGGTCGCCGCCTCGCCGATACTGAATGGTATCGACTTCGTGCAAATCGTCAACAGCGCGCAGACGATCCTGGTTGTGCATTTCCTCAACGGCGTGGCGGTGGCCGGCACGCTGAAGGCGGCGCCGACAATCACCGGCGGCGATACGATCGCCCGCGTCGCGGTGCTGCCGATCGCGGCCTCCGATTGGGGCGTCGATCTGAACCATGTCACGCTGACCTTGCACGTGGAAGCACCGGGCGACTTCTCGACCTATACGCTGAGCCTCGCCAGCCCGATGCTCGATGCTTTTTTTGCCAGCGCCGCGTTTTCCTTCAAGGCCCTGTGCCAATCGGACATCGATTGCGAAACGCCGGCGCCGGCTGCTTCGCCGAGCGCAGCCAGCCTGCCGCCGATCGACTACCTGGCGAAGGATTTCCTGAGCTTCCGCCAGGCGCTGCTGGACTTTTCGGTACTGCAATATCCCGGCTGGCAGGAACGTTCCGAGGCCGATCTCGGCGTGGTGCTGCTGGAAGCCATGGCGGCGGTTGCCGACGATCTCAGCTACACGCAGGATCGGGTCGCGGCCGAGGCGACATTGACCACGGCGACCCAGCGCCGCTCGGTCGTGCGCCATGCCAGGCTGATCGATTACGAGCCGGCGCCGGCGCTCTCGGCGCAGACCTTGTTGCAGTTCGACGTGGCGGCGGGAACGAAACAGATCCAGTATGGCATACGTGCGGTGGCACAGGCGGCCGACGGTTCGCCGGTGGTGTTCGAGACCGGGCCGAGCCTGGCCGGACGATTCACGTCGGGTCTGGACATGGTAACGCGGCCGGGCAGCGTGCCTGCCAGCGCGCTGTGGAACACCGCGCCGGACGGCGGCAATGGCGGCATCGCGGCCTATTGGTTCGACGACAGCATGCAATGTTTGCCGGCGGGTGCGACCAGCCTGTATGTGCTCGGACACGGGTACGAATTCAAACCGAATCAGCTGCTGCTGATCGAAACGACCGTGGGACCCGGGCAGCCGCCGCTGTGCCAGGTGGTTCAGTTGCTGGGCGAGGGCGCGACCGAAGGGGCGTGGGCGACCGAATTGTGCGACCGCGTGATAACCCGCCCCGCCGCGGACGCACCCGGGTCGGGACCGCCCTGGTTCGCCTGCGCCACATCGCCGCCGGTCAAAAATCCACCGACCGCGGTGACGCAAATCATGTGGGCGGATGCGGACAAGTTGCTCGTTGCGCGTGACCAGGCCGCAACGACCGTGAGCGGCAACCTGGTCGTCGCGAGCCAGGGGCTGACCGTCACCGATGAGACATTCGCCGTGCAACCGGGCCCGGGCGTCACGGCGACGCCGACGATCGTGCGCACCGGGCCGCGCCAGACCAACCCGGATGGCAGTGTCGGCACCGCCATGCCGCAGCACATGCATACGCTGGCTGCCGGCACCGTGGCCTGGCTGGCGGCGGCCCCGGACGAGGATGCGGACAACGCTTATCCGCAGCCGGAAATTGCGCTGACGGATAACACGGGCCAGGGCTGGACGTGGTCGCGCCGCCTGCTCGATTCCGGCGCGTTCGCGCCGGCCTATACGATCGATCCGGGATTGTGGCGCGTTCTGCAAACCCGCCCGGACGGCTCGGTGCAATTCGATTACGATGGCGACAATGGGGATACGTTGCGCTTTGGCGACGGCAATTTCGGGCTGATCCCGGCGGACGGCACCGTCTTTACGGTCACCTACCGCGTCGGCGCCGGAGCCGCCGGCAATGTCGCGGCCGGCGCCATCTCCCGGATCGATGCCGGGCAGGCGGCCGCCGCCGGATTATCCGCGGTGCGCAACCCGTTGCCGGCGACCGGCGGCGCGGACCCGGAGACGCTCGACCATGTGCGCCGGATCGCCCCCATGGCGTTCACCCTGCCGCTCCAGCGCGCCGTCATTACGCAGGATTACGAGGATATCGCGGCGTCGCTTCCGTGGGTGCGGCGCGCGCACACGATGTTTCGGTGGACCGGAAGCTGGCTGACCGTGTTCACTACGCCCGACCCGGCAGGCGGCGTGGCGATTGCGCCGGATCAGCGGGCGTCACTCGCCGAATTGCTCGATCGTTGCCGCATGGCGGGATATGAGAGTTACGTTCCTGATCCGATTTATGTATCGGTGGACGTGCTGGTGCAGCTTTGCGCGGCGCCCACGGTATTTGCGAGCGATGTCGAAACCGCGGTGCTGGCGGCGTTGGGCGCATTCTTTGCGCCGGACGATTTTGTTTTTGGCCAGGCATTGGAGCGCAGTGCGCTGGAGGCGGCGGTGCAGGCGGTGCCGGGCGTGGCCGGTGTGTTGTGCGTGGAAAGCCGGGTGCGGGGGCGGGCGCTTTATTTCGCCGAAATGCCGGACCGGATTGCCGTTGCGGCGAACCAGATCATACGGTGCAACAACGATCCGAGTGCGCCGGAACGGGGGTCGCTCAGCTTGCAGGTTTCGGGGGGAAAATGAAGTCCCCAGACCCGATGCGTTGGGACGCACTAAACAGATGGGGGTCTGGGGCCTCAGGCGCCGTCACGCGAATGCGTGCTTCGCACGACGGGTCCACGGCAGAGCCGCGGCCTTTTGGGCGCCCGAAATGAGCACCCCATTCCCCACAGTCATCTATAATCCGCCATCGCAACCAGCGATCCGCTATCGCTGGGGCGACTACACCGCCTTCCGTGCCGCCCTGCTGCAGCCCGCGGTTGCTCCCCTGCCGGCCGAAACGGAACTTACCCAGCCGGGCGGCGCGCAAGTCTGGCGCCCGGCGGCCAACAGGGGCGATCTGGCGCTGCAAGTCGCCGAATGGTGGGCCTATCTTGCCGACATCCTGACGCTCTACACCGAGCGCGCGGCCAACCAGTCCTATATCCGCACTGCGGACTTGCCGGAAAGCCTGCCGCGCCTGGTGCCATTGCTCGGCTACCGGCCGCGCCCGGCGATCGGCGCGCAGGTGACGCTCGGCGCTGTCGGCCGCGGCCCGCGCGCGGTCACCCTGCCGCAAGGTTTGCCGGTGCAGAGCAAGCCCGGCCCGGGTCAGCCGCCGCAGGTTTTCGAGTTGAACGCGCAGACGGTAATCCAGCCCGTGCCGCCGGCGGCGACCGTGCCGCCGACGACACAGATGGCGCCGTTCACGTCCGGGCAGACGACAGGCCAGGTCCTCCTGGCCACCAAGCCCGCCAATCTGAAATCTGGCGACGAAATACTCCTGCTCGCGACCGGCTGGAAGGGTACGAGCGGCAATTATGTGATCGGCAATGTCACCGCCATTGCCCCCGCGGCCGGTGGCACCGATGTTTCATTTACGATCTCCGCATCTGGCGGCGGCGGTGCCGGCGTGGCCGGGGCGAGCCAATGGCGCCTGCTGAAATCGAATTCCTTTTCACCGCTCTACCCCTATCTCCCTAACAGCTCATACCTGGTAATGGGCGGATTGTTCGGCGGCTACTGGGTTCAACTGGCCTCGGTCGTGCGCAGTATTGCGCCGGGTGACGTGATCCTCATTGAGAACCCGAGTGCGGGCACCAAGACGGTGCCCACGCTCGGCTATGTCACGTCGGTGACAGAACTTATCTATTACGCCAACAATCCGTCCGATCCGTCGGTCTGGCCGCCCGCCGGCTCGCCGCCGAACACAACCGAGCCGGCCATTCCGATCCCGCATACAGTGATCAGTTTCGAGATGTCCGGCACAATATCCGGGGCAGATCCGAGTACGCTTGTCGTACGCTACGGGTTCGCCGATGTCGGCACGCTGGTCGATACACCGCTCACCGGTGCTGCGCAGGACGGCAACATTATCCTCGATCCCGCCACCCAGACCGCCGCAGCAACCACACCTGAGGGCGCGGTATTGATTGCCGACGCGAACGGCGACGGGGCCACCGGCACGCTGGCCGCGGGCGGCGCGGTGGCACTCGACCCAGGCGCGCCGGCGCTGGTGCCGCCGCTGCAGATATTCAGCAACCTGCTGGCGTTCTCGCGCGGCAAAACCATTACGCGGGAGGTTCTGGGCAACGGCAACCCGGCGATTGCCGGCCAGGATTTCACCTTGCGCAACACGCCGGTCACGTATCTCGCCGCGGCGCCCGGCCAATCGGGGCCGGGCTACAGCAGCACCGTGACGCTGTGGGTGAACAATATCCAATGGACCGAGGTGCCCAATTTTTATGGTCAGGCACCCACCGCCCAGGTGTTCATCACCCAGGAGGATTCGCAGGGTAACACCCATGTGCTCGGCGGCGACGGTATCAACGGGGCGCGGTTCCCGAGCGGCAACGGCAATATCGTTGCCACCTACCGGATCGGCGCCGGTGCGGCGCTGCCGCCGCCGACTTCTCTTTCGGTTCTGCTGCAACCGCAGCCCGGCCTGAGCGCGGTGGTCAATCCGGTGCCGCCTTATGGCGGACAGGACGCCGACGCCCCCGCCGACCTCAAGCAAAAGGCGCCGGCCAGCGTGTTGACATTCGGCCGCGCGGTGTCGGTCGACGATTTCGCTGCTGTCGCGGCGGCCTCTCCCGGCGTGACGCGGGTCAGTGCCGGCTATGCATTCGATGCGATCCAGCAACGCCCGGCGGTGACGCTGTGGGTCGGCAACGGTCCTGGCGCCGTCAGCGCGGCACAGGCGGCGATCGGGCCGATTTCCGATCCGAACCGGCCGATTTCGATCTACCCGGCCAACGCGGTGGCGATCAGCCTGTCGCTGACCTATGTGCGCGATCCGCGCTATCTCGATCCGCCGATAAATGAAGCGTTGCGGACCGCCCTGGCCGACCCGGATGCAGGGCTGTTCGGCGCCAATATCGTGCAGATCGGGCAATCATTTTACGACAGCCAGATCTACGCCGCCTGCCTTGCCGTGCCGGGCGTGCAGGCGATCCACAATTTGGCGGTCACCGTCGGGCCGCCGCGTTTGCGGCGATATTTCTGGCAGCAGGCTTCGGCGTGGTTACGCGGAGCGCCCGTGACGGTCAGCGCCGCCGGCGGCTGCACGGGGCACAGGTATCCGCCGGGGGCGGACGGGTATTTTGTGCTGGGGACGCTGCAGTTGAATGGGAGCGTCGGGTCGTGAAAACGAAGTATTTCTTTTTTGAAAAAAAGAAACAAAAAACTTTTTTCTGTTGGCTGACGCGGCGTGAACGACGCCGCGCACCGCAACGCGCAAAAGTTTTTTGGTTCCTTTTTTCAAAAAAGAACGACTTCCTTCTTTTGCCGAGCCAGCCATGAACGGCATTCAAGACGGCTACGAACAAGCCTACGCCGACAAGCTTTGGGCCTTGCTGCCGGACGTCTACCGCGCACAGGACACCGAGCTGTTCGGCGCCAACGGACCGTTGCGCGAACTGGTCAACCGCATCGGGGCACAGGCCGCCAATGTCCGGCGCAATATCGACCGGCTGTGGGAAGACCAGTCGATCGAGACCTGCGACGACTGGGTGATTCCGTATATCGGTGAATTGCTGGCGACCAACCTCGTGCCCGGTGTCAATCCGCCGAACCAGCGGCTGGATGTCGCCAATACGATCTCGTACCGACGCCGCAAGGGAACCGTCGCGGTGCTGGAACAGGTGGCCAACAACATCACCGGCTGGGATGCCAAGGTGGTGGAGTTTTTTCGCCGCGTGGGGCGCACCCGCCACGGACTTGACCCGGCCATCGGCCAGCCGTTGCAGCCCGGCGACGCGACCGCGCAATTGCAACAGGCCGAAGGGCTGATCGGCGTTATGACCCGCACCGGCATCGGCGGCCTGGCCGACCTGCGCAACATCGATGGCGCGCGGGGCGCGCGGGGCGCGTTCGACGAATATTTTTATTACGCCGACCTGCGGGCCGCCGACGGCAGCACCGGATGGTACAATATTCCCAATATCGGCGTGTTCCTGTGGCGGCTGCAAAGTTTTCTGGCCGGACCGGTCACGCCCGTCGCGGTGCATGGCATGGCGGGTTGCTACAGCTTCGATCCGACCGGCCGCGACGTGCCCTTGTTTGCGGCACAGCGCAGTACCGATACGTTCGGCGCCGGCTGGGTATCGCCCCAGCAGGCGCAAATTGCCACGCCGATCAGCCAGGCGGTGCTCGACGCCAACCGGGCGGCCGTTGCCCCGCCGCTGGTGCTGTTTCCCAATCCCGACATCATGGCCGTGCAGGATGCGGCAAGCGGCGCCATGCTGCCGGCTGAAGCGGTGCAGATCATTCCTGAACGGGGCCGTTTTCACATCCATTCCTCGCCGCCGCCGGGGCCGGTCGTTGCAAAATACTGCTACGGCTTTGCCTCGCAGATCGGCGCGGGCCCATACGACCGGCGCGTTGCCGGCGCGCTCATTCCCATGCCGGCCCCCGTCGTGCTGCGCGCCGCGGGCGCCGGTGCGCTGACGCAAGCGCGCGCCATCCCTGCCAGCGGTACGGTAACGATCGGCGGCAGCCTGACCTGCGCGGGGGTCAATGCGGTGCAGGTGACCGGCGCGCTGACCTTGCAGGCAGCCATCCAGGGCCGCCCGCTGATCCGCCTGCCGCCCGGCGCGGTCTGGGAAATTAACGGCAGCCCCGGCGCGACGCTGGTGCTGGATGGTCTGTTCGTCAGCGGCGGCGACGTCGTGCTGACAGGCAGTTTCGACTCCGTTCTGCTCAATTGCTGTACTTTCGATCCCGGCACGGAAGCCGTTCCCGGGGCGGCGGGCTCGCCGCCCGGCGGTTTCGCGCTGTCGGCGGATTTGCGGCCGCTGCTGCCGACGCGGCTGTGGATCGAGGCAACCATTACCGATCTCACGGCGGCCCGCTGCATTCTGGGCGCCGTGCGCACCCGCAAGGGGAGCACGGGCAAGGCAGGGCTGGTGAGTACGCTTTCGTTGAGCGAAACGATTATTCAGGCGCTGCCGGACGCAAGCGAGGGCGGCGACGGTACCGCGCTCAATTTTGCCGACGGCATGGCAAGCCTCAGCCGCTGCACCGTTCTGGGACCGGCCGTTCTGCACCAGGCCGATATCAGCGAGAGCATTTTGCGCGATCCGGCCACGGTCGATGATGCGCAGGCCGGCTGCGTCCGCTTCAGCGCCTGGGCGAGCGGCAGCACATTGCCGCGCAAATACGAGAGCGTGACGATTCCCGGCGGCGCTGCGCTGTTCACCTCGACCAGCTTCGGCCAGCCGGGCTATGGGCAATTGCTGGCGAGCGCGGATGCGGCGATTTTGCCCATGCCGCTCGCCCCCGGCGCTCCGGCGCCGAGCATTCTCGCCGGTGCGGCGGACGGTTCGGAAATGGGCGCCTTCGCGCGCGAAAAGACCCCGCAAAAACTGCGCGGGCTGACCTTGAAATTCCAGGAATTCATGCCGGCCGGCCTGACACCGGTGCCGATCCTCGTGACCTGAGCCAGTTGGCTCGCAAAGGACCAGATCATGCCCAGCGACCGCTCGCGTCCCCCTGATCCCGCCGCGGATGCCTATACCGGCGTTGCCTATCAGCAAGGCCGCGTCACCCTCGACCGCGATTTCAATACGTTGCGCGAAATTATCGACCGCCGCGCGGATTCGGTCGCGTCCGCCCTGGTCGGCCCGTGCGGCACGCCGGATAACGGGTTTGCCATTTTGCCGCCGCCGCTGCTGTTCCATCCGATCCTGCCGTTGCGGCCGCTGATCGGCGAGGCACCGATTTCGTTACCGATCCAAACGCCGATCCAGGGGCCGATCCAGCGACCGATCATAACCAGTCCGCCGTCGGATGGATACGCGTTTCGCATCCGTTCCGGCACCATGTTTCTCGGCGGCGTGCGCGTCGCATGGCCGGGGAACCCGGACGGTTCCGCGGCCGAATACAGCTATTACAGCCAGCCGGACTGGCTCATCCCGGACCCGCCTGCGGCACCGCAAACCGAAATCGTCTATCTGCACGTGGCCGAACACGAGGTGAGTGCCGCCGAAGACCCCGAATTGTATGACGTGGCGCTGGGCGGACCCGACACGACCCAGCGGCTGCGGCTGCAACGTACCGTCCATCGGCAAGCGGTCGCCGCCTCCAGCTGCGCGCCGGGCTGGCAGGCGCTGCTCAACAACTGGCAGATTTTAGGTTGGGGTTTCGACGCCAAAACGATGCGCCTTGTCCCGCAGGCGCAGATGAAGGTGGCGTTCGTTACACCGCCGGGCAGCAGCGGTCCGTGCGACCCGGTTGCCAGCGGCGGCTATCTGGGGGCGGAGAACCAGCTCATTCGGGTCAAATGGGCGCCGAGCGCGCCGGGTGCCACGTCCGGCACGCTGATCTGGGGTTTTGATGATGCGAGCTTCATCTATCGCGCGAGCGCCGACCCCGCGGGCCTGATCCTGACACTGACGCGCAACCCCCCGGATGCGTATCATTTCCCCGGCGCGGGCCAGTATGTCGAGGTGCTGCGCACCACCAGCCTGCTCGGTGCCGGCGCGAGCGAGCAGGCGGCGGACGGGAGCACCATCGTGCCGCGCTGCGTCGCCGAGGAAACCGGCTTCGTCACCACACTGGCGGCCGCCTACGATCCGACAAATTCGGCCCAGACACTGACCTTGAGCCAGGCTTTGCCCGCTTCGTACGGCAACAGCACCGAACCGTTGTTCGTGCGTATCTGGCAGGGCGGCGGCGCGATGGGTCCGGCGGGTGGCGTGCTGGAGCTGGTCGATCCGGTGGCGAATGCTTCGACCGGCGTGACGGTGACGCTGACGGTGCCTTCGGGCTCGGCGATCGCGCCCGGATCGTTCTGGATGATGGCGCTGCGGCCCGGCACGCCGCAGAATGTGCTGCCCGCCGCCCTGGTGGCAGCCCCGCAGCCGCCGGATGGGCCGCGCAGCTGGGCGTGCCCGCTCGCCGTGGTGGAATGGCCGTCCGGCAGCCTCGAGCCGGTGATCCATGATTGCCGCGTCCAGTTCGACGATTTGATCAGCCTCACGCAGCGTCCGGCCGGTTGCTGCACGGTGTCGGTTTCGCCGGCGGACATTACCCTCGATTATACGTTGCAGACGGCGATCAATGGTCTTACCGCGCCCGGAACATTGTGCCTGGCGCCCGGCACCTACGCGCTGGCGGCGCCGCTGCAAATCGGCGCCGCCCAGATGGGCCTGACCATCGTTGCCGAGAACGGCGCCACACTCACCGCCGCGTCCGGGTCGGAGTCCGCTTTTGGCAACGGACTCATTGTGGTCGCGGGCGCGCCGCAAGTCACTTTGCGCGGCCTGACCTTGCAGCCGCCGGCGGCGGCGATACCGTCCGGCCTGTTCAACAATCTCACGAACCTCAGCCGGATCGCGTTGCCGGCGATGCAGGCTGAACTTCTGCTGCTGCTGCAACAGGCCGGCACCGTGGGGCAAAATTTGAGCACGATGATCGGCGTGCGCGCCGGGGGCTGCCCGTCGCTGACGATCGAAAACTGCACGGTGCAATTCAATCCCCCGGCGACCGCGACCGGAGCGCTGGTCGCGATCGGCGTACTCGCCGGCGGGGCGTGTGCGGGCCTCATTGTGCGCGGCTGCAATTTTGCCGCCGACGCCCTCACGGTGACGCAAACCCAGGGTGTGACCCAGACCAGCGGCTTCCTCGGCGCGAGCGGGTTTTTGGCACCGGCGGGGGTTCCCACTTCCATGCAGGCCGCGTTCGGGATTCTGGCCAGCCCCTATGCCGCGCAATTCCTGTCGCCGCTCCTGTCGCCGCCCGTTTTGGCGAGTCCGCCGCAGATCGTGCCGATCCGGACTCTCATTCCGCTTCCCATCGAGGCGCATCTGCCGGCGGCGCCTGCCGCGCCGGCGGTGCGGCTGGAGCCGGACGCCATCGCGGCACGGCCGGCGATCGAAACCGCGGCCCCGGCGCCGGATATCAGGCTCACGCAAGCCACCGACGTGACGGCGACCGACCCGAAGCTGACCACCGCCGCCGGGGCGGTCGGTATCGTTGCGAATCCAGTTTCAACCGGGGTCAATCCGGTACTGACCGGTGTCAATCCGGTGCTGCTCGGCACCCAGGGCGCGACCCTCGTGCCGCAGCTGCCGCTGAAAACCATTCAGCCGGTGAACAGCAACCTGCTGAACACGGCGATCGGCGCGCCGACGATCGACCCGACCCTCTTCACGCTCGATTTGTCGGACGTGTTCACCAGCGTGCTCGACCTCAACGGCGCCGCCTTCGTGGATAATGTGTTCGATAGCGTGACCGTTGCCGTCAGTGCGTTCGGCATGCTGGATCGCGTGCGGGTGGCCAACAACAGCGTCGTCAATAGCGGCGCCGGTTTCTGGCTGCGGCCGATCGAGCAGTCGCGCTTTATTTTCACGACCA
Organism: Acidobacteriota bacterium; assembly: GCA_903970435.1. Taxonomy (GTDB): domain Bacteria; phylum Pseudomonadota; class Alphaproteobacteria; order Acetobacterales; family Acetobacteraceae; genus CAJCIS01. The sequence continues at coordinate 2,894 of CAJCIS010000135.1, read as the reverse complement.
GCGCCACGCTGAACCAGACGTCGCCGGTGCCGATTCAGGATCCGGTGGTGTCCGGCGACAGCATGTGGCTGAAACTGGCCATGCTGCAGCAGGAGATATTCATCGGCTGGCTGCTGTCGGTATTGCTGCCGCCGCCCGCGGGGGCGCTGTCGCCGACCTTCGGGTCGCCGGCGGGCGGGGTTTCGCTGCAAGTGACGGGCAACAACGTGGCGGCGCTGGCGGGGGGGCTTTCGACGGCGGCCGCCAATGCGGCGCCATGGGGCGCGCCGGCGCTGGCGGTGGTCACCGGCAATTTTGCATCGGGCGTGGATGTCGGACCCGGCATGGTCATTGCCAATAACCGCTTGCAGGCTCGCACGCCGGCGTCATACCCCGCGGTGGTGCTGGCGGTGTCTGGCCGGGTCGCCGCGACCGGCAACCTCATATCGGCCGAACAGAGCGCCAGCCCGCCGGGCACCGGCACCGCCTTGGCGATCTATCCGCAAAACAACGAGAATTCGATTCAGGGTACCATTGCGGTGGCGCGCCTGTGCGTGACCGGAAACGTATTGGAGGGTGCCAGCAATCTCGGCCAGCTGATCCGCGCCGACGCGCAAGCGCCGCTGAATACCTGGCTTGCGTTCAACTCCAGCAACTGACGCGCGCCCCATGAAAAACGCATGAGCATCACAAGATGAGCAACGCCTTGGCCATCGCGACCGTCACGCAGACGTTGCAGAACGTGCTGACCGAGGCGCTGGTTCTGGCCAACGTATCGAGCGCGGTGGTGACGGCGGTGCGGCCGGACGACCCGACGCGCCTGCCGACCACGGGGGTCAACATCTTTCTGTATCAGGTGGCGCCCAACACGGCGCTGCGCAACAGCGACCTGCCGACCCGGAGCGCCGACGGTACCTTGCTGCAGCGGCCACAGGCGGCGCTGGATCTGTTCTACCTGCTGACCTTCTACGGCGACGATACGCGGCTGGAACAACAACGGCTGCTCGGCGCCATTACGCTCGCCTTGCATGCCCAGCCCTGGCTGCGCAATGCCGACATCGTCACCGCGGAGGCGACGCCGTTCCTGGCCGGCGCGGATTTGTCCGCGCAATCGGAACGGGTGCGGTTCCGGCCGGTCAGCTTTTCGCTCGAGGAACTTTCCAAGTTATGGTCGTTCCTGTTGAAGACCGATTACGTGCTCTCGGCGGCGTATGTCGCCAGCGTGGTGCTGATCGACACGAGCGACCCGGTGCCGGCGCCGGCCCTGCCGGTGCTGACGCCGCAATTGCTGACCATGCCGTTCCAGCCGCCGGTGGTGACGTCGATTGCCGCGGCGCAAGGGCCGCCGGACCTGATCCTGCCGGGCACACAGATCGTTCTCACCGGCATCAATTTGCTGGGGCCGGACAGCACGGCGACAAGCGTGCTCGTTGCGGGGACGGCGCTGACGCCGTCGGCCGCCAGCGCCACGCAATTGACGGTGACCTTGCCGGCGGGCGTGCCGGCGGGCACGCAGACGGCGCAGGTATCCCAGCTTGCGTTGCTGGGCTCGCCGCCGGTGGCGCACGCGGGCGGGGTGCAGTCGGTGCCGGCACCGTTTACCCTGCTGCCGCTGATCCGCCGCTCGGGCAGCCCGCCGGTTTATCAGATTACGCGGCAGACGGGCGTCGGCTCGCCCCCGGCGGATACCGTGACCGTGGTTCTGGACCCGGCGGTGCAAGCCGGGCAGCGCGCGATCCTGGCGCTGCGGCCGCAGGCGGCCGGGGCGCGGCCGACATTGTTCGATGCCACCCTGTTCACCGAAGGCACGGCAACGGCAACGGCGCCGACCAACACGCTCATTTTTCCCATCGGCATTCCGCCCGCCGGCACTTATTTCGTTCAGGTTATCGTCGACAGGGCGGAAAGCCCGCTGGACACGGATGGCAGCCTGCATCCTTCCGGTCCGACGGTCATTTTTTGATGGACACCGTGGGAGCGCCGTCGTCGCAGTGGGAGGTGGCCAACCAGGCGTATCTGACCCAGGCGCTGGGGCGGTTGAAGGACCGGCTGCGCCATCAAACACCGTGCCCCGACGCCGCGCGCTGGCTGGCGGAGCGGCCGCCGGCGCTTTCGCAGATCGAAATCATTTTCGGTCTGTCCGGCTTCGAACGCGATCTGTTGTTGCTGTGCGCGGGCATGGAGCTCGACTCGGAGATGGCGTCGCTGTGCGCGGCGGCCCAGGGTGATCCGGGGCGGCCCTGGCCCAGCTTTGCCTTGGCGCTGGCGATGCTGGAGGGGCCGCATTGGAGCGCGCTGGCGCCCGATGCCCCGCTGCGGCGGTGGAAGCTGCTGGAGGTTACGCCCGGCACCACGCTGACGCAGGCGCCGCTGCGCATCGACGAGCGGGTGCTGCATCACCTGGCTGGGGTCGCGCACCTGGATGAGAAATTGGCCGGGTTTGTGAAGCCTTTAAACAAATGGGGGTCTGGGGCCTCAGGCCCCAGCTTGGTCCAGGGGCAGAGCCCCTGGCCTTCTTCCTTGGCTGGCTCCCACGCGGCGGTCGTTAAATTGCTGGTCGCCACCTGGAACGCCGGCGGAACCGTCGTGCAGCTCTGCGGCGCTGAAGCCGATTGCCTGCCGATCGCCGCGGGCGCCGCCATGGAGATCGGCACCGGCGCGGCGCTGATCGCCACCGACCTGCTGCCGGCCGCGCCGGGCGAGTTGGAAACGATTCTGACATTATTGCGGCGCGAGGCGATGTTGTCCGGCCTCGGCGTGCTGGTGATCAACGGAGAAGCTGCGGGCGGCGAGGAGGGGCGCGGCCGGGCCGCCCTGATCGGACGCCTGCTCGACGGGCTGGAGGGCCGCGTGGTGGTGTGCGACCGGCTGGGCCGCCGCCATGGAAAGCGGCCGGCGGTGATGCTGGATGTGCG
>CAJCIS010000134.1 GCA_903970435.1 Acidobacteriota bacterium | reverse complement strand
TCCCAGAACATGTCGTATTGCCGACCGAACGTAACGGTACCCAGCGAGCGATCACTGAGTCCGACAAACGCTTGCCGCCCGAACATCCGGCCGCCCTGCTGGAACTTCCCGCTCGTGATGTCGAAACCATTTTCAAGTGTTGCTACGGCCTGCACGCCGCCGCCGAGGTCCTCCGCGACCTTGAAACCGAGCCGGTTGTTCTGGTTGGTGCCACCCAACATTTTCACACTGGCGGAGCCACCCTCGTTGCTGACCCACCCGACACCCTCGGATAACAGTCCATACAGGGTAACGCTACTTTGCGCCCACGCAGTCCCCGCGAATGAAGCAAAAACCGCCCCTGCGACAATGCAACGTCTCATCTTTATTCCTCCAGTTGAATTTATTGTTTCACTTAGGTTAACTAATTACCTTGCTCGTCATTTTTTGAAGAAAGTCCATGTCGACTGCAGGCTTAACATTGGCTCAATGATTTCCAGCAACGCACCATGCCACGCGCGGCCGAAGCCCGGCATGGCATCCAGCAGGGGGCGATAGCGTGAATAGCCAGATTACCGCGGCCCCCTGAAAGTCCGGATGGCCGCGATGAGTTCGAGTGTCAGGCGACCGGCATCAATGCCACGCCTGCTCAATCAAGCACTCAGGTCAGCTCGCGGTGAGCCATTTCTTTTATGCCGATCAGCGCAAGCAATGCTGCGGCACCGGAGAATACGACCAGCCAGGCAGGCGAAGCGACCGATCCTGATTCCTTGATTAGCCAGGTGGAGATGAAAGGCGTAAAGCCGCCGAATACGCCAGCAATCGCATTGGCGAGCGCCGCGCCAACCGCGCGTGTGGCGGTAGGAAACAGTTCCGCCACGGTCGCGGGCACAGCGCCATTAAACCCGACGACAACAGCCGTGAGCAGCATCTGTATCGCGAAGAAAGTCGGAAAAGAGACGCCCGATGCAATCAGCCCGTACATCGGATACGCCAGCACCACCAGCAGCACGGCGCAGATCAGCATCTGCCGCCGGCGACCGTACAGGTCGGACAGCAACCCCACGACCGGTGCTCCGACCACAGTCAGTGCAAGTGCGCAGGTGTTGGCCCAAAGCGCCATCGAGCGTGGGATCGCGCCGTACAACTGGGCATATGAAGGCATATACACGGTCACCATGTAGGACGCCATCAGCAACGGCAAACAGATACACGCGGCCCTGAGCAGCAGAGCCGGAAACGCCGTCTGATTCTGTGGCACGTCCCCGGTCGGTTGCGATCTGAATTTTGGCGGCTCCTCGACGTTACGGCGCATATACAAACCAACAGGAATCAGGGCTGCTCCCAGAAGAAACGGAATCCGCCATCCCCAGTCAGTCATCTGCTCAGGGCTCAGCGCCGTGCTTACGCACGCGGCCACCCCAGAGCCCAGCAACAAACCGCCGGACACGCTCGCGAGCAGAAGTCCTCCGTAAAAGCCTCTGCGGCCGGGTTTGGCCCATTCAGCGAGGAACGCCGCGGCATTGCCCCATTCGCCACCGGCGGCAAGACCCTGCAACAGACGCGCAACCAGCAGCACCAGCGGCGCGGCGATGCCGATGTGAGCATAGGTCGGCACCACTCCTATCGCGATCGTGCCGACGGCCATCATCAGGATCGTGAGAGTCAGTACCGCTTTACGTCCGATGATGTCGCCCATCCGGCCAAGCAGAATGCTGCCCAGCGGGCGCGCGATGAATCCGGCCCCGAAGGCGCCGAAAGTTTGCAGCAGACCGATGTACTGCCCGGAGGCGGGAAAGAACTGCTTTGCGAGCAGCGTCGCGAGAAAGCCATAAACGCCGAAGTCATACCATTCCAGCGTGTTGCCGATGATCCCGGCCGCTACCGCCCGCCGACGCTCAGGAGCTGTCCGGCCAGGCGCCTGGGCAAATGAGCCTGGTTGGGCAGCAAGACTGTGTTCGTTAGTCATGTCACAGCAATCCTTGTCTGGGGCCACGGCCTGGTCGCGAGGCGGACCGGCCCGGCCTGGTGATGTATCGCCACAGCGAATAGTTATTCACATTGGCGTATTCTGACGATGCCAAACCAGAGCGATATAGGGATGTTCCCTGTGTCGCGTAAAGGGTCGACTTCTAGGGAAAACCTTGATGTGCGTCCTGACTTGGTCATGACTATTATTCGCCAATACGTATTTACATTCGCATTGGCGAATAAAATTCTCCGCTGATCTACCTCAAGGAAGCAGACTCCATGCAAAGCAAATTCGTCGTCCGGCCCTCGGACGTACCGTCATACAGTCCCGCCAATCACGAAGGCACGAAGAACTACCGGCTCGTCGCTCCGGGCGTCAACGGCGCTCAGTTCATGGAGATTATCTACGGAGATATCGAACGCCACGCGGGCGCGGTGGCGCATGCCCATCCCGGCATGGAACAGGCAGCCTATGTGATCGAAGGGGAAGCGACTGCTGAGATCGACGGCGTGCGTCACCACATCTCGACGGGCGACCTGATGTTCTTCCCCGCAGGCGTTTTTCATGACATTCAGGTCATCAGCGAGCGGATCAGGCTGCTCGTGATCTATTCACCACCGTACGGCGAAGCACCGGAGAAAGTCATCCGGCGCGAGAGCGAAGCCCAGTCCTGAGGCATCGATAGTTTGACGGGAGACCGCCGGCGCCGCATAAGCGCCGCGGCCTGCGCAAGGGGCACGCAGCACTAGCGCTGCCGGTCGCCCAATATCCGGCATGCCTCGATGACCTGCGCCGCCGCACGTTCGAGCTTGTCCTCCATCCGGTCCGCAGGACCCGCCACGGTAATGACATGCACGGCGTTGTTCCAGATGAACGGACTCGACACGGTGACCACGCCCGCCAGACTCTCCTCCCGGTTGAGGAACCAGCCACGGTTTTTCGACTGATTGATATCGGCGGCGAGTTTGCTTTTCGCGGTGAGCGTTTTGCTGGTCAAGCGGCTCAACTCCGCCGACTGCAGAAATTCATTGAACGCCTCCGGCGCCAGCGTGCTGAGGAAAGCCTTGCCCGCCGAGGTGGCATGCAGGCTTCTGATTTCCGAGCCGACCGTGACCGAGAAGCGGATCGGATGTTCAGGCTCCAGCACCTGCAGGTAAAGAACCTGCATGCCGGTTGCCTTCGCCAGGGTCACTGTTTCCCCCAACGAATCCCGTATCCCTTCTAGCAGAGGCGTAGCGCGCTGGACCAGCGAATCGTGCGCCACGATGACCTCGCAGACGCTGTAGAGCAGCCGGGTCGGGTAGTAACCGGCGCGCGGGCCGGTTTCATACACGTAGCCGCGCGCTTCCAGCGCATGAATCACGTCATGACAGCTGGAGATTGGAATGCCGAGCAGACGCGTCATGTCCGTCAGCGAAAGCGGGCGCTTCTCGGACGCGAACATCTCGAAGACATCCAGGGTTCGTTCAACGATCTTGGACATGCAGCAGAACCTCAGTATGAAAGTGCAACATTCTAGCCGCCTGGACCCGACATGAGACCGTCCATGAGGGCGCAGCAAGGCATCCGCTCGCCCGCCCAGCCCAGCTGCCCGGCCGTGTCATCCGCGGCATTAGGGAAACTACGAGGCGCTCAAGCACCTCGCCTGCTTGTGAAGTCTTGTTTCAACGGGTAGGATTATCGCATAGGCGAATTTTACTTCGTTATGGCGAATTCAATGAAAACCCAAGCGATGCTTTCCGGTTTATACCGGATCGCGGCGAGCAATGTCGCGACTACCGCTGCGCATGGCGAACGTGCCCGGACCCAATCAGGAGAAAGCAGGATGAGTGGCCCTCTAGCAGGCGTGCGTATTATCGATTTGACGACCGTGGTGATGGGGCCGTCGGCCACCCAGATTCTCGGCGACCTCGGCGCGGACGTGATCAAGGTCGAATCCGCGGGCGGCGACTCCATGCGCCACATCGGCCCGATGCGGAACCCCGGCATGGGACCGCTCTTTCTGCAGGCGAACCGCAACAAACGCAGCATCGTGCTGGACCTGAAAGCCGAAGCAGATATGCACCAGTTGCGCGAGTTGATTCGCAACGCCGATGTGCTGATCTCGAATATCCGGCCGCAGGCCATGGCGCGCCTCGGCTTGAGCTATGAGAGCGCAACCGAACTCAACCCTTCCATCATTTTCTGCTCGACCGTGGGCTATGGCGAAGGCGGCCCCTACGCGGGCGCGGCCGTCTACGACGACCTGATGCAGGCCGCCTCGGGCGTGGCCGGCATGTTCGAGCGCGTCGACGGCAAGCCGCGCTATGCCCCGATCAATCTGTGCGACCGCGTGGTCGGCCTGTATGCGGCGATTGCGGTACAGGCGGCGCTGTATCACCGTCAACAGACCGGCGAAGGCCAGCAGGTCGAAGTGCCGATGTTCGAGACGATGGCGCAGTTTGTGCTCGCCGACCATATCGGCGGGCGTGCCTTC
>CAJCIS010000133.1 GCA_903970435.1 Acidobacteriota bacterium | reverse complement strand
GAAGCGCTATCATTTGCGGCATCATTTCGTGAACGAGCATTTGTGGTTCGGCGTGAGCAATCCGCTGATGGATTTCGCTTATGGGACTTATCGGGATTTGAACGATGCCGCGCGGAGCGGCACGACGAAGGTGCTTTATCCGGAAGGAAAGTAAGTAGGTCTTTTTTCAAAAAAGAACCGGCGTAAAAGTTTTTTGTTTCTTTTTTTCAAAAAAGAAATACTTCCTTCCTTTGTCAGTAGTTGGGCCAAAGCCCCGGCGTCGCCACTTCCACGCAATTCATGTCCGGGTCGCGGAAATACAGGCTGGTGCCCCCGCGTGGCCAGGTGATGCGGCTTTCGACCGGCACGCCGGATGCGGCGAGGTGGTTCTCCCACGCGGAAAGTTCGCCCAGGGGAATGCCGAAGGCGAGATGCAGGTGGCCGTTGCCGTCGTGGCCGGGGATTTTGCCGCCTGGTGTGTCGGCGCCGCTGGCCGAGGCGCCGCGGCGGAAAAGCAGCAGCACGCCGCCGCCGGGGACGCTCAGCGCGGCCATGCGCTCGTCTTCCAGGAACAGCTCGCCGCCGAGGATGCGCTGGTAGAATGACCGTGCGCGGACGAGGTCCTCCACGTAGAGGGACGTCTCCAGGATGTGGCTCAGGCGTGGGCAGGGCGGTTCGTGGCTTGGCAAGTTGGTGACTCCGGTGGCCGCCGAAGGTTTCGCGTCACGACGGCGATTGCATTGACGAACCCGTGCCGAAGCGCAAGTGTTTGGTGAATGGGAGGTTGCGCCATGAAAATTATGGACGCGGTCATGTGTGCGGCGCTGGGGCTGGGGGCGCCGGCGGCCCGGGCGGCGAAAGTGACGACCATCTATGATATTCCGGGTGTCAATGACGGTGGTGCGCCGCGGGCCGCCCTGCTGCATTTTCGCGGCGCATTCTGGGGCACCACGTCCGGCGGCGGGACGGGTAATTCGGGCACGGTGTTCAAGATCGATCCGGGGCGCGGCACCGAGACGCTGGTTTACCAATTCACCGGCGGCAACGATGGCGGGGTTCCGGCGGCGCCGCTGATTGCGGTGGATGGCGTTCTGTACGGCACCACCGCCGGCGGCGGCACCTCCGGCAGCGGAACGGTTTTCCGGATCGATCCGGCGACCGGGGCGGAAACGGTGTTGTACAGCTTTCCGGCCACCGATGAGGGCGCGGCGCCCACCAGCGCGCTGCTTGCCTATGACGGCCTGCTCTACGGAACCGCGCAGTTCGGGGGTGCGGATGCCGACGGGTATGTCTTTGCCGTCGATCCTGCGACCGGGGCGGAGACGACCATCTATTCCTTTCAGGATAACAATGACGGCGCTTTCCCAACCTCCGCCCTGATCAGGTGCGGGGGCGCCCTGTGCGGCACGACGTCGCAGGGGGGCGCGTTTGGTCTGGGCACTCTGTATCGACTTGATCCGGTCACCGGAGACGAAACGGTTCTGCATTCCTTTGGCGCTTCCGGCGACGGGGGAGTGCCGCTGGCGCCGCCGATCGATGTCGATGGCGTGATGTATGGAACGTTGAGCTTCGGGGGCGCCCAGACGGACGGTGCGGTGTTCGCATTCGATATGAAGCGACACGCCGAAACGATTATCTACAATTTCACCGGGGGCAAGGACGGCAGCAGCCCGGCGGGCGGCCTGCTGCGCGTGAACGGCGTGCTGTATGGCACCGCGGCGACCGGCGGTTCAGGGCGGAATGGCACGGTGTTCGCGATCGATCCGTCCAGCGGTTCGGAAACGACCCTGCACGATTTCCGCGGGCAGGATGGCAGCAGCCCGGTCGCTGCGGTGATCGAGTCCGGCGGGATGCTTTACGGCACGGCCGAATCCGGCGGGCCCACGCAAAACGGCGTGGTGTTTGCCGTCGATCCGGCGACCGCGCGGGACGTGACGTTGCACGATTTCGCGGGTACCCAGGCCTCGCAGGCCGCCAGCGTCGGCAAGGTCGGGGGTGTCTTGTACGGCACTTCGTCCGGCGGCGGGAATGCGGGGGTGGGATCGATTTTCAGGGTCGATCCGAAGACGGGGACGGGCGAGACCTTGTATTCCTTTGTCGGCGGCCCTGATGGCGCATATCCTTTTGCGCCGCTGCTCGATGCCGGTGGCACGCTGTATGGCACGACCCGGAACGGTGGCGCGGCGAACGAGGGCACGGTGTTCCGGTTTGATGCTGCCACGAAAACCCCAACGACAATCTATTCGTTCACCGGCGGCGCTGATGGGGGCTATATTTATGGCGGCCTGATCGATGTTGCCGGGCTGCTGTACGGCACGGCCTATGACGGCGGCGCTTCCAACAATGGAACCGTGTTCAGCATTGATCCCGCAACGGGCGCGGAGACGACGTTGTATAGCTTTGCCGGCGGCCAGGACGGGGCGTTGCCGTATTCGGGTGTCGTATACGCGAACGGCATGCTGTATGGCACGACACTCGCAGGTGGCGGCAAAGGTAATTACGGAACGGTTTTCCAGGTGGATCCCGCCACCGGCGCAGAGACATTGCTGCACGTGTTCACGGGCGGCCGGGATGGATCGGCGCCGTTTGCCGGGCTGCTGTATGACCGCGGCGTTCTGTATGGCGCAACGACCGGGTGCTGTGGGTCGGACACCGATGGCTCGGTGTTCAAGATCGACATCGCCACGGGACAAGAGGCGGTGTTGCACCGTTTCGCCGTTTTCTCCGGCCCGCAGGCGTCGCTGATCAGGGATGGCGATGCCCTGTACGGCACAACGCCGCGCGGCGGAAAATTCCATTACGGTACTGTGTTCAGCATCAATCCGGCCACCGGTGCGTTTGCCAAACTCTACAACTTTACCGGCCAGGCGGATGGTGGTCTGCCGTCGGCGGCGTTGGTGGATGTGCGCGGAACTCTGTACGGCACCGCGCCCTCGCTGTTTCCAACGAATGCCGGAACGGTATTCCGGCTGGGACGATAGGCGGGGCGGCTGATCCGCTTTGCCGGCATCGCGCTGCGGTTGGATGCCGGGCATAAGCGGGTGGCGATACGCAGGTGATCGGCAGGCGCCATTTTTAGTGCGCAAGGAACATCCAGGCGATGGCGCCGAACGGTACCGCGGCCAGGGCTGCGTGCGACACCACGTCCAACGTGCGGGCGAGCAGGCTTGCCTCGGCGGGCCCATCGGGCATCGCGGCGCGAACCTGGACGTAGGTTTGGGTCTTGAACGCGGGCGCGGCGCGGCGGCTGCGGGTATTCAGGGCGTTCATGGTGATGGTCGTCATGGCAGGTCTCCTGGGTCTCTTGTTGGCCGGAAGTGGCCTGCCTGGGTAATTGCATCATGCGTGCCAGAGACTTGCGGGGGGGACAAGTTATTGAAAATTATGGTTTGTCTGGGGGGCGGATTGGTGGATGTGGCGGGATATCACCATGGTTTGGCGTTGCGCGCCAGATTATTGCCGGCCAGCGTCGTTATGGGGGCGGTGATAGCATCCGGGTGGCCTCGGCGACCGTGATCATCAGGGTCAGCGGCGCGAGGGAAGATGAGCGGACGCCGTGGCGTTCGTAGGACGACTTGGCCGCGTCGCCGGTCGCGTGCACCACCATGGCGCGCACGCCGATGGTGGCGGCCGTTTGCAGCATGCGCAGTATCGAGTCGCGGAGGAGAAAGCCACCGAGGCCGCACCCTTGCCAGGAAAAGCCAGGCGGCTAAGCGCCCATTGCGGCTGTTGCGGATTTATCCGGCGAGCCTCGGAAGCGGACAGTGGTGGCGATCGCCACACGTACCAGTCTAGCCAGCAGATCACCTATCAAGAAAACGCGAATCCGAAAGGACAGCTCACGCGATCGAACTGAAACCTTGCGGGCCCTACCCAGCCAGGGCTGCGTCGAGAAGTACATCGACGTCGCCGTTACAGAGGGTTAGGACCGCGTCAAGGCGGCCATCTATCAAAAGCACAGCGAAGCCGTGCACAATTGACCAGTTGCCCACTGCCTGGCCAAGTACTTCCAAGCTCGGTGGCCCGTCAGACGGGCGCGCGCCGGTGCTTTGCATGAGCAAAAAGGAAGCGTCGCGGGCCGCACCGGCTAAACTGGGCCGTGTGAAATCCAGGCGCTCCGAACGGAACATGAGCGAAAACATCGCCTTGTGGTCGCGTGCGAAGGCAACGTAAGCGTGAGCTGCCGCCGCCGGGCCGGCATATTCTCCCCAT
>CAJCIS010000132.1 GCA_903970435.1 Acidobacteriota bacterium | reverse complement strand
CTGTACCGGCGGCGGCGGCGGGGCGGCGGCGGCAACCGCCACCATTGTTTCGTCCCCGAGCACCAGCCGGACTCGCCGGGGTGCATCCGAAGCTGCCGCCTCGAACGAAGGCAGGTCACGCCGCAAATCGATGGGCCATCGCCCGAACCGCAGTTCGTAGCCGGGCGCCAGCCATATCGCCGCGCGCGGCACCGTCTCACCGGTGGCCTCCACCCGCCAATCATGCGCCGTCAGCGTCGACAGAACCGCAAGATCGGCCATGCGAATGGGCAGCATGCCTTCCCAGTCACCCACCGCCGCGCGCGTGAAATCAGCACCTTCATGGTGCAGCTCGGCGCACAAGGCCCGGTTTTGCCGCCACAGTGCGACGACGCCAGCGGTGCGTCCCGGCGCCACCCGCACGCCGCCCAGCAGAGGCGTGGAAAATCCATGCAACTGCGTGGCGTTCGGGAAATCCAGGGTCAGCGGCGGCCGATCGTGCAACGAAACGTTCAGCTTCATGTGCCGCAATCCGCTGCCCGCGACACTCTGCCGCAGCACCGTGCCATGCCAGGTCAGCAGCGCCATCCCCGGCTCCAGCCCGCGCGCGGGGCGCGCCTTCGGCCGCATTCGCAGCCCCAACGCGGCAGCCCCTGCTTGCACGCCGTCGGCCGCGCGCAGCGCGCCGGCATCGGCGCCGGCAAAGGACCGGAACGACATCTCCACGAACGCCCTGATCGGCAGCGCGCGGCGCGTCTTGCCCGGCACGGCGGCGGCGCGAAACTGTCCTTCCGGCGCCACCCCGGCCGCGGCGGCGATATCGGGAAACACCGGATGCGCCGCGCCCTCGCCCAACGCGTCCGGCAATTGCGTAGCCGCAACGTCCTCCCTAGCCGCAGCGGCGCCGATCAGGCCGCAGGCCAGCCGGGCCAGGTCCAGCAGAACGCGAATTTTCGGCCGGTCCGGCGCATGCATGAAACACCCGCCCGCCGACCACGCCGCCTGTAACGGCGCAAGATCGATGTCCAGGCCGGCGAACACCGCGCCCAGACGGGCCGTCGCCGCCTCATACGCCCGCAAATAGCCAAGCTTGGCAAACACCAGCCGGTTATAAAGCGCCACGGTCTCGCCTGCGGAAAATCCCGCCAGATACCCCAGCACGGCAATGCGCGAATGCAGCGTACCCGTCGGCCCGTCCAGCTTCTTGCCATGCGCCGATACGGTTATGACATCGGGATGAAAGCCGGCAAAATCCACCGCCGGCACCCAATGCGCGCCAGGGATTGCGGCGCGCAGCGAGGCCGCCGACAGCGGCTCGCCTTCATCCGGCAGGGGCTGGGCAATCACCTGATCGCATTGCTGCAACGCGGCCAATGTGACCGCTCGCGCCGCATCCGCGGTGAAATGAACAACCTCGCTGCCCGGCAGCAAGGCGCGCAACGACGCCGCCATGCCGGCCGCCTGATCGTTGCCGAGCACGCCGATCCTGATGGCCATGTCAGCGCCAGCTTTGCAGTTGCATCAGCAGCGCGCGCAGGTCGGCCACATCGACGTTCATGCTGCCGAAAAAATCATCATCGGGCGTTGGGCACGGCAGCATCGCATGCACCAGCCCAAGTTTGTCGCTCAATTCGGCATAGCAACTGCGATATTCCGCGTCGGGCGAGATTTCGATCACCCGGGTTCCCGGCGCGCAGTACAGGATGTTGCTCAACGCCGCCCCGTGCCCCGCCACCACATAATCGGCATCGCGAAACATTTCGATTTGCCGGCGCGGCGACAGTACCTCCATTTCGGCTGTCTCGAACCCGAATTCCTCCAGCACGCCCTCCACGTCGGCGCCATTGCGCACGTCGCGCGACCCGTGCCGGCGGACATAGATGCGCCGCCGCGCCGCCCCCCGCGCCTCCCCCTGGGCCGCCCCCTGGGCCGCCCCCTGGGCCGCACCCGCGCGTGACCAGACATGCGCCCGCGCCGCCACCAATGTTTCGGCCAGAATATTCACCGAGGATGTCTGATCCACCCAAACGACCTCCTCCACCCGGCACAACGGCGGCGGCATTTCGACGATGTCCATGTCGCCAAAACCCCAGTCCCGCAAAGCTTCCATGTGGTCCACGATGCCGCGTGCGCCGCGCAAATCGGCAATCCGGCCAGGGATCAGCAACCTTGTGCCCGGCGGCAGAAAATCGCGCATGATGAACAGCGGCAACAGCGCATCGATGACCCAATGATAATAGTTCGACAAATTGCCGTTGACGAAAATGGCATGGCAGCCGGCCAGACGCGGCGCCGCATCGAGCGCCGCGCGATCGATGTACAGGCCGTCGCCCTCCCGCATGATCACGCCGCGATGGCTAACATTCTGGTTGAACAGATAGCCACCTTCGTTGGTGACGCCGGCTTCATCGAAAACCACGCCCTCCTGTCCCGCCGTCAGCATGACGTATTTGTCCCGCTCGCGCACCACCCTGGTTTTCGCCCGGTACGGTCCCAGGGTAGGCCCATCCGATCGCCAGTTGCGCGCATGCATCCAGGCCTGGTGCGACAGCCGCGCCGTCAGCGGCAGAAATCCGTATTCGGTCTGCCCTTGCAATGTCAGGCTACCCTCGGCGGCGCGCGCGAACGACGCCGCATCGGCCACGGCGGGCGGCCCGGGGGCATGCAGCTTCAGTTTCATTTCATCACGCGCCGGCAATGGCGCGCCGCGCCGCGCATTCAACGTGCGGCCATCGGCCGCCGCCATCATCAGAATCTGCCCCGAGATGTCCAGCATCGGCACCCCGGCCTGCAGTGACACGCGTTCGCGCCCCAGGGCCAGAACGAAAGCATCCAGAACCGTAACCGCGCCCGGCGCCACGATTTCACCGGTTTCCACGATCTGCCAGCCATGGCCGACAATGTCGCGCAGCCGCCCGATTTCCGCCGCAGTCAGGGGCAGGAACGTCTCCGTCGGCCGCGGCGTGTCGCGAAAGAACCCGACCTCGCCGCGGTTCGGCTGCACCGACAGATATTTATGCTCTTGAAATATGTGCAGCCCGCGCCCGGCCGCGGCACTTTGCACAATTATCGGCGGATCGCCCGGCAGAATATGACGCGCGTCCGTGCGGTCCCACGGCACATCGAGCTCCAGATCGTCGGCGGCATCGCGCAGCGGCCAAAGCGGCGCATGAATGCGGGCGCCGGTGGCGCCTTCCGTCCGCATGATCGTGCCATACCACGTCAGGAGTTTCATCGAACAGACGCGGGCCCGTGCTTGCCCGCCGGTTTTTCTCTCAAGGCCGCAGCCGTACCGGCAAACTCCGAATGGCATGGACAAAATTATTCGGCGCAATATCGATCTCGCCCGTCCATGTCATGTCCGGAAACCGCCGCAGGATCTGCCCGTACGCCTCTTCGAGCTGTATCTGCGCCACCCGCTTGCCCAGGCACACATGCGGGCCAAATCCGAACGCGATATGTTTGTCCGCATTGGCCCGCGCGACATCGAGCACGTCCGGTGCCTCGAATACCGCAGGGTCGCGGTTCGCCGCCCCGTAATACATGATCACCTTCTCGCCCTCGGCAATCTTCTGCCCCGCGAGCTCGGTATCCTTCGTCGCCGTCCGCCGCATGTAAATCACCGGACTGACCATCCGGATGAATTCGTTGGCGGCATTGCCCAGCAGCCCGGGCTCGGCTGCCAGCCGGCGCCGCTGATCGGGAAACTCGGTCAGCAACTTCGCCGTGCCCGACAGCGTATTCCGCGTCGTATCGTTGCCCGCGAACACGATCAGCAACCAGCTGCCATCCAGATATTCGTCCGACAGCAGCGTGCCATCCACCTGCGCCCGCGCAATCGCGCTCATCAGATCATCGCGCGGCGCCGCCCGCCGCTGCTTGAGAATATCCCTGCCATACTCGAACATCTCGTCGACGTTCTGATTGAACTCCATCACGAACTGCATCAGTTCCGGCGTCGGCTCGGCAATCTTCGCGCGGTCGGTCGCCACCTTCTCCGCCATTTCCAGGTAATGCATCCATTGCAAAACCTTCGGCCGGTCCGCTTCCGGAACGCCCAGAATTTCGCACAAGGTATAAAGCGGCAGCCGGCTGGAAAAATGCGCCACCAGGTCCACCACGCCACCGTCCGAAGCCGCCTCCAGCCCATCCAGCAGCCGCGCTGTCTCCGCCGCCACGCGCAGCTTCAGCGCATCCAGATAGCGCGGCGAGAAATACGCCATATGCTCGCGCCGCAGTTGCATATGCGCGCCGCCGTCCAGATTGATCATCGTATTCATGCTCGCCGGAAACAGCTTCTCATGCCGCGCCTCCGGCTTGCCGAGCGCCATCAGCATGCTGCCCTTCTGGCTCGAATATGTCGCCGGATCGCTATTGACCTGCGCCACTTCGGCATAGCGCGTCACCGCCCAAAACCCAGGCCGGTCGGCCGGCTCCGGCGTCCAGCACACCGGCGCCTCGGCCCGCAGCCTGGCATAGGCCGCGAACGGATGCCCGCGCCGATACGCCTCGATATCCGTCAGTTCCGCCGCGGCCGCCGCCGGGTAAACCGGCGCGAAAACCGGCCCCGGCCGGCCTTCCACCACGGTATCGCTGACGCTGTCGAGCATGGATAAACTCCCAAAAGAAGAAGAAGGAAGAAGTCGTTCTTTTTTGAAAAAAAGAACCAAAAAACTTTTTTCATTGCAAAAGTTTTTTGGTTCTTTTTTTCAAAAAAGAACGACTTCCTGCTTCCTACAACGCCGCCCGAAACGCCACAATCATCGCCTCCGCCGCCTCCCGCGACAATCCCAACGCCTCCCGCGCCACGCCTTGCGAAAACCCCGCCCGCGCGAGCGACCCCAATTCCTTTCGATACGTTTCCGGCGCCGGCGCCGAAGTGCGAAACGCACCCAGCCGCCGCTTGCGCACATGAATGACAGCCGCGGCCAGCTCCCGCGCCGGCTCCTGCCGCGCCTGCTCCGCCGCCAGCGCCGAGCCCACCCCCTTGGCCGACAAATGCGCCCCGATCGCACGCGCGGATTTCCCCGCCCGGTGCAAGGTCCGCGCCCGCGCCTGCGCAAACACCGTGTCGCTCACCGCCCCGCTTTCCGTCAGCCGCGCCACCACCCGCCGTGCCGCCGCCCGCGCCGCATCCGCCGCCTCCCGATCGCCCGGCTGCGACGCCGCCCACCGCGCCACCTTGCGATCCAGCACGCGCAGCAGCCCCGCCCGCGTCGTGCCATAGCGCGCCAGGTGCGACAGTGCGGCGTCATGCAGCGCGGCCTCGGTCGGGGTCGCCGGCGGTTTGCGGGGAGCGCGAGCCATCCACCGACCTTCGCACGTTTCGCGCGTCAGTTCACCCGCCGTTTGCCAGGCACGCCACCACGCCCGCCAGCAGCGACGGATCACCCACCGCCACCGCGTCCCCCGCACTTTCCACCGTCAGCGCATCGCCGCGCCAATCCGTCATCCGCCCGCCCGCGCCCTCGATCACCGGCACCAGCGCCGCCCAATCCCAGATCCGCAGCCCGCGTTCGGCCACGATGTCGATATGCCCCAGCGCCAGCAGGCCATACGCATAGCAATCCCCGCCCCACGTCACCCGCCGCACAAGCCACGCCAACCGATCGAAATCCGCCTTCGCATCCCCCAGCAACGCCGGACTCGTGGCAGACAATTCCGCATCCGCCAGCGCCCGACAGGTCCGCGTGCCGGCGCGCCCATACGTCCCGCGAAACACGGTGGGCCGCCCCGCAACCCCCAGCCAGCGCTCCCCGGTTACCGGCTGGTCGATCACCCCAAGCACCGGCCGCCCTTCATGCAGCAGCCCGATCAGCGTGCCGAACAACGGCCGCCCCGTAATGAACGCCCGCGTTCCATCGATCGGGTCGAGCACCCAGCGATAAGGGCTGTCCGGGTTTTCCAACCCGAATTCCTCGCCATGAATGCCATGATCCGGACACCGCGCCGCAATCAGCGCCCGCATGGCCAGTTCGGCCTCGCGGTCCGCAACCGTTACGGGCGACAAATCCCGCTTTTCGTCGGCATGCAGCCTGGCGCGGTAATAGGGGCGGATAACCGCCCCGGCCACATCGGCCAGATCGTGGGCCAACGAAATGAAGTCGGAGGGAAGCATTTCCTTTTTTGAAAAAAAGAAACAAAAAACTGTTGATTTATTTCGCCGGCGGCAACGGGACGGGCTTCGCGGACAGGCTGTCGAGATAATCGATCACGTCCGCCCGATCCTTGTCATTATCGATGCCGGCAAACGTCATCTTGGTCCCCGGTGCGAATGTCCGCGGACTATGCAGCCACTCATTGAGATCGACAAAAGTCCACTTGCCCGGCTTGCCCTTCAGCGCGCTGCTGTAATCGAACCCCGCCACGCTGGCCCGGTCGCGCCCCACCACATCGTACAAATCAGGCCCGATCTTCGCCCCCGCGCCGGCGGCAAAGTTATGGCACGCCGTGCACAGCTTCTTGGTATCCGCCTCGCCCGCCGGAACGCTCGCGCGGGCCAGCAACGGTGCAATATCCGGCAGCGCCTTCGGCGCCTCCGGCGCCGCACTCGTCGGCGCCTCCACCACGCCCGCGATCTTGATCGCCGATTCCCTCAGCCGGTGCGGGTGCACCACATTGTCGGCAATGATGCCAAATCCGCTATACGCAATGCCCGCCGCCAGGATGGCACCCAGGATCTTGTTCCATTCCATGCTGTCCATCTGCGGCGGATTCCCGAACGAGAGGATACACCCCCGGCCATTTGCCGGGCACCCTGCATCCTGCCAATGTTGCGACGCACCCCTGTAGACAAGCGCCAGCGGCCCGACAACCCACACAAATTGGCACCCCTCATCATCATCCCAGCAAGGCTGGCGGCGACACGGCTGCCGGGCAAGCCGCTGGCCGACATTGGCG
>CAJCIS010000131.1 GCA_903970435.1 Acidobacteriota bacterium | reverse complement strand
GGCGGCAGAGGGGCCACCGAACCGGAGCTACCAGGCTGCGCACGGGGGGCGTGCACAACTGCATAATGGGCGCAACACCAAAATGTGCAAAGGGCCAGAATATACCCATAACGCAAACGACAACAAAACGGCAAAAGTTTTTTGTTTCTTTTTTTTCAAAAAAGGAATACTGCGTTTTCCTACTCCTGCCGCAACGAATCCGCCCCCTGCGCGCCAGCATTGTCATTCACATACCATGGTGAATCCCGCCCGCCGAGCTGCCAGGCATCCGCACGCATAAATCGAAGCTTCGGCGGATAGGCATGCGGCATCATCGTCGTGCCCGAAACGCGCCCCACGCACCGCGCGCCGCACCATATCTCAGCGCTCGCATCCATCCCCAAGGTGACACGCGCCCACGCGAATGCCGCTTCGTCGCTCTGGCATGACACGTCCGATCCCGTAAGGACTCGCCCCGCGCCATCGAGCATGTAGATTCGGTAGTTAGCCATGGCGCCGTCCTTCGCTTTGAGATGAAAGGGCGTTTGCCTCCCGCTTGCGGAAACCCGGCGGTTCCCGGGCGTTGCTGCAAGCTTATTCAGCTAACGGCAAAAGTTCCGACAAGCGCAGCTTCGGAAACTACTCACGGCGTGCCGGAGGCGACCGCAGAAATACCGCCCGGCGGCCCAAGCCCAGACCAGCCCCTAAAACGCCTGTTCGCCGCAAGGCACTGATTTCATTCGCCGCAGCGCGCGGTCTCCCCGGTTTGCAGGTCGATGCGGAAGCAATGCTCATGTCCGCTGTCGAGGTCATGCACAAGCACGCGTATCTCGCCATCCCCCCCGGCCACAACCGGTCGCGCCTCCAGATAAGCAACGGCCGCCGCCTCGAAGCTGGCACCGGCCAGGATATGTCCGTGATGATCGTCAGCGTCCGCCTGCAACGTCCGGATACGAAAAAGCCGCCCGGCTTGCGCAAACTCTGTCATGGCTGATCTCCTTCCGGTCACGCCGCCGGATCGACTTGCCCCGCCGAACGTTCATTCCAAAACCTTCACCCCCAACCTTGAACCGGGGTTGCCCAACCTTGAATCCTGGTCGATCGAGTCGGAGCTTATCACATGGCCGCGCCGAAACTCGCCCGCTACCGGCAAATGCGCGATTTCGACCGGACGGCGGAGCCCTCGGGCGAGCAAGCCCGGGTCGTGGCCTCCCCGCGCGCCCGCTTCGTCATCCAGAAACACGCCGCCACCCGCCTGCATTTCGATCTCCGCCTGGAACATGATGGCGTGTTCAAGTCGTGGGCCGTCACGCGCGGTCCGTCACTCGACCCGCACGACCGCCGGCTGGCCGTGGAGGTGGAGGACCATCCTCTCGATTATGGCGATTTCGAAGGCACCATCCCCAAGGGCCAATATGGCGGCGGCACGGTGCAATTATGGGACCGCGGCTACTGGGCGCCCGAGCACGGGTTCGAGGATGTCGGCCGCGCGCTCGATCGCGGCGAACTCAAATTCGTCATGGAAGGCGAGCGGATGCATGGCGGCTGGGTACTCGTCCGCCTGCGCGCCGACGGCAAATCCAAACGCAACAACTGGCTGCTGATCAAGCATCGCGACGAAGCCGCGGTGGAAGGGCAGGGCGATGCGCTCGCCGCCGAGGACCGCTCGGTCGCCTCCGGCCGCAGCATGGCACAGATCGCCGCCGGAAGCGGCAAGTCCGCAACACCCTTCATGACCGCGTCGTCAACCCAGGCGGATGCCGTCTGGCAGAGCCGCCAGAACGCCCATTCCACCGCCGCCGCCTCGCCGCCTATTCCTAAAAGGGCGGCTCCGCCGCCGCCTACAAAAAGGGCGGCTCCGCCGTCGCCTACTAAAAGGGCGGCTCCGCCGCGGGGCACCAAAACCGCCAAGGCGGTTGCCGAGCCACGCGCAAAGCCGGGCAAGCAGGCCGCCATGCCGGAATTTATCGAGCCGCAGCTTTGCAAATCCGTTGAAAAGCCACCCGGCGGCGTCGGCTGGGCGCACGAAATAAAATTCGACGGCTACAGAATGCAGCTCCGCACCGAATCCGGCAAGGCGACGTTGCTGACCCGCAAGGGCCTGGACTGGTCCGCCAAATTCCCCGCCATCGTCAAAGCCGGCGCCACGTTGCCGGACGGCATGATCGACGGCGAGGTCGTTGCACTCGACCACACCGGCGCGCCGGATTTCGCCGCCCTCCAGGCCGCCATCTCCGAAGGCAAAACCAACGACCTGATTTTCTTCGTCTTCGACCTGCTGTTCACCGGCGGCGACGATATGCGGCCGCTTGCGTTGTCGGACCGCAAGGCGCGCCTCAAGACGCTTGTGGACGATGTGTCGCCAAACATCCGTTACGTCGATCATTTCGTCACCGCCGGCGACGCCGTGCTGCAATCGGCGTGCCGGATGGAACTGGAAGGCATTGTCTCCAAGAAGCTGGACGCGCCTTATCAATCGGGCCGCGGCGAGGCCTGGATGAAATCGAAATGCCGCCAGGGTCACGAAGTGGTGATCGGCGGCTGGACAATGACGGGCGACGCGTTCCGGTCGCTCATCGCCGGCATCAATCGCGACGGCGAGCTCGTGCATGTCGGCCGGATCGGCACGGGTTTCGGGCGCGGCACGGTCGATCGGCTCATGCCGAAACTGCGCGCGCTCGAAACCGACAAAAACCCGTTCGGCGGCAAGGACGCGCCGAAGAAAGCCGCCGGCGTGCACTGGGTGCGGCCCGAACTCGTGGCCGAAATCGAATATGCCGGCTTCACCGGCGACGGCGCCATTCGGCAAGCCGCCTTCAAGGGCCTGCGGGAAGACAAACCGGCACGCGAGGTGGAGGCGGAAATACCGGCGCCCGCCAAAACCACGGATCTCACCCCGCCGGCGCCGGCTTCCGTCCGCACCGTTTCGCCCCGCGGGTCGGTGCCCGTCATGGGTGTCACCCTCTCGCACGCCGGCAAGGCGCTGTGGCCGGACGCCAATGATGGCCAGCCCGTCACGAAACTCGATCTCGCCCGCTATTACGAATCGGTCGGCGCCTGGCTGCTCCGGCACATCGAGGGTCGGCCCTGCTCGGTCATCCGCATGCCCGACGGCATTGCCGGCGAACGCTTTTTTCAGCGCCACGCAGCGCGCGGATCTTCGTCATTGTTCACCGAAGTGGAGGTGTTCGGCGACAAAAAACCCTATCTGCAGCTCGACCGCATCGAAACCCTCATCGCCGCCGCGCAAATCGGCGCCGTCGAACTGCACCCCTGGAATTGCGAACCCTTCAAGCCGGAGCAGCCGGGACGCCTCGTCTTCGATCTCGATCCGGCGCCGGACGTTGCCTTTACCGACGTCATTGCCGCCGCGCGGGACGTGCGCGACCGGTTGCAGGATCTGGGGCTCATCAGCTTCTGCAAAACCACCGGCGGCAAAGGCTTGCACGTGGTCACGCCGGTCGCCGCCGCGGGGATCGACTGGCCGGCCGCCAAAGCCTTCGCGCGCGATTTTTGCCAGGCGATGGAAGCCGAAGCGCCCGACCGCTTTCTCATCAACATGGCCAAGAAACAGCGCACCGGCCGCATCTTCCTCGACTATCTCCGCAACGACCGCATGGCCACGGCCGTCGCGCCGCTATCGCCCCGCGGCCGCCCCGGCGCGCCCGTCTCAATGCCGCTGACCTGGAGCCAGGTAAAGACGGGTCTCGATCCGGCAAAATTCACGATCAGAACAGCGCCGGCGCTGGTGGCGAAGATGACGGCGTGGGAAGATTATTTCGATAGTGAACGACCGTTGGCGGCGGCAATCGCGCGCCTGGGTAGGAAGTAGTTCTTTTCTGAAGAAAAGAACCAAAAGACTTTTGCTATGGCGCCTGCACAAAGGTTTGGGCTATATCCGATACGACAGGGATTGCATCAGGTGCCGTAACCAGCCGCGCCGCCGTCCAAGGTTGTCCCATATAGTTTGGTACCCACCTTGATGAGGCCAGCGTACGGTGTCGCCCCGCCGTCGATTGCCTGAAACGAATGCACGACAGCGTCCGAGCCCGTCGTAGGGTCCACCGAAAACACCGTCCCACCACCACTGGCGCCGCCTCCAGACGTCGTCCCGTACAGCAGCTTATCCGAACTAACGAGACCTGCCTGAGGATCCATGCCGTCGCTTCCGCCCTGGAACGCATAGAGTTGCTTGTAGGTCCCTGCCCAGGCAGGCCACGGCCCTGCCGAAAGGGTAAACACGCCCAGGACCGCGAACGTTTTCGTAAGGAGTTGATACATGGCTGGTCATCCTGCGACCTGGAAGGGAACGGAAAGGTGCCCGCACGCGATGGTCGGGTCAAGACTGAACCGATGCGGCTTAGAGTTAATATTGATCTGCAAATCGCCGATGGTCGTACGGCAGAGCGGCGCCGCTATGCCCGGGAGGGGATTGCGTTCTGTGCGGGCGTGGCAGCCGCAATGAATTTGCTTGTTGATGAGATCCGCGACATTCAAGCCAGATTCTTACAACCGCCCAGGGGATTGGGAAAAGGCTGGCATGGAGAACTGTCTGTATGCCTTAAGCCTGCCAATGGGAATGGGGCCAGCAAAAGTCTCATTCAGTTCGTCGTAAAAAAAACAAGGCTCTCTCTCACAGCAGCATTTAGTCCCGGAGCTCCCCACACTAGGGGACAAATTTGTAAATCGTTCCGACATCACTGGCGCCACCATACGAGGTAGTACCGTAGAGCGTGCCGTTGACGTTCACGAGACCGGAGCGCGGATTGCACCCATCGCCGTTTGCCTGGCCGCCGAATGAATAGATAGCCGCTACGGTGCCGCTTGAGGAAACCGAAAACACGGTTCCACAACCGTTGGCGCCACCGTTGGCGGTGGTACCGTATAGAGTGCCGTTCAGATTGGCCATCCCCGGGTTGGGATTACTGCCATCCGCTTGTCCACTAAATCGATACAAAACTGTCTCTTTACCGGCAAGGCTCAGCTCAAAGACGGTGCCGTTAGAGCCATTGCCGCCGTAAATCGTAGTGCCAAAGAGCGTAGAACCCACGGCAACAAGCTCGTTTGGAGAGGCACCATCCGTGCCGCCTGTAAAGGTATATAACGTATTGAGTGAGCCCGATGGTGAAATGGAATAGACGGTCCCACAACCCAAATGCGCCGTGCATTTCTTGTTACCGAATGCGATTGTGGTGCCGTAGAAATTTCCACCAATCTTGACGAGCGCGCCGGGCCCTGGCAGGCCGCCATCCGTGCCGCCCTGGAAGGCGTAAAGTAAGGATTCAGATCCTGATGTCGTAAGTGAGAACACGGCGCCGCAGCCAACAACGCCAAACCCGCCGCAGCCTGTTCCCGCACCCGAAGATGTCGTTCCGAAAAGCGTGCCAGCACTTTGGATCAGCGAAGCGTCTGGATTGGCGCCGTCGCTGCCACCCTTGAATGCATAGACGACTTGCTCCTTGCCCTTCGGCGTAACGGCGAACACCGTGCCGCAATCGGACACGCCATCGAGCTGGCAAGACTGGTTGCCGCCATCATACGTCGTGCCATAGAGAACGCCGTGAATCGCGGTGAGCCCGGAAAGCGGGCTCGCGCCATCAGGAGCGCCTTTGAACGCATAGATCGCGTGTCCGGCGCCGCTGAGCGTTGTCTCGAACACTGTGCCTGCGCCACTGGCGCCGCCGCCGCCGGAAGTCGTGGTATAAAGTTTCTTTCCCAAAAGGATTACCGGCGCTTCCGGATAGCCGCCATCTGCACCACCTGAAAACGTGTACAAGACCGATTCGCTGGTCGCCTGGGCTCGCCCCATCGATCCAACAATGATTACGGTCACAGCGATAGCAAGGCCAGGCACCTTAAATCCCATTCCGCATTCCTCCCGCTGGCGCTTAAACCGACATTCCCCAGATGGCCGGCCCACCCGGCCGTCTGAGAGGCAGGCTACCCGCCGTCCGACGGCCTTTACAACAGCGAAAGTGCCGGGACGGCGCCCGCGGCCAGCGCCACCGGCCAGTGATTGCCGTCCGGCCGGAGATTCTGCTGGGCTGAACGACAAATGAACGCAGTTCCCCTGCCGACAGTCAATGCAGGCAGTGACTGCGGCGCTCAGCATCGCGCCGGCGGCAGCGGACGCAGCGCCGCAATGGCGTCGAGGATATGCTCACCCGCTGGGTGTTCCATCGACGCGCGCCCTCGTTGACAACATCACGCTGATATTTATTCCAGATTCGGCAGTCCTGTAGTAGGAAATCCGCACTCATCCGGGAAATCCGGGTTTGGTTCTTTTCTTCAGAAAAGAACTGCTTCCTTCCTAAGGCCGGAAAAGCCACCCCATCCAGATCGCCGCCGCAAGAAACGGCCCGAAAGGCAGCTTCGTGGTCCCCGTCACCGGAACACCGCGCAGCCACAGGGTGCCAGCGTAAAGCAAGGTCAACACCGGCGCCACGAGCATCGCAAACGGCAGCAGGCTGATGCCCCCCCACGCCCCGCCGGCGGCAAACAGCTTGGCGTCGCCAAGCCCGAGCCCCTCCCGATGGCGCGCCCGGCGATACACAAAGCCAACCAGCCATAACACGCCGAAAGCCACGGTCGCGGCGAGGCCGCGGCCGGCAAGGCTGGCCGGCTCAAACCAGGCCGCCTCCGCAAGTCCGGCCGGAATGAGCGGGAGGGTAAGCACATCGGGCAGCCGGAAACTCAGCGCGTCGATCCACCCCAAGGCAAGCAGCCACCAGCCCAACACGCAGCTCAGCCACAAAAACGGCCCGCCCGGCACCGCGCATGCCGCCACGATCGCAATGCCCAGGGCGGCAAGCTCGATCCACACATGCTGCGGATCGATGCGGGCGCCGCAGGCCGCGCACCGGCCACGCTGACGCAGGTAACTCAGAACCGGCACCAGCTCGGCCGGCGTCAATACGTGGCCGCACGCCTCGCAGGCGCTGCGGGTCAGCACCACATCCCGCCCGGCCGGCAGCCGCCGGATCAGCACACCCAGGAAGCTGCCGACCGCCGGGCCGGCAAGAACCGGCAGAATCCAACCGTTGATTAACTCGACCGCTGTGCCCATCCCGAGGCACCATGGTGTAGAGTTTTCATCGTGGATAGATAAGGCGGCTCTCCCCGCGCCTTCCCGGAGGCCGCCAGCAACAGGATTACTGCCCGTATGACGGTCTCCGGCGTTCGCCTTTCCGCCAACGATTCCGCCCCGCAGGCGAGCGAGGCCCCCGCCACGCGCCAGGTGGAGCTGCTGGCCAGCATTCTCGTGCGGCAGGGACAGTGCGACCTGGTCACCCTGGACCGTGGCCGGCGCGTGGCCGCCGAAAGCGGCCAGCGGCTCGACCAGGTGCTGCTCCAACTCGGGCTGGTCACGGAACGCGGCCTGGCCGAGGCCTACGCCACCCTGCTCGGCGTGCCGATCGCGGGGCCCGCGCGCTACCCGGAGGCGCCATTGTTCCCGGAACGGCTGACGTCGCGCTTCCTGCGCACGGCACGGGCGGTGCCGGTCGCCGTGGAACAGGACATGCTGGTGCTCGCGGTCACCGACGCGCTGGACCAGTTCACGCCATCGGCCGTGGCCGCCGCGACGGCGCTGGCGGTGCGCCTGGAAATTGCCGTGCCGATCGAGCTGGAGGCGGCGTTCGGCCGGCTCTACCCCGAAGGCGAGGCGGCGGAAGCCGCATCCGGCGGCGGCGATGGCGGCGAGGCGCTGGAAGAGGATGCCGAACGCCTCAAGGACCTCGCCAGCGAGGCGCCGGTGATCCGCCTGGTCAACCAGTTAATCGGCCGCGCCGTGGAGACGCATGCCAGCGACATCCATATAGAGCCGTTCGAGGACCGCCTGCGCGTGCGTTACCGCTACGACGGCGTGCTGCACGAGGCCGAAAGCCCCGCCGCGCGCCTCGCGCCGGCCATCATTTCACGCGTCAAAATCATGTCGAAGCTCGACATCGCCGAGCGGCGCCTGCCGCAGGACGGCCGCATCAAGCTCGCCGTGCGCGGCACCGAAGTCGATTTCCGCGTCTCCACCACGCCCACGCTATACGGCGAAAAACTCGTGCTCCGCGTGCTCGACCGCAGCAGCGTGGTGTTCGATTACGAGAAACTCGGCCTGCCCGCGCATGTGGTGCAAGCCTGGACGAAGGCCTTGGAACTCCCCAACGGAATCCTGCTCGTGACCGGCCCGACCGGCAGCGGCAAGACCACGACGCTTTATACCGGCCTCACAACGATCAACGCGGTGAGCCGTAATATCGTCACCGTCGAGGATCCGATCGAATATCAGTTGGGCGGCATTAATCAGACCCAGATAAAACCCCAGATCGGCCTGAATTTCGCGGCGATGCTGCGATCCATCCTGCGGCAGGACCCGGACGTCATCATGGTCGGCGAAATTCGCGACCTCGAGACGGCGCAGATCGCGGTGCAGGCGGCGCTGACCGGGCATCTGGTGCTGTCCACGCTGCATACCAACTCCGCGTCGGCAACCATTACGCGATTGCGTGACCTGGGGCTGGAGGATTACCTGGTCACCGCCGTGCTGCGCGGCGTGCTGGCGCAGCGGCTGGTGCGGCGCCTGTGCGACGCGTGCAAGCGCGAGACGGATGCGCCGCCGGAACTGATTGCCCGGTTCGGCCTGGCCGAAGGGCGCCGCGGCATGCGGCTGAAATTGTGGCATCCGGTGGGATGCTCGCAATGCCGCAGCACCGGCTACCGCGGCCGCCAGGCGATTGCCGAGTTCCTGCAGCCCGATGCGGCAATAGAACATCTGATTTTCTCCAAGGCCGATCACATGGAAATCGAAAAGGCAGCGGTTGCCAACGGCATGGTAACGATGTTCCAGGCCGGTCTCGAGGCGGCATTGGCGGGGACGACCACGATTGAGGAAGTGGTGCGTAGCATTCGGGCGGAAGCGTGATGGGAAGGAAGCAGTTCTTTTTTGAAAAAAAGAACCAAAAAACTTTTGCTCTTTTCGAAGCGCGTCGTTGTTACAGCCGCGTCAGCCAACGAGAAAAAGTTTTTTGGTTCTTTTTTTCAAAAAAGAACACCTTCTAATGCCCTCCTTCCGTTACACCGCCGTCTCCCCCGCCGGCGAGCTCGTTCAAGGCGTGCTCGAGGCGCCCTCCGAGCAGGCAGTCATCGAGAAATTGCGCCAGCAGGGCAGCTTGCCGATGCGCGCGGAAGCGGCGGACGGGTCGCGCGGGTTTTTCAGCGATCTGCTGCGCGCGGAGTTCGGCGCCGGCCGCGCCCTGAACGGCGCCGAGGTCGCCAATATCACACGCGAATTGGCGGTGATGCTGAACGCCGGCCAGGATCTCGACCGGGCATTACGTTTTCTTGTCGATACGGCCGCCAATGCCCGCATGAAAGGCATTCTGACGCAGTTGCGCGATGCGGTGCGCGACGGTTCGCCGTTCGCCGCCGCGCTGGCGCAGCATCCGCAGAGTTTCCCGCGCCTGTATGTCGGC